>DATHTJ010000056.1:0-54180 GCA_035463315.1 Pseudonocardiaceae bacterium
TCGTTCTTCACCCCGCTGGCTGGTGACGCGGTGTTGCTGCGCGAGGACCGCAGCATGTTCGCCACGCGCGTCGAGGTGCTCTGCGCCACCTGCCACAGCCATCTAGGCCACGTCTTCGAGGGCGAGGGCTACGACACTCCCACCGATCAGCGCTACTGCATCAACTCAATCTCGCTGCGGCTGGTGCCCGACGAGGCTCCACCCAGCGGTTAGGCAGGGCCCAGCAGTTAAGGCAGGGTGGCCACCAGCTCGGCGACAGGCACTCGGGGACCGGTGAAGAACGGCACCTCCTCGCGGACGTGACGGCGGGCCCGGCTGGCCCGCAGCGCGCGCATCAGGTCGACGATGCGGTGCAGCTCATCGGCCTCGAACGCGAGGATCCACTCGTAGTCGCCCAGTGCGAAGGAGGCGACCGTGTTGGCTCGCACGTCGGGATAGTCCCGGGCCTGCATGCCGTGCTCGGCGAGCAGCTCGCGGCGCTCGGTGTCGGGCAGCAGGTACCACTCGTAGGAGCGCACGAAGGGGTAGACGCAGACATAGCGCCGGGGCTCCTCCCCGGCCAGGAACGCCGGCACGTGGCTCTTGTTGAACTCCGCGGGGCGGTGCAGCGCCACGGTCGACCACACCGGCACGCTGGCCCGGCCCAGCGCGGTGGCCCGGCGCAGGTCGGCGTAGCTGGCCTGGAGCGCCTCGATCTCCTCGGCGTGCCACCAGATCATCCAGTCCGCGTCGGCGCGCAGGCCAGCGAGGTCGTAGACCCCGCGCACCGCGACGCCCTTGCCCTCCAGCGCCTCCAGGTAGTGCTGCGCCTCGCTGGTAGCGTCACCGCGGTCGGCGGGCAACCGGCCGGGCTCGACCCGGAAGACCGACCACATGGTGTAGCGGATGGTGGAGTTCAGCGCGGCGTAGTCCAGGCGGCTCATGACCCCATCGTCCCACCGTGTGCCTGAACACCGCTGGGCGCCGCAGCCAACGCCCGAGGCCGCCCAGAGTTGCTGAGATACGCGGAGATCCGGCGGGCCGCGACGTCGGCGGTGCCGATGCATGCCGGCACGCCCACTCCGTGCAGGGTGGCGCCGGCCACCGCCAGTCCTGGCACCCCGTCAACTTCGCGCTCCAGAGCGGCGACGGCGTCGAGATGCCCGGGCGCGTACTGGGGCAACCCGCCGCCCCAGCGGGCCACCACAGCGTCCACCGGCACGGCCGTGATTCCGGTGACCGTGGCGAGATCCGCTCGCACGGCGTCCACCAACTCGGCGTCGTCACGCTGCAGCACCCGGGTCTCACCGTGGCGGCCCAGCGAGCCCCGGACCAGCAGCACCTCATCCGACGAAGCATGCGCCCACTTGCGCCCGGAGAAGGTGAACGCCTTGACCGACAGCGACTCACCGGCGGCCACCAGCACGCCGGACGCCACCGGGAGGGCCTGCGCAGCGGCCAGCGGCAGCGCGAGCCCGACTACCGCCGAGGACGCGACCTCCACTCGGCCCGCGGCGGCCGAGGCCGCGGGCAGCGGGTCAACCAGGAGCCGCCGCAAGGCGGGGGCTGGCACAGCGAGCACCACAGCGTCGACGTCGAGCTGCTCTGGATGGCTCGAGCTCCCCAGCTCCAGCCGCCAGCCATCGGGTGTGCGGGCCAGCCCGCGCACCGGCAGCCCGAGCCACGGACGCACCGCCGCGGCGGCCACCAGCGCGTCGATCAGAACACTGAGCCCGCCGAGCAGGGTGCCGAACACCGGAGACCTGCCACCGCGGGGAGGCAGCCCGCCGGCAGGCAACGCAGCAGCGGCCGCAGCGAGCAAGGATCCCGCGCCGCAGTCCAGCGCAGTGGCCACCGCGGGGAGCGTGGCACGCAGCCCCAATGCGTCGGCGCGCCCGGCATAAACCCCGCCCAGCAACGGGTCGACCAGCCGGTCGACCAGCTCGTCACCGGCCCGCTCCCGCAGCAACCTCCCGACCGCGGCGTCCTGCCCGGGCTCCCAGCACAGCGGCACGGTGGGTTCCGCAGCCACCCGCTGCGCCCCCTGCGCGGACAGCAGGCCAGCGACATCGGCAGCGGCGCCGGGCAGGCCCAGCACGGTGCGGGTGGGCAGGGGCAGGGTGCGCCCACCGGCCCGCACCGTGGGAGTCGCCGGGGTGGGGTGGGTCAGCTGCCCGCCCAGCCCCAGCTCCTCGATCAACCCGAGCGCCTCCGGCCGGCGCACCAAGAACGCCTCCGCGCCCACGTCCAGCGCCAGGCCGCCGAGCTCCACGGTGCGCAGTGCCCCGCCGAGTCGCCGCGAGCCCTCAACGAGCACGATCTCGGCGGCCGGACCGAGCAGCGTGCGCAACCGGTACGCCGCAGTCAGCCCGGAGATCCCCCCGCCGACCACGGCGACCCGCGAACGTTGCGCGCCGCTCACAGCGAGTGCGCCAGCTCCACGATGCGGGTCAGCACGTCAGGGTCCGTTCCCGGCAGCACACCGTGGCCGAGGTTCAGCACGTGGGCGTCGGCTGCGCGCCCCTCGGCGATCACCCGGCGCACCTCCCGCTCGACGGCCGGCCAGCCGGCCAGCAGCACCGCCGGGTCGAGATTGCCCTGAAGCACGACCGGGCCGTGCGCTCGGGCGGCCCGGACCCGCTGCGCGGCCACGTCCAGGGGAATCCGCCAATCCACCCCGACGATGTCCGCGCCGGCTTGGGTCATCGCGCCGAGCAGCTCCCCGGTGCCCACCCCGAAGTGGATCCGCGGCAGGCCGGTGCCGGCCAGGCCTGCGAGCACCCGTGCCGAGTGCGGGAACACGAACTGCCGGTACTCCCGCTCGGACAGCGCCCCCGCCCAGGAGTCGAACAGCTGTACCGCATCCACTCCGGCGGCTGCCTGCACTCGGAGGAAGGTGAGGGTGAGATCGGCGAGCCGGTCCAGCAGCGCGTGCCAGACGTCGGGCTCGGAATGCATGAGCGCCTTGGTGAGCTCGTGGTGGCGGCTCGGCCCACCCTCGACGAGATAGGAGGCCAGCGTGAACGGGGCTCCGGCGAAGCCGATCAGCGGGATCTCCCCCAGCTCGGCGACCAGCAACCGCACCGCGGCGGCAACCGGCTCGACTGCCTCGGGGTCCAGGGCAGGCAACGCCGCGACATCCGAGGCGCTGCGCACCGGGCTGTCCACCACCGGACCGGTGCCAGGCACGATGTCCAGTCCGACACCAGCGGCGTGTAGCGGCACCACGATGTCGCTGAACAGGATCGCGGCGTCCACCCCATGGCGGCGCACCGGCTGCACCGTGATCTCGCAGGCCAGTTCAGGAGTCATGCAGGCTTGCAGCATCGGCAGACCGGCCCGCAGCTCGCGGTACTCGGGCAACGACCGCCCAGCCTGCCTCATGAACCACACCGGTGGGTGGTCCGGACGCTCGCCCCGGGCGGCGGTCAGCAATGGCGCATCGGGGAGCAGCCGGCGGGCGGTGGCCGGTCCGGTGGTCCTGGTCATCTCAGCAACCATCGTTGCACGGGTTGGACCGCGGTGTGGACCCGGCCCGGCGTGGCGCACTGATCGCCCGGCCCGCTCGTGCCACGGTGTGCGCGGGGAAAGAGCCCCACCGTCCTCCCGGAGGTCTGTGTGTCCCGGCACGATGCCGAAGATCGGCAAATCAGTACCGAGGTGGCCTGGTGCCCAGCGTGCCGGGCCGACTGCACGGTGGAGGTCATCGCGCTGGCCGGCGATCCCGGGCCGGTTGCCCTCTGCGTGGACTGCGGCCTCGGAGTGGAGACCTGGTGGTTGCCCGAGCTGCTCGCGACGACCCACGAGGTGGACGGGGCCGGCGGCGGTGTCCGGGCCTCGTGATCCCTCCTCCGGTGATGCCACGTCCTGCGCAGCGGCGTTTCGGCGAGACTGTCAGCGACGATCCTCCTACAGTTCCTGGTGTGCCTGATCTGGCGGACGCCCCGGAGATCTTCCGCAGGGCAGTGGTCTCGCTGAACGCAGTGCGGTCGCGCCCCGAGATTCGGTTCGAGCCGATCCCGGCCCCGCAGCGGCTGGCGCCATGGACCTACGCCTGGGGTCTTGAGATTCCCGGCACCGGTCACGCCTCGGCGACCGGCCGGCTTGTGCTCCTGCACGACCCGGACGGCCAGGAGGCATGGGAGGGCACCCTGCGGCTGGTCGGCTTCGTCCGCGCCGAGCTGGACGCCGAGTTCGCCGGTGACCCGTTGCTCCCAGCCGTGGGTTGGTCCTGGCTCGTCGACGCGCTGAGCGGCGTCGGCGCGGAGCATATTGCCCTCGGTGGCACGGTCACCCAGACCTCGTCGGCCCGGTTCGGCACTCTCACCGGACCCGAGCGGGCCGATGATATCGAACTGCGGGCGTCCTGGACCCCGATAGGCGACCGTCTCGCGGCGCATGGCGAGGCGTTCTGTGAACTGATGGCGGCAGCCGTCGGGCTCCCTCCGGTCGGAGTTGTGGCCCTCGGAAAGCGCCTCGACTGATCAAGGCGTCGGGCTCTCGAGTCCCCCAGCGACCTGCCGTTATTACGTCAAATAACGTTTGTCGTCCACTGCGGCCCTGGCGTTAGCTGTCCTGGATAGTATCGCCTGATCGGGTGACCGTCGATCGCGGCTTTACGAACAGATCGGCAAGAACGTTCGTTCATGGCTCCCCGTTCGGCCGCTCGGACGGCTACTCTCCCCCGTACGACACCATCCCTGGTCGAGTGGCGGCGCGGTTGCTCGGACGGGGTCCCGGTGTGCGGTCGGGGGCACGACCGACTCCAGGGAGGTACCGACGTGGCTGTTGTCGGATACGGCGCGACCGTGAGGTCGGTGCCATCCGGCGCCGTGCCGGCGTCATTAGTCCCGCATCCGCGGGAAGAACTGTTTACCGTGCTGGTGGTCGACGACCATCCGTTACTGCGTGAAGCGATAGCCTCACGCCTCGTGACAATGGGCGCGGTCACAGTGCATGAGGCCGCATCGGTGGCCGAGGCGAGGACACGTGCCCTTGCCTCGGGTCCGTGCGATCTCGCGATACTCGATCTGACCCTGCCCGACGGTAGCGGGCTGGACCTGATCGGCGAGCTGCGTGGCCAAGGCTGGCCGCGCATCGTTGTGCTCGCCTCGTCCGACGACCCCCATTCCGTCCGCACGGCATTCCAGACTGGTGCGCAGGCCTACCTACTCAAGTCGGCGTCTCCTTCAGTGGTCACCGACGGCGTGCGCCGAGTACTCGAGGGCGGGGTGTACGCAGACCCGACGGTGGCGCCGATGCTGGCGTCCGGCACTCGGGTACCGGGAACCGACAACACCCCACGCGAACTGTCTGCCAGGGAGGTCGAGGTGCTCCAACTGGTCGCCGACGGCCAGTCCAACAAGGAGATCGGTGAGGCGCTGAAGCTGTCCGCGCTCACCGTGAAGAGCCACCTGTCCCGTATCGGGCGCAAGCTCGGCACTGGTGACCGGGCGCAGATGGTCGCCCTGGCGATGCGTGCCGGGGTGATCCGCTGACCGAGACCACCCCGGTTCCGTTGCTGGTACCGGCCGCCGGGGTGCCGCCGGTCGTCGCCTCAGCAGCGACCCTGGACGCCGCCGTAGCCGTGCTCAGTGACGGTACCGGCCCGGTCGCCGTCGACACTGAACGCGCTTCGGGCTACCGCTACTGGCAGCGCGCCTATCTGGTCCAGCTCCGGCGAGAGGGCGCGGGCACGGTACTCATCGACCCGACCAGTCTTGATGACCTTTCCGGACTCGCCGAAGTGCTCAACCCGCTGGAATGGGTCCTGCACGCCGCTTCCCAGGATCTGCCGTGCCTGGCTGAGCTGGGGCTGCGGCCCGACGCGGTATTCGACACCGAGCTCGCCGCCCGGCTGGCCGGGCTTGAGCGGGTTGGCTTGGCGGCACTGGTCGAGGAGCTACTGGGCTACCAGCTGCGGAAGGGACACGGCGCCGCCGACTGGTCCCGCCGACCGCTACCGGCGGAGTGGCTGACCTACGCCGCGCTTGATGTCGAACTGTTGCTGCCGCTGCGGGCTGCGATCGCCGCCGAACTGGATGCCCAGGGCAAGTCGGGCTGGGCCGCCGAGGAGTTCGAGGCGGTGCGGACCGCAGGGCCGCCCGCAGCGCGAGCCGAACCGTGGCGCCGGACCTCGGGGATGCACCGCGTGCACCGGCCCCGTGACCTGGCCACGGTGCGCGAGCTGTGGCTGGCCCGCGAGCAGCTGGCCCGGCAGCGCGATATCGCCCCCGGTCGGATACTGCCCGATTCCGCGATCATCGACGCGGCGCTCGCCGAGCTACCGGACGAGACTGCGCTGCTGTCCCGCCCGGTATTCGGCGGTCGTTCGCAGCGTCGGCAGGTCAAGACATGGCTGGCCGCATTACAGGCCGCGAGGGCGTTGCCAGCCAGCGAGCTACCACCGGTGCGCGCCTTAGGCGGGAGCCCACCTCCGGTGAACCGCTGGCCAGACCGGGATCCGGCCGCAGCGGTCCGGCTCGTCGCAGCGCGGGCAGCGCTGGCTGAGATCGCCGAGCAGCACCGGCTACCGGTGCAGAACCTGCTGCAGCCCGACTTGGTCCGCCGGCTGTGCTGGGAGCCCCCCGAGCCGCTGGATGCCGCCGCGGTGGATCGGGAACTCATCGCCGGTGGGGCCCGACGGTGGCAGCGCGAACTGACCGCGCACCCCCTCACCACAGCACTCAAAGCAGCTTGTGGGTAGCCCTTCAAGTACCGCCAACCCCGGCCACGAGCGCTGTCAACGGCTACCAACCCCAAGGTCGCCTGGGTTGCCAGCGCTGTCAACACCAGCCGTGAGGTGGGCTGGCTCTCGGCAGCGCGGGTATCAGTCGGCCAGTCGACGTCGCGGGCGCCCAGATAGACGGCAAGCAGGTGGGGGTGTGGACGCCGACGTCGACAATGCAGCTCTGGTCGTCAACGGCTTCCAGAACCCAAGCTGCAGGCGGACCTTCGGGACGACGGCGTCGGCCGGAGCACGCGGGGTGATCCGGCCCGATAGTTCCACAATGCCGGTCATCCGGCCGCAGGTGACGGAGGTGGCAATGTCGGGTTCAGATACCCCCGGGAGGGGCGGGGTGGAGATGCAAGGCATGAGGCGGTGGCCGGCCAGGCCACCGCGGGCACCGATGGGTCGCGGGGCATCTGCTGTGCGGCGCCTCCAGTGACGATGCACTCTTGGGGTCGCGGACCTGGTCGCGCTGCTCGTGCGCCTCGACAACCGATGGATCACCGGGCAGAACATCGACGCCGACGGCGGGCTCATCTGATCGGCGCAGCGGGAAGGGCATCGGCCAGGCTCGTCCCCCGGCCGGTAGGTCGGGTTGACGTCCCGGCCCACGGTGACGACGGTGATGGCAAACAGGTTGGTAGTCGTTGACGGCGCTTGCGACCGGGGTTGGTGGTACTTGAAGGGCCGCCTACCTGGCTGGCAGGTGCACCGTCACCGTGAGCCCGCCGCCGGGGACTGGTTCGGCATGCACCGTGCCACCGTGCGCGGCGACCACGGCGTGGACGATCGACAGGCCTAAGCCTGCCCCATCGCGGGAGGTTCGAGCCACCCCACCGCGGTGGAAGGGCTCGAACAGCGCAGCCACCGCCCCGGGCGCCACCACCTCCCCTGAGCTGCTGACCTGCAGTGTCGACCGCTGTCCCGCCGGAGCGGTGCAGACCTCCACCCAGCCGCCACCGACGTTATGGCGCACCGCGTTCTCCACCAGGTTGCCCACCACTCGCTCCAGCAGCGGAGGGTCGCCGACGGTCAACGCCGACGCCATCCGCGTGGCCACTCGCAAGCCCCGACTGCCGGCCTCGGGCGCGACGATCCGCAGCGCGGCCGCAGCCAGGGTAGCGAGGTCAGCCGGCTCCCGCGCCCGAAGCGTGCTGCCCTCGGTCCGGGCCAGCACCAACAGCCCGTCCACCAACTGCTCGGCGCGCAGCGTGGCATCCCGGATCACCGTAGCCATCCGGCGCAGCTCGGCCTCGTCTGCGGTGGGATCCGCGAGCGTGACCTCCACCTCGGTGCGCAGGACCGCCAACGGGGTGCGCAGTTCATGGCTGGCGTTCGCGACGAACCGGCGTTGCGCCTGGAAGGCGGCTTGCAACCGGTCGAGCATCGCGTCGAAGGTGTCGGCGAGCTCGGCCACCTCGTCGCGCGGCCCGGGCAGCTGCAACCGCTCGTCCAGCGATTCGGCGGATAACCGACGCGCGGTGGCGGTCACCTCATGCAGCGGTCGCAGCACCTGGCCGGTGATCACCCAGGCCAGCAGCACGGTGGCGGTCACCGCGAGCAAGAAGGCCACCGACCCCACCACCAGCACACGCTGCCTGGCCGCCTCCTGCAATGCTGCTCCGAGCTGGTCGGCGGCCACTGGCACGCCGTCGACCTTGACGGTGCTGCCCGGCGGCAAGTCCGGTACCGCCGCCACCACCCCGCCGACCAGCAGCCACCCCAGCCACAGCAGCAGCACGCTCACCGCCGCTGACAGCCCGGTGGCGAGCAGCGTGAGCCGGGCACGCAGCCCCGGACCGCGGCGGGGTCTCACCAGACGCTCAGCCGGGCGCAGTGTCGGCGCTGGGCACTCGGTAGCCGGACCCGACCACGGTCTCGATGATGCCCGGCTCGCCGAGCTTTTTGCGCAACGTCATCACGGTCACCCGCACCGTGGTCGTGAACGGGTCGGCGTGCTCATCCCACACCCGCTCCAGCAGCTCCTCGCTACTGACCACCGCCCCCCCGGCCGAGAGCAGCACCTCGAGCACCCCGAATTCCTTGCGAGTGAGGTCAATCGGAGTGCCGGACCGGCTGACGGTGCGCCGGGACGGGTCGAGCATCACGTCGGCGGCACTGAGCACCGGGGGCACCGCGGGGGTGGCCCGGCGACCCAGCGCCCGCAGCCGGGCCACCAGCTCGGCGAATGCGAACGGTTTGGCCAGGTAGTCGTCGGCGCCCAGGGACAGCCCAGCCACCCGGTCAGACACCGTGCCGCTGGCAGTGAGCATTAACACTCGAGTCACCGCCCCGGATCCGGTGATCTCGGCGCACAGCCGATCCCCCGACATCCCGGGCAGGTCGCGGTCGAGCACCACCACGTCGTACCGGGTCACCGCAGCCTTCTCATGGCCACTGTCCCCGTCGTAGGCGACGTCCACCGCCATGCCCTCACGGCGCAGGCCACGAGCGACCGCGTCGGCCAGCGGCTGCTCGTCCTCGACGATCAGAATGCGCACCCCCCTACGGTGCCACAACCCCCCGACGCCGCGGCGACGGCTCACCGCAGCGCCCAACACGCTTACGTGCCTGGCGCCTCCACCGTGGCGGGCTCGCCCATCGACCCGATCAACTTGGCGGCCCACCCGGTCACCGCTCTGGCGACATCCTGGGCGGTCAGACCGAGATCCGCGAGCACCTCGTCGCGGGAGCCATGCGCAAGGAAACGCTGCGGAATGCCGAGGTCGCGAAGCGGCACGTCGAGCTCGGCGTCGCGCAGCGCGGCAGCCAGCGACCAGCCGAAACCGCCATGCCGCCCGCCATCTTCCAGGCTGACGACCAACCGGTGCCGGGCGGCCATCCGCGCCAGCACCTCGGGCACCGGCAGCACCCAGCGGGGGTCGACGACGGTGACCCCGATGCCCTGGTCGGCAAGCCGCGCAGCGGCCGCCACCGCGAGCGCGGCGAACGCGCCGACACCCACCAGCAGCACGTCGTTTCCGTCGGTCGGGCCGGGCCGGGCCAGCACGTCCACCCCGTCGATGCGCTCCAGCGCCGGCACCGACTCGATCACTGCGCCCTTGGGGAAACGCACCGCGGTCGGCCCGTCGTCGACTGCGACGGCCTCGGCCAGCTCCTCCCGCAGGGTGGCGGCATCCCGGGGCGCGGCCACTCGGATCCCGGGCACGATCCCCAGCACTGACAGGTCCCACATGCCGTTGTGGCTGGCACCGTCATCGCCGGTGATACCCGCCCGGTCCAGGGTGATGGTGACGGGCGCGCCCAACAGCGCCACGTCCATCAGCAGCTGGTCGAACGCGCGGTTGAGGAACGTGGAGTACAGCGACACCACCGGGTGCAGCCCACCCAGCGCCAGCCCCGCCGCGGACGTGACGGCATGTTGCTCGGCGATGCCGACGTCATAGCAGCGGTCCGGGAACCGCTCGGCGAAGGCGCCCAGACCGGTCGGGCCGGGCATCGCCGCGGTGATCGCGACCAGATCATCGCGCACGCCGGCCAACCGGATCAGTTCCTCGGTGAACACACTGGTCCAGGAGATCCCGGCGGGCGCGATGGGCACGCCGGTCTGGGGGTTCATGATCTTCACCTGGTGCATGAGCTCGGCAGCGTCGTTCTCTGCGGGCAGGTAGCCGTTGCCCTTGCGGGTCACCGCGTGCACGATCACCGGCCCACCGAAGTCCTTGGCCCGGTGCAAGGCGGCCTCCATGGCACGCAGGTCGTGCCCGTCGACCGGGCCCAGGTACTTCAACCCGAGATCCTCGAAGAGGACCTGCGGGGCCAGTGCATCCTTGAGACCCCGCTTGGCGGCGTGCAGACCGGCATAGATCGCCCGGCCCACCACGGGAGTGCGCTCGAGGGCCTGCTTGCCGCTGCGCAGCACCCGCTCATAGCCCGGCTGCAGTCGCAGCGTGGAGAGATGGTCGGCGAATCCCCCGATGGTCGGTGAGTAGGAGCGGCCATTGTCGTTGACCACAATGACCACCGGCCGGTCCCGGCCGGCGGCGATATTGTTCAGCGCCTCCCAGCACATCCCACCGGTCAGCGCGCCGTCACCGACCACCACGACGACGTGCCGGTGCGATCCGCAATGCCCGAACGCTTTGGCCAGCCCGTCTGCGTAGGACAGCGCGGCTGACGCGTGGCTGGACTCCACCCAGTCGTGCTCACTCTCCGCGCGGCAGGGGTAGCCGGACAAGCCACCCCGCTTGCGTAACCGGTCGAACCCCTCGGCCCGCCCGGTGATGATCTTGTGCACATACGCCTGGTGGCCGGTGTCGAAGAGCACCGGATCGTGCGGAGAGTCGAACACCCGATGCACCGCAAGGGTGAGCTCCACCGCGCCAAGGTTCGGGCCCAGGTGCCCCCCGGTGCGTGCCACCTTCTCGACCAGAAATGTGCGGATCTCCGAGGCCAGCTGGGTCAGCGCCGCCACATCAAGGCACTTGACATCCTGGGGGCTGCGCACCGACTGCAACAGAGTCACCGTGTCTCCCACTCACTCGTCAGCAGCGTCCGAGAGCGGGCCGCCGCCCATGATGGCGACCGGACGCCCAGTCTAGGAGAGGACGCAGTCTAGGAGAGGACGCCAGCGGCCAGCACAGCCACGCACTCGACGTGGTGGGTCATCGGAAACGCATCCAGCGCGCGCACCGCCAGCAGCCGGTAACCGCACTGGAGATAGGCAGCGATGTCGCGAGCCAGCGCCGCCGGGTCACAGGCCAGATGGACGATGCGGGCGGGCCCGCGGTCGGCCACCGCTGCGGCCACCTCCCGGCCTGCCCCGCGCCGGGGCGGGTCGAGCACCACCACGTCCGGGCGTCCAGGCAGCTGGTCCAGCGCCCGCTCCACCCGGCCGGTGACGAAGTGCACCTGCGGAAGGTCGGCCAGCGCCGCCGCGCCGTCCGCAGCTGCGCGCCGGGAGGACTCCACAACGGTCACCGAGCCGCTCGGCCCCACCTGACCGGCAAGCACCGAGGCGAACAGTCCCACCCCGCCATAGAGATCCCACGCCGTGCTCCCACGCGGCGCGGCTGCCCACTCCCCGACCAACGCAGCCAACGCATCGGCCGCGGCGGGATGTACCTGCCAGAAGCCGTGCGCGGACAGCTCCCAGCGTCGACCGGCGGCGCGCCGCACGACGCGCCCGGTGCCGCGATGCTGTCTCGGCGGCCGGCCCGGTCGCTGCTCCGCTACCTGCAGTTGCCCGGAGTCGTCGGTGACCACCTCCAGCTCGCCGCCCGGGCGCCAGCGCCGGGACAACACTGGATCCAGCGAGCCGGGCACCGCTAGCGGGCAGGCCGGCACCGGCAGCACGGTATGACTGCGGTGCACCCGGAAACCCGCCCGCCCCGTCTCGTCCACCGCGAGCCTGGTCCTGGTCCGCCAACCCACCGCGCCACCGGGCAACTCCTGCACGGTCACCTCGACATCCAGTCCGGCGATCCTGCGCAGCGCCTCGGCCACCACCTGCGCTTTGAGCTGGCGCTGCACCCGTGGCTCGGCATGTTGGAAATCGCAGCCGCCACAGCCCCCGGGCCCCGATGCCGGACACGGCGGCGGCACCCGGCCGACCGCCGGTTCGAGCACCACCACCGCGTCGGCCCGGCAGTAGGACCCCCCGCGGTCCTCGGTGACCACCGCGCGGACTCGCTCTCCCGGTAGCGCGTGCCGGACGAACACCACCCGACCCTCGTGGCGGGCCACACAGAAACCGCCATGGCCCACCGGTCCGACAGTGAGCTCCAATTCCGAGCCCGGGGTCACGGCCGGTCGACCCGCCGCTCGGGACCGGCCGCCGCGCCGTCGGTAGGGACACCGTCAGCGGGGGTGTCTTTTCCTGAGGTGCCGGCCGGACCGGTGTTCAGACCCCAGCGCACCGCTCCTGGTGCCATCTGCTCACGCTGGGCTACCCGCGCCGAGGAGCGCAGCTGCCAGGGCACGCTGGTCACCATCACCCCAGGCTCGAACAGCAGCCGGCCCTTGATCCGTAGCGCGCTCTGGTTGTGCAGGATCTGTTCCCACCAGTGGCCCACGACGTATTCCGGGATGAACACCGTGACCACGCTACGGGGGTTGTCCGAGCGCGCCCGCTTGACATAGTCGACCACTGGCTTGGTGATCTCCCGGTAGGGCGACTCGACCACCTTGAGCGGAACCGGGATCTCCCGGGCCTCCCACTCCGCCACCAGGTTCTGGGTGCTCGCGTTGTCGACGTTGACGGTGACCGCCTCGAGCACGTCGGGTCGGGTGGCGCGGGCGTAGGCCAGCGCCCGCATGGTCGGCAGGTGCACGGTGGACACCAGCACGATCGCGTGGTTGCGCGAGGGCAGCACGGTGTCGGCCTCCTGCGGTACCAACTCGGCGACCACCCGGTCGTAGTGCCGCCGGATCGCCCGCATCAGCACGAAGATCACCGCCATGGCCGCGATCGCGATCCAGGCACCTTCGGTGAACTTGGTGATCAGCACCACCACCAGCACCGAGCCGGTCATCACGCAGCCGAAGGTGTTGATCGCTTGAGAGCGCCGCATCCGGCGGCGCGCAGCTGGATCGGTCTCGCTGGCCAGCAGCCGGTTCCAGTGCCGGACCATCCCGCTCTGGCTCAGCGTGAAGGCGACGAAGACTCCCACGATGTAGAGCTGGATCAGCCGGGTCACCTCCGCGTCAAAGGCGAATACCAGGACGATCGCCGCGCCGGCCAGAAAGACGATGCCGTTGGAGAATGCCAACCGGTCGCCGCGGGTGTGCAGCTGGCGGGGCAGGTAGCGATCCTGCGCCAGGATCGAACCGAGCACCGGGAACCCGTTGAAGGCGGTGTTCGCGGCGAGCACGAGGATCAGCCCGGTCACCGCGAGCAGGAAGTAATACGCCGGCGAGAAGCCGGAGAACACCGCGTCAGCGAGCTGCGCGACCAGGGTGTCCTGCTGGTAACCCGGCGGCGCCCCGATCAGCTGCTCCTCGGGGTGCTCGGCGACTTTGGCACCGGTGATGCCGGCGAGCATGAGCAGGCCCATGAACATGCTGATCGCAAGCACGCCCATCATCAGCAGAGTGGTGGCCGCGTTGCGGGACTTGGGCTTGCGGAACGCCGGTACCCCGTTACTGATCGCCTCCACCCCGGTCAGCGCGGCTGAGCCCGAGGAGAAGGCCCTGAGCACCAAGAGGGTGAACCCCAGACCGGCCAGGTGCTCGCCCTCCTCGATCAGGCCGAAGTCGGCGCTCTCCGCGCGCAGGCTGTCCCCCAGCAGGAACGTCCGCACCATCCCGACCACGATCATGCCGAGCACGCCGACCACGAAGGCGTAGGTGGGGATGGCGAACAGCGTGCCGGATTCGCGCACGCCGCGCAGGTTCATCGCGGTGAGCAGCACGATCGCGCCCACCGCGAACGCGACTTTGTGGATGGCCACCGGGGGCAGCGCAGCACCGATGTTTGCGGCAGCTGAGGAGATCGACACCGCCACCGTGAGGACATAGTCGACCAGCAGGGCACTGCCGACCACTAGACCCCAGTTGCGGCCGTGGTTGACGGTTGCGACCTCGTAGTCACCACCACCGGAGGGATACGCGTGCACGTTCTGCCGGTACGAGGCGACCACGGCGATCATCACGACGGCGACTGCCAGCCCCACCCACGGGGTGTAGGCGTAGGCGGACAGCCCCGCTACGGAAAGCACGAGCAGGATCTCTTCCGGGGCGTAGGCCACCGATGACATGGGGTCCGAGGCGAAGACCGGCAGCGCGATGCGCTTGGGCAGCAGGGTGTGGCTCAGCCGTTCGCTGCGAAATGGCCTGCCGACGAGGATCCGTTTAGCCGCCGTGGCGAGCTTCGACACTCGGCAAGACTAAGGCCGCGGAAGTCTGGCGCGGCGCGGCGGCGGCATCGGCGATACCGTTTCCCCCGGGTAACCGTCGACCCGGGAGTGGCCGCGTGCACGTCGTGATCATGGGTTGTGGTCGGGTGGGTTCCGGTCTGGCCCTGGCACTGGAACGTCTCGGCCACGACGTGGCGGTGATCGACCAGAATGTGCAAGCCTTCCGCAGGCTCGGTGCCGACTTCCACGGCCAGCAGGTTCGCGGCACCGGCTTCGACCGCCAGGTGCTGATCGAGGCGGGGGTCGAGCGAGCGGGGGCGTTCGCCGCGGTGTCCTCCGGGGACAACTCCAACATCATCTCCGCCCGGGTGGCCCGGGAGACCTTCGGGGTGGCGCACGTCGTCGCCCGGATCTATGACCCCAAGCGGGCCGCGGTGTACGAACGCCTGGGCATCCCCACCGTGGCCACCGTGCCCTGGACCACCGACCGCTTCCTGCGGATGCTGCTCCCCGACGGGGTGGCGGCCGCGTGGCGCGACCCTTCGGGCACGGTGGCAGTGCTGCAGCTGCCGCTGCACGAGGAGTGGGCCGGGCGCAGCGTAGGCGACCTGGAGGAGCACACCGGTGCGCGGATCGCCTTCATCGTCCGGTTCGGCACCGCAGTGCTGCCTCACCACAACACCGTGTTGCAGGCCGACGACCACGTATACGCCGCCGCCGTCTCCGGCACCGTCACCGACGTCACTACGGCGGCAGCCACCGCACCTCCACACGACTAACTCCACTGAGTGGCTGAGGAGCTGCCATGCGTGTGACCATCGCCGGAGCGGGCGCGGTCGGCCGGTCCATCGCGACTGAACTGCTCGAGTTCGGCCACCAGGTGATGCTCATCGAGCGAGATCCCGGTCAGCTCGACCCACAGGAGGTGGAGGCCGCCGAATGGATCCTCGCCGACGCCTGCGAGCTGGCCTCCCTGGAGGAGGCCGGGCTGGAGCACTCCGACGTCGTGATCGCGGCGACTGGTGACGACAAGGTCAATCTGGTGGTCTCGCTGCTGGCCAAGACCGAGTTCGCCGTGCGCCGCGTGGTGGCCCGGGTGAATAACCCGCGCAACGAGTGGCTGTTCACCGAGGCGTGGGGGGTGGACGTCGCGGTGTCGACCCCAAGAATGCTGGTCGCGATGGTCGAGGAAGCGGTGAGCGTGGGCGACCTGGTGCGGCTGATGACGCTGCGGCAGGGGCAGGCAAACCTGGTCGAGGTCACGCTGCCCGCCGATACCCCGCTGGCCGGGCACCCAGTACGGCAGCTGCGGTTGCCCGCCAACTCAGCGCTGGTCACCATCCTGCGCGGCGGCCGGGTGATCGTTCCGCAGGGTGACGATCCCCTCGAGGGTGGGGACGAGCTGCTCTTCGTCGCCGCCGCCGACGTCGAGCCCGAGGTGCACGCGGCGCTAGGTCGTCGCCCGTCCTAGCGGGCTGGACGGTGCCGAGCGGGGCGAGCGTACTGCCCGGCGGATCGCCCAGATGGTGACCAAGGCGGCCACGGCGGTCAGCGGCAGGCCCATCGCCAGCCGGGCCACGCCCAGCCAGCTGGTCTCCTGCGCCTCGTACAGCCAGTGCTGCACCCCGAAGCGGGCGAGGAAGAACACCGCCCAGACCAGGGTCGCCACGTCGAAGCCACACCGGACCCGACGGTCGGTGCGCCAGCTGGACCCGGAGCCCGTGAGCATCGACCACAGCACGCCGACCAGCGGACGGCGCACCACCACCGACCCCAGGAACACCAGCCCGGCCACCAAGCTGTACCAGATGCCGTACAGGTAGAAACCCCGTGCCTCCCCGGTGCGGTAGGCGATGAAGGCGCAGACGGCCACTCCGAGGATCCCGGACACGGCCGGCTGCAGGGGTTCCCGGCGGACCAGCCGCCACACCCCCACCGCCACCGCGGCACCCAGCGATGCCCAGATCGCCGGTTGCAGCCCGATCAGCGGACTTACCACGACGAAGATCACCACCGGCACCACGGAGGACACCAAGCCCCCGACACCACCCAGCTGTTCCAGCAGAGTGGGGGCACGCGCGGGCCCCGCGGTGGTCGGGTGCTCCGGCGGAACGGCCTGAGTCATGAACTCCGCTGCAACTCGTAGTAGGGGTTGTAGAGGACCTTTCGGCCATCCCGGACGGCGATCCGGCCCGACGCCCGCACGGTGCGACCGGGCTCGATACCGGGGATTCGGCGCCGTCCCAGCCACACTAGGGTAATCCCCCCGGAGCCGTCGAACAGCTCGGCCTCCAGGGTTGCCGCGGCCGCCGGGGGGGAATGCTCCACGCTGCGCAGCCGGCCCAGGACGGTCACGGCCTCACCGCAGCTGCACTCGCTGGCGCGCCGCGCACCAGACTGCTCGACGCGCCGGGACAGGTCATCGGCGTCCAGCTCGGAGGCATCGCTGGTCAGCCGGCGGACCAAGCGCCGCCAGTAGCCGGGAGCCGCACCGCTCATGTCGATCTCCGACCGCGATGGCGGGTACTGCGACTGACCCGCTCCATCGCTAGGATAATCTGACGCCGCCACGATCCCCGCTCGTCGCGGCCGATTTCCGCCCATCGGTGATCCAGCTCGGTGATTCAGCTCTGCCGGACAGTGCGCCAGTCGCCGTCTTAGTCGCCACCGGTGGTCGCAGTATCCTGCTCAGCGGCGGCCTGCGTGAGCTGCTCAGCCAGCGACCCGGGCAGCTGCAGCGGCAGCGGGCTGCGCACCGGCAGCGGTTCCGGACCACGCACCACCACGGCCTCCCGGACGACGTCGCGCAGCAGCGCGGTCCGAGCGTCGGCGTGCTCGGCGGGCCCGACCGCGACACCGCGCAGCATCCACCGCGGCCCGTCCACGGCCAGGAAGCGCAGCACCCCTTGCGCGGTAACCGCCTCGATCTCCTCACCCCACTCGCCCGCCGCCCGACCGACCCGCGCACCGTCGGCCCGCAGCCGGGTCACCAGCTCCCGGCAGACCTCACGCCACAGCCCACCACTGCGCGGGGCAGCGAAGGCGGTGATCGTGACCTGCCCGAGCTCGGTCATCAGGTGCACCGCCCGGACCGGGCCGGACCTGTCAACCTCGACCTGTAGTTGGGCACCCTGAGGTACCGGGAGGCGCAGCGAGCCGAGATCCAGCCTGAGCCGACCGTCGTCGGGCGCCTCGGCGACGTCGTAGGGCCCGAGCCTTTCGCCTACCCGCTCACTGACACCCTCAGGCACCTCGGTGTCTTCGCCGCGACGCTGTGCCTTGAGGGCCTGTGCCTTGAGGGCCTGCGCCTTAAGGCGACGTCCGAACACTGCTCAGCCCTCTCCCGTGTGTGCGGTCCCGGTCGAGCCTCCCGTAAAACCATATCCGCTGGTGCCCCGAGGCGAGACTGGTAAGGCACCGGCACCTGCGGGTCCAGCCGGATCAGCAGTACCTCGAGGCTGGACGTCTCGGGCGAGCCCACGCGCGGCGAGACTACCCTCAGTCCCGTGCCCGATCGTCGCGCCCCGGGCCAGCATCCGCCCGATGCCGAGCCGGTCTTCGATGAGCGCCTCACGGTGCCGTGGTGGTGGTGGCCGCTGGGGTTGGGGGTGGCCGCCCTGCTGGCCGCCGAGGTTCATATGGGGTACCCGGGAGTGCGGGCCTGGCTGCCGTACCTGCTCACCGTGCCGCTGGCTGGTGCTGTGCTGATCCGGATGGGGCGTCAACGAGTTCGGCTTTCCGGCGGCGAGCTGCAGGTGGGCCCGGCGCACGTCCCGGTCCGTCATCTGGGGCAGGTCCAGGTGATCCACCCGAGCGCCAAGCGACGCGCGCTGGGCCCCGATCTGGACCCCGCGGCATTCATGCGGCACAGCGCATGGGTGGGGCCCATGCTCCGGGTCGAACTCACCGATCCGCAGGACCCCACGCCCTACTGGATCTTCAGCGTCCGACGGGCCGAGGAACTCGCCGCACTGCTGCGGGCCAGCCCTGACGGGGTGCCCCACGACAGCTCCCATGGGCACCCCGGCCGCTGACCGCCCCCCGCCCGATCCGTCAGGCCGCGCAATCCCGGCAGACCATCCGCCCGTTGCGTTGAACGGCCAGCCTGCTGCGATGATGGACGAGGAAGCAGCTCGAGCAGGTGAACTCATCGGCCTGCTTGGGCAGCACCCGGACGGTCAACTCCTCACCGGACAGGTCGGCGCCAGGCAACTCGAAGCTCTCCGCGGACTCCGACTCGTCGACGTCGACCGCACCCGACTGTGCCTCATTGCGTCTCGCCTTCAACTCCTCCAGCGAGTCCTCGGTCAGCTCATCGGTCTCGCTCCGCCGGGGAGCGTCGTAGTCGGTCGCCATGATCTTTTCCACCCCTGAGTCGTACGGGTCGTGCCGCAGCACAACGCACAGGAACTCTGATTTGTGCCCGAGACGTTGGTCACACTTCGACGCTGCGGATGCGGCCCTGGCACGCCGTACATGAGGTCCTGGGTGGCCAGAGCGGCGAGAGAGTAGCTCACCGACCACCACGGCGCACGGGATTTCCCCGGCGTGTCCCGTCGGTAGCCTGCATGCCATGACCACCGCGCGGGCGGCCGCCGACCCCGCCCTCGTCGGACCGTGGCTGGCCGAGGTGCTGGCCGAGCCTGGATGGTCGAACTGCCAGGTGACGCGAATCGGAGCCGGCCGGTCCAACCTGACCTTCCGGGTCGACAGCACTTCCGGATCCGTCGTGCTGCGCAGGCCGCCGCTGCACGTTGTCGCCGTCAGCGCCCACGACATGGGGCGCGAGCAGCGAGCGCTGCGCGCCCTGGAGGGCACCCCGGTGCCGGTGCCCGCGGTGCTGGCTACGGCCGACGAGTCCGGGCCACTGGATGTGCCGTGCTACGTCATGGAGCTCATCGACGGTGTAGTCGCCGTCCACGAGTTGCCGCCCGGATTCGCCGAACGTCCCGAACAACGCCGCGACCTTGCCTACGGGTTGGTGGACGTGCTCGCGACGCTGCACTCGGTGGACCCCGCGGGTGCGGGCCTGGCCGACTTCGGCCGCCCGGTGGGTTTCCTGGAGCGGCAACTGCGCACCTGGGAGCGCCAGCTGGGGACCTGGCAGGAAGGCCGGGACTGGCCGACACTCACTGCGTTGGCCGGATCGTTGCGCGCGCAACTGCCGGACTCCGGACCCCCTGCGATCGTGCACGGTGACTACCGGATCGACAACGTGGTCCTGGACCGCACCGATCCGGGCCGGGTGCTGGCGGTGCTCGACTGGGAAATGGCCACGCTGGGCGACCCGTTGGCCGACCTCGGCCTGATGATGGTCACCTGGCAGCACGCCGAGGAGGGCGACGAGGCATGGATGGCCGCCAGGGTGCTGCCGAGCCCGACCAGTATCCCGGGGTTTCCCACCCGCACCCAGATCGCCACCCACTACGCGCAGCGGTCCGGCCGGTCGATCCGGGAACTCCCGTGGTATATCGCTTTCGGCTGCTTCAAGATGGCCGTGGTCCTGGTGGGCATCCTGTCGCGGGCCCGGACCGGTGCGGTGCCCTCGGACGCGGCCACCGGGCTGGAGCGGGGGGTGGACCCGCTGGTCCTCCTCAGTGACCATGTGTTGCGCACGGGGAGGTACTGAGGTAACGGCGGGGAGCGTCCACGTGGGCGGATCCACCTCGGACACGCCGTAGCTGCGCTGCGCTGAACCCGACCCGCGCCTACCCTCATGGTTGTCGGCACTGGATAGCCGGGTGCTTGGGTGGGCAAGTGCTGAGGTAACCGGGTGCCTGGGCAGGAGGCAGGCCATGGCTGCGGTGGGCTCGTCTCCAGCTCGGCGGCCGAGGCACTATCGCACCCGCAGGCCGAGGCGGGCAGTCCTGCTGGCAGTGGTTCTGAGCACGCTAGCTGCGCTGGTCTGGGCCAGCGTGCTGAAGCCGGACCCCACTGCGCGGGGCTGCCAGGTTGCCGCCGAGGCGGCCGGTACCGCGGTCACCCCGGGCCACCGACTCCCCGTCGACGGCCTGGACGGGGTATCGCCTGCACCACCCCAGCAGGTGCGAGTGCAGGTGCTCAATGCGGGCGGCACGCGCGGCGCGGCAGCCATCGTCGGCGGCGGGCTGTCCGAGCTGGGCTTTGCGCCCACCGATGTGCCCGCGAACGATCCGCTGTATCCCGCTTTTGACCTGCTCTGCCATGGGGAGATCCGCTTCGGCGTCGCCGGGCAGGCCGCGGCTCGGACGTTGAGCTTGGCGGTACCGTGCGCCGACCTTGTCCGCGACGCCCGGCCAGGCTCGACGATCGATCTGGCGCTGGGCACCAAGTTCACTGCACTGCGGCCCAACGACGCGGCCCGCGCGGCTCTGCAGAGCCTGGCCCAGCTCGGGCCGCCGACACCGGTGAAGTCCTCTCACGGCGGCCTGGCTGCCCAGTCAGTGACAGCCTTGGTAGCTCCGAGCCTGTTGGCCCAGGCTCGGCAAGTGACGTGCTGACGCGGTCAGACCGCATCGGCACCGCACTGCACCACCAGCTCCGCCAGCGCGTCAGCGATCCCCGGGGTTGCTGCCAGCACAAGATCCGAGCCGAGCGTGGGCAGCTGGACCGTCGCGCCGGCCTCAGCTGCAATCAGCGCACCGGCCGCCCAGTCCCAACGGTGCAGTCCGTGCTCGGCGAAACCGTCCAGCCATCCCGACGCTACTGAGCACAGGTCCAGCGCAGCCGATCCCGCGCGGCGCAGGTCGCGGATCCTCGGCAGCATGCCGGCTACCATGGCCGCCTGCCGGGTCCGGCGCTCCGACCGGTAGGAGAACCCAGTACCGATCAGCGACAGCTCCAGCTGGGTGGCTTCGCTGACCCGCAACGCGACTCCGTTGCAGTGCGCCCCGCGGCCTCGGGCCGCACTCCACAACCGGCCATCGGCGGGCTGCCCCACGGCGGCGGCCAGGGACTGCCCGTCCCGCTGCACGGCCACCGACACCGCGTACCAGGGCAGCCCATAGAGGTAGTTCACCGTGCCATCGATGGGATCGACCACCCAGCACAGGTCGCCCAGCGGCGTGCCGGCGCCACCTTCCTCCTCCCCCAGTACCGGCTCACCCGGCCGCCACTGCGCAAGCAGCCGCCGAGCCAACCGCTCCGCCGCGGTGTCAGCGGCGGTGACCACGTCAGTGGCGCTGGTCTTGGTCTCCACCTGCCCGGGGCCAACGGCCCGCATCTGGGCGACCAGGTCGCCGACCTGCTGGACCACCGCCACCGCCGTGGCCCGCAGCTGCTCGACGTCGTCCCCGTGCTCGCTGCCCACCCAGCCATCCGACCACACCCTGGTCCACGAGCCCGGGCTAGGGTCGGATCAGATCGGCGGCCCGTCAGGCGGGCGATCAGGAGAGGACGCGGATGGCCAGGACTCCCGGATTTGGCGTGGACGTCGGCGGGTCCGGCATCAAGGGCTGCACCGTGGACCTGCGCACTGGGTCCCTGGATGACGAGCGAGTGCGCATGCCCACCCCGCAGCCCGCCACGCCGGAAGCGGTGGCCGAGGTGGTCGCCACCATTACCGGCGAGTTCGGCTGGCACGGCCCGATGGGAGTCACCCTGCCCTGTGTCCTCAAGAACGGCATCGCACTCACCGCAGCCAATGTGGACCAGTCATGGAAGGGCACCGACGCGGCCAGCCTGTTCTCCGATTACTGCCGGGTGCCGGTGGCCGTGCTCAACGACGCCGACGCGGCCGGGCTGGCCGAGATGCGGTTCGGTGCGGGCCGCGACCATGACGGCGTGGTCGTGCTGGTCACGTTCGGGACCGGCATCGGCAGCGCCCTGTTCGTCGATGGAGACCTGGTGCCCAACACCGAACTGGGCCATCTCCAGGTCGACGGCACCGACGCGGAGGACCGCGCCGCCGCCTCGGCCCGGGATGAGGAAGTGCTGTCCTGGCCGGATTGGGCCGCCCGCGTATCTCGCTACCTGCAGGTTCTGGAGGATCTGATCTGGCCCGATCTGATCATCGCGGGCGGCGGAGTCAGCAAGAAGGCCGACAAGTGGTTGTCGCTGGTGGAGTGCCGGACCCCGGTGGTGGTGGCGGCGTTACGCAACGACGCCGGCATCATCGGTGCCGCCGCGGCCGCCGCGGAGGGGCGAGTGCGGTGAGTGCTGCGGGGCTGCTGCCACCCTGCTGGGCCCACCCTGCTGAACTCCCCGTAGCGACCAGCGTCGTTAGAATACAGAGTCGTTACAATGGAACGCGGCATCGTCCCCGAGCACGCTGGATCGCACCGCAGGAGTCCGGCAGACCACAATGGTTCCGGCTCTCGCTCCAGTGGCGAGCTCGCCGACGGGAGCCTGATTCCTGACCAGCGCCCGAACACCGACCGTCTCGAAAGGCCGTCCGTGGCAGCCGCAGAACCCGCATCCCGTCGCGTCACCGCTTCGAAGTCCGGGACCGCTAAGACGCCCTCCTCACGCAACGGCCCAGCGAGTGACGCCGACCTGACGGCCGTTGCGTCCGGCTCCGCTGCGAGGGAGGCAACCGCTGGGACGGCCCGCACGAAAAGCACCAGGGGCGGCGTGTCCCGGGCCCGCCCGAAAGCCCGCAGCAGCACCGCCAAGGCCGCCACGAAACCCGCCGAGGTGGCTGAACCCGCCGTCGAGGTCGAGGAGACCGTCGACATCGAGAAGACCACCGACATCGACAGTGGTCCCGCCGCCGAGGACCTAGCCGAGGTCGAGGTCGAGGTCGAGGTGGAAGTCGAGGTCGAGGTCGAGGAGATCACCGCGGACGCCGAGGAGGCGGAGACGCCAAGTGGGCCGGGCGCGGAGGACTTCGTCTGGGACGAGGAGGAGTCCGAGGCGCTGCGCCAGGCCCGCAAGGACGCCGAGCTCACCGCCTCGGCCGACTCGGTGCGCGCGTATCTCAAGCAGATCGGCAAGGTAGCCCTGCTCAACGCCGAGGAGGAGGTGGAGCTTGCCAAGCGCATCGAGGCCGGGCTCTACGCCGCCGAACGGGTGCGCAGGACTGAGGATGTCACCGAGAAACTCTCCCCGCAGCTGCGCCGAGACCTGCGCTGGATCGTCCGCGACGGCGAGCGCGCCAAGAACCACCTGCTAGAGGCCAACCTGCGGTTAGTCGTCTCGCTGGCCAAGCGCTACACCGGCCGCGGCATGGCTTTCCTGGACTTGATCCAGGAGGGCAATCTGGGCCTGATCCGCGCGGTGGAGAAGTTCGACTACACCAAGGGATACAAGTTCTCCACCTACGCCACCTGGTGGATCCGCCAGGCCATCACCCGCGCCATGGCCGACCAGGCCCGCACCATCCGGATCCCGGTGCACATGGTCGAGGTGATCAACAAGCTGGGCCGCATCCAGCGCGAACTGCTCCAGGACCTGGGCCGCGAACCCACCCCGGAGGAGCTGGCCAAGGAGATGGACATCTCTCCGGAGAAGGTGCTGGAGATCCAGCAGTACGCCCGGGAGCCCATCTCGCTGGACCAGACCATCGGCGACGAGGGCGACTCCCAGCTCGGCGACTTCATCGAGGACTCCGAGGCCGTGGTCGCGGTGGACGCGGTCTCGTTCACCCTGCTGCAGGACCAGCTGCAGTCCGTGCTGGCCACGCTGTCCGAGCGGGAGGCCGGTGTGGTGCGGCTGCGGTTCGGTCTCACCGACGGCCAACCACGAACGCTCGACGAGATCGGTCAGGTCTACGGGGTGACCCGGGAACGCATCCGGCAGATCGAGTCCAAGACAATGTCCAAGCTACGGCACCCCTCCCGCTCCCAGGTCTTGCGCGACTACCTGGACTGACAGGTTGAGGGCCCTTCAAGGACTACCAACCCCAGTCATGCCGGTCTTTAAAGGCGGCCAACCCAGGTGCATTCACCGCAGCCCATGACGTCTCGCTCTGGTGATCCCGGTGTGAGCCCACGTCGGGCTACCCGGAGAAACTCCGCCCGAGTGAGGTTCCCGGCGCCCGCTCGCAGAGCGCCGAGCAGCGGCAGGCCAGTCACGGAAGGCAGATCAGCGAGGTTGCACTGAGCGGCAAGGTCCGGCTCGGCGGGCCACGCACCGATCACCACCCCGACACAGCGCAGACCGCGGGCACGCAGCGCTTCGACGGTGAGCGCGGTGTGGTTGAGGGTCCCCAGCCCGGCACCAGTTACCACGAGCACCGGCGCACCGAGGGCCGCCGCGGCGTCTGCAATGGTGCCGCCGGCGTCATCGAAGCGGACCAGCAGTCCCCCGGCGCCCTCCACCAAGACAAGGTCATGGCTGGTGGCGAGCTCGCGGACGGTGGCGGCAACCACCAGGGGCGTCACCGGGGGCAGTCCAGCACGGCGGGCCGCCGTCGCCGGTGCTAACGGGTCCGGGAAGCGGGCCAGCTCCCGGCAGGTTACCGAAGGGCCCGCAAGGCGTCGCACCTCATCGACATCGCCCGGCTGCCCCGCGTCGACGCCGGTTTGCGCGGGTTTGAGTACCGCCACCCGGCGGCCGGCGGCGATGGCGAGCGCAGCTATCGCCGACGTCACCACGGTCTTGCCAACACCGGTACCCGTTCCGGTCACCACCAGCACGGTCACGTGACCGCCCCGGCAAGGACCGCAGGAAGCACTTGCGACACCTGCTCCAGGTCGGCCTCGGTCAGCGCAGCATGGGCCGTCAGCCGCAACCTACTGGTTCCGGCAGGTACCGACGGTGGACGGAAGCACCCCACCCGCAGGCCGTGGCGCAGGCACTCCGCGGCCGCATCGACCGCCCGCACCGGCTCGCCGAGGAGCACCGGGACCACCCCGGACGTTGGCGGGGGCGCACCAGCCGCGGTGGCGATGATCGCGGCGGCGTCGAGCACCCGGCCGGGCAGCGCAGGCTCGGCCCGCAGCACCCGCAGTGCGGCCAGCGCCCCGCCGGATGCTGGAGGCGCCAAGCCGGTGTCGAAGATGAAGCTGCGCGCCGAGTCGACCAGGTGGTCGACCACCGCGCGGGAACCCACTACGGCACCGCCCTGGCTGCCCAGTGACTTCGACAGCGGGACTGTCGCCACCACGTCTGGCTCACCGGCCAGGCCGCATTCGGCGAGCAGCCCCCGCCCCCCGGGACCGCGCACCCCGAAACCGTGCGCCTCATCGGCCAGCAGCACCGCCCCGTGCTCCCGGCACACCCTGTGCAACTCGGCGAGCGGCGCGAGATCGCCGCTCACGCTGCACACCGAATCGGTGATGACCAACGCGCGTGGCTCGGAGCGGGCAGCCAGCGCAGCATCCACCGCCGGGACGTCGGCGTGCGGGACAACCACGACCCGGGCCCGGGACAGCCGGCAGGCGTCCACCAGCGAGGCGTGGCTGGCGGCGTCGGACACCACCACAGCGCCCGGGCCGGACAGCGCCGTCACCGCACCGAGGTTGGCGGTGTAGCCCGAGGAGAACACCAGCGCCGCCACCGCCCCACAGAACGCGGCAAGCTCCTCCTCCAACTGGGCGTGCAGCTCAGTGGAACCGGTGACCAAGCGGGATCCGGTCGAGCCCGCGCCCCAGGTGCGCGCCGCGTGCACCGCGCCCTCGATGACCCGGGGGTCCCTGGCCAGGCCCAGGTAGTCGTTGGAAGCAAGATCGATCACTGGCTCGACTACCGGCCGCGACCGCAGGGTGCGCCGCAGCCCAGCGGTCCGACGAATCGCCGCCGCATCGTCCAGCCAGTTCAGAGACCCGGTCACGACCAGCGAGCGTACGACGCGCCGCACTGACGGCCACCGGATGCCTCGAAGGACGTCGGCGGCATCACTGCCCTGGCGGCGACGCCTGGGCGGGTACGCCGGGAACCGCCAAGCTACCGGGCAGCTGCTCGTCGGGCAACGGCACGAAGCGCTCGGCTTCCGGGTCGAGCAGGAGCAGCCGGGCGGTGCGGATATCCAGGAACAAGCCTGCGACCTGCACCCGGCCGGCGGCAACGGCGTCGCGCACCGCAGGGTGCATGCTGAGCACCTCCACCTGACGGGCCACGTTGACCATAGAGAGCCGGTCCACCTCATCCCGGCCCTCCGCGGCCGCCGCGACACCGACCGGGTGCCCTCGGCGCATGGCCATCAGGCTCGGCAGGCCCCACCGTAGCCACCGGCCCAGGGACCCAGTGACGGTCCTGTTACTGAGCAGGCCGTGCATCGCCGCGCAGCCGGAATGCCCGCAGACCCAGATCGAGGGCACCTTGAGGTAGTTCACCGCGTACTCCAGCGACGCGGCAACCGACGACTCGGACTCGTGCCCTGGTGGTGGCACCAGGTTGCCGAGATTGCGTACCGTGAACAGGTCGCCAGGCCCGCTGCTGGTGATCACGTTCGGTACCACCCGTGAGTCGGCGCAGGTGAGGAACATGGCCCGGGGACGTTGCCCGTCCACCAACTGTTCCAGATGCGGCAGCACCTCGGGCGCCGAACGGCGATGGTACTCACGCACCCCGGCAAACAACGGTTGCAACGCACCGTGGTGGTGATTCTCATGCTGGACCTGCCACACCCACCACGGGGAGAAGGCACGCGGCAGAGCAGTCATCCGCACCCGCCGGGCCGGACCGTCGCTGCCATCACCGTTACGCCGCACCGGCCCCACCTCGTCCACAACGACGGTGCCGCCGTTCGCCTCATGCTGTCGCTGCCAGCTGGCAAGATGCTCGTAGGCGGCGTGGTCCAGGAAGTCGACCACCATCTCCACGACGACATGGCTGCCGGCTGGCACCTGCGCCAGCACCCGGGACAGCCGGGGGACGGACAGGAAGCTCAAGGTGCCCTCGACCACCACCCGCCAGCAGGCGGTTTCCCCCTCCGGCGTCGGCCGCACCGGCTGCGCGTGCACCACCGACCAGACCACCCGGCGCAACACCAGCAGCAACGAGAGTCCCAGCCCGATGAGCACGCCCTCCAGCAGGTTGAGGAACACCACGCCGGCGATCGTGACCAGGTAGATCACCAGCTCGCCCTGCCGATGGGCTGAGCGGAGGTGGGCAAGCTTGACCAGGCGCAGGCCGATCACCACCAGCAGACCGGCGAGTGCAGCCAGCGGGATCAGCTCGATCAGCCCGACGAGCAGCACCGTGAACAGCAGTACCCACCCGCCGTGCAGCACCGTCGACGCGCGGGTCCGCGCTCCCGCAGCGACGTTGGTGGAGCTACGGACGATCACGCCGGTCACCGGCAGGCCACCCAACATCCCGGACAACGTGTTCGCCGCGCCCTGGCCAACCAGCTCCCGGTCGAAGTTGGTCTTCCGGCCCTTGCTCATCTTGTCCACCGCCACCGCTGAGAGCAGGCTCTCCACACTGGCGATCACCGCCACGGTGAGCACACCGGTGAGCACACCGCCCCACATGCCACCCGGCACGTCCGGCAGGCTCACCGAGTCCAGCAACGAACCGGGCAGTACCACCCGCTCGGCGTCGGAGGCGAACACAGTGGCGAGCGCGGTCACCCCGACAACAGCCACCAGCGGGGCCGGGATGTGCGGCAGCGGGCGGGGCAGCCGCGGCCAGATCAGCAGCACGGCGATCACTGCAAGGCCCACCAGCGCCGCGTGATCGTGAATATTGACGAGCTGGGCGGGCAGGTCAACGATATTCGTGATCGCGTCGGTGCCTGCGGACCCGCCGAGCAGCACGTGCAACTGACCGAGCACGATCGTGATGCCAATGCCCGCGAGCATCGCGTGCACTACCGCCGGGGAGATCGCGAGCGCAGCCCTGGCCACCCGGCTGAGACCGAACACCACCTGCAGCAACCCCGCCGCCACGGTGATGGCGCACGTGACGGCCCAGCCGAACTGCACGATCAGGTCGGCCACCACCACGGTAAGCCCAGCGGCGGGTCCACTGACCTGCAGGGGTGACCCGCCGAGCAGCCCGACCACGATCCCGCCGACGACGGCAGCGATAAGCCCTGCCATCACCGGAGCACCGGTCGCCACCGCGATACCGAGAGAGAGCGGCACCGCGACGAGGAAGACCACGAGCGAGGCCGGAACGTCGTGCCGCAGCGCCGTCCACGCGCGGCGGTGCGCAGCGGGCAGTGGAATGCGCGCGAGGATTGGGGGTCGCAACAGACGGCCTCCGGATCAGCAGGTGTGCGAACGGTCCACAACGATCCGGAGCTGCATCAGTGCATCGCCGCGCTGCGATACTGACGATTGCCGGACCATCCGGGGCGGCGGACGTCATTGACCGTTACTAACCTGTTCCTCCCCGTCACCGCCAATCAACCGGATCGGGCCTGAAATCCAAGTAAGGCCAGGCTGGATTACCGCCGGTACCACTCTTTTGGCGTTGACGCCACGACGTCGCTAGCGGTGGCCGCGCCCAGCGGCGCCCAGAAGTGGAATCCCTGAGCAGTACTCATGGGGCGCAGGCTGCCACGTCAGCCGGCGGTGGCTGCGGCGAGCACCCCGCGTGTGATCCGCGCAAGGTCATCGTCGCCCGTGACGTAGGGCGGCATGGTGTAAATGAGATCGCGAAAAGGGCGCAGCCACACACCGTGGGCCATCGCGGCGGCAGTGGCAACGGGGAGATCGACGTGATGATCGAGCTGCACGACCCCGATCGCTCCCAGCACCCGAACGTCGACCACCCCCGGCACCTCCCGGGTCGGCGCCAACCCGGCTCGTAATCCCGCCTCCAGGCGCCGCACTTCAGCCCGCCAGTCCTGACCGAGCAGTAGGTCGATTGACGCCAACGCGACCGCCGCCGCCAGCGGGTTACCCATGAACGTCGGCCCGTGGGCAAGCACCGGGACCTCGCCACCCGAGATGCCCTCGGCGACCCTCGGGCTGCACAGCGCGGCGGCCATCGTGAGGTAGCCGCCGGTGAGCGCCTTGCCCACGCACATCACATCGGGGCTGATCCCGGCGTGGTCGGCCGCGAACAGCGCCCCGGTACGGCCGAACCCGGTGGCGATCTCGTCGAAGACCAGCAGCACGTCATGGGCCAGGGTGATCTCCCGCAACACGGGCAGGTAGCGCGGGTCATGGAAGCGCATCCCCCCGGCGCCCTGCACGACCGGTTCAACGATCACCGCGGCTAGCTCGTCGGCGTGGCGCGCCACGGTGTCGGCCAGCAGCTGCACGTACGCCGGGTCCAGCTCGACCGGCGGCGGCGGCACGAACACCTGCCGGGCCAGCACATCTGACCACAGCGAGTGCATCCCCCCGTCGGGATCGCAGACGCTCATCGCACCGAAGGTGTCACCGTGGTAGCCACCCCGCCAGGTGAGCAGCCGGTGCTTGCCGGGCCGCCGAAGCGAGCGCCAGTACTGCAGGCACATCTTGATCGCTACCTCCACCGACACCGAGCCCGAGTCGGCGAAGAACACGTGCTGCAGCGGTTCCGGCGTGATCTCCACCAAGCGGCGCGCCAGCCGGACCGCAGGCTCGTGGGTCAGCCCCCCGAACATCACGTGGCTCATCCGGCCGAGCTGATCGTGCACCGCAGCGTCGAGCACCGGGTGGGCATAACCGTGGATGGCCGCCCACCACGACGACATCCCGTCCACCAGCTCCATCCCGTCCGCCAGTTGCAGCCGGACTCCCGCGGCGGAGCGGACCACGAACGGATCGGCCCGACCCGGCATCGGCCCGTAGGGATGCCAGACGTGGGCGCGGTCCGCCTCGATCAGATCCTGCACCGTGTTCACGACCCACCAGCCTACGATCACCCCTCGCTAAAACCAGCAGTCGTATACGCAGAGTAATTGTGGTAACAGAATGTGCTCGGTGTAACACTCTGAGACGAAGCGACGATGACAAGCAGTACAGGGTCCCTCCGGGGATCCACGGGTAAACCCCTCCGGGGATCACCCGTAGGGGGTAGCAGGGCGCGGTCAAACCGCCTGGGATGGATGCGGATCCCGTGTTCTTCCCTGGCACTGGGGGAGAGGACATCCCAATGGCAGCACGTTGGCGACCATGCGCATTCCGCCGCACCACCGATCCCGTTCGCATCCCATGATCCCACGACACCAGGCAAGCTCGCCGATCGCACGCACCCTTGCGGCGAGCACTGTTGCCGCGTGCGATGAATACCCCGGCATCCCCACACAGCCGGCGGTGGCGCGGCATTGCGCTCCGAAGGCGATCCGGGTATTTCTCGTCATCGACATGAGTCTGCTTCGCGGAGCGCTCGCCGCGCTGCTGTCCAGCGAGGACGACATCGAGGTGGTCGCCGGAATGGCATGGAGCGACCGCGTGGTCCCCACGGCGATCCGGCACCGGCCCGATATCGTCGTGGTGGACGTCGACCAGAGTGGGCCCGACGTCCTCGCGACTGCCCAGACACTGCAACAACGTCTCCCTGAGTGCCGGGTGGTCGTGCTGGCCGCAGCGCGACGACCGGGCCTGGTCCGTCGAGCACTGGATGTGCCGGTGGCCGGCGCAGTGGACAAGGACGCCCAGCCCCGACGGCTGCTGTCCACCATCCGCCAGGTTGCCAAGGGGAAGCGGACGATCGACCCCGCCCTCGCGGTTGCCGCGATCGGCGTGGCGGGTAGCCCGCTGACACCCCGGGAACTCACGGTTCTCGACCTCGCCTCAGGCGGGGCGTCGCCGACCGAGATCGCCCAACGGCTCTTCCTGAGCCGCGGAACGGTATGCAACTACCTTTCGCGGGTCATGACCAAGCTGGACGCCCGCACCCGGATTGATGCCATTCGCATCGCCCACGAGGCGGGCTGGATCTGACCGGACGAGTCATGACGGGCCGGTGGCGACAGCGAGTTCCGGCCCGTCATGGCCAAATGTCCACAGACCGACGAGGTCGCGGTACAACGGTGCGGTTCGGAGCAGCTCGCGATGGCTACCCGACACCACTGTGACACCGTCTGGGGCACTTCCCATCAGCAGGATCCGATGGGCCCGCAGCGCGGAGCTGATCCGATGCGCGACGACGATCAGGGTGCCATCACGTCCTGCGAGGACCCGCTCGACTCGCTCCTCGGCGACCGGGTCGAGGTGGCAGGTGGCCTCGTCCAGGATCAGCACGGGCGCTTCGGTCAGGTGTGCCCTGACCAGGGCGAGCAGTTGCCGTTCCCCGGCCGAGAGCATTCCGGAGTCGACCGCGGCGTCGTATCCACCGAGGCGGGTCACCACAGCGCGCAAGCCCAACGCGTCGACCGCGGCGTCGAGTTCGGCTCGGGTCGCCGCAGGATGCAGGTAACGCAGGTTCTCGCCGACTGTCCCGGCGAAGACGTACGCCTCCTGCGGGATCACCACCCGGTGGCGGGCGAGCGTCTGCGGGTCGAGGTCGGCGATCCGCAGCCCGCCCAGGCGGACCTCACCCCGTTGCGGGACGTGCGTCGCGGCCAACAGCCCGGCCAGGGTGGACTTCCCCGCACCGCTGGGCCCGACGATGGCCAGGTGCTGGCCCTCCGGGATCACCAGGTCCAGCCGGTCCACCACCGGTTCGGCGTGGCTGCCATAAGAGAAGGTGACGCCGTTGAGCACCAGGTCGTGGCCGCTGGGAGCGTGCTGCTGCGGGGCCCGGGTGGGCAGCGGTTGCTCCCCCGCCTCCACCAGCCGATCCAGGGTGACCACCAGCCGCAAGCCCCCGACGCCGAGCCCGTCGACCAGCGCCTTTAGTGCCGGGAGCAGCCCCTGAGTCAGGTAGACCAGGCCGCCGGCGATCGTGCCGAGCGTCGCACCGGTCGCGAGCAGCCACGGCGCTGCCACGAGCAGGCCCACGGTCGGTAGCCAGGCCCCGACCGCTACCGACAACGTGCGGACCGCCGCCATCCGGGCCAGCGTCCGTTCCGCCTCCGCGTGCGCATCCACCTGCTGCTGCACCCGCGCGCAAGCCCGGTCTTCGGCGCCGCAGGCGACCACGTCGCGGAGGCTGTGTGCGACGGTATTGGTCGACTCGGCGACTCCTTCGTCGGTGAGCACGTGGACGCGCTGCCGGGCCATCATGGACCGCAAGGACAGCACGAAGAGTCCCAGACCGGCCAGGAGCGGCGGCAGCACCAGCAGCCCGACGATCCCGGTCAGGGCGGCCATCCCGATCACTGCGGCCACCACGCTGACCACGAAGCTCCTGGTGAGCAGGAGCAAGCCGGCGAAGTTGTCCCGCACCACCTCAACCTGGTGGGTAAGCCGGGCGATTGCGCCCGAATCGGGTCGCCCGCCGAGCACCGTGGATCGCTGTAGCGCACCTCCGACCACGCGCGCCACCAGGTCGTCGCGGAACGGCTCGACGATCTCGGCGAGAATCCGGTAGATGTACCGAGTGGCCAAGGCCCCTGCGAGCACCGCCACGGCCAGCACGCCGAGCCACGCCAGCCCGGTCCCGGGACGGCCGGCGAGAAATCCGTCATCCAACGCCCGGGCCACCCCGTAGCCCGATAGCAGCAGCGGCAACATCTGCAGCACCGACCAGGCAGCCAGTCGGGCAAGAGCACGCGGATGGCGGCGCAGCGCTCCCAGGAGGACTCGGGGCACCGTGTTCACTGCTGGGGTCATATCGGGGGTCATCGAACGGCCACCGATACTGCGGGGAGGCGCGGCGTTTCGGCCAGGCCCGGCGTTTCGGCCAAGCCCGGCGTTTCGGCCGGTACAGCCTCGGAGCCGAACAGGGCCCGGTAGTCCGGGTCGCGCCACAGCTCGGTGTGCCGACGCAGGCTGCGGAGCTTGCCACCATCGAGCCAGGCGACCAGATCCGTGCGAGCAGCCGTGGCCGCCCGATGCGCGATGATCAGTCTGGTTTGTCCCCCGCCCCCGGTGGTCAGCGCGGCGCCGACCTGCCGCTCGGTCACGGTGTCCAGGCTGGAGGTCGCGTCGTCGAGGATGAGCACCCGGTACGGGTGCGCGAATGCCCTGGCCAGGCCGAGACGCTGCATCTCACCTCCGGACAGCGGGGCCGCGGCCAACGCCGTCTGGTACCCCTGCGGCAGTCTCTCGACGAAGGTGTCCGCGCGGGCCGTGGCGGCGGCCCAACGGACCCCTTCCTCCGTGCGGTTGCGCGAACCGAAGTTGATCACTTCTTCGATCGTGTCACCAACCAGCGCCGGACGCTCGAAGGCAAAGCCCACCGCGGCGCGCAGCTGTTCCCGGGACAGGTCGGGCAGCGCCACGCCGTCGAGCAGCACCTGCCCCTGCTCCGGATCGCTGAGCCGACCAGCCAGCGCGGCGAGCACAGACTTGCCCGCGCCGGACCGGCCGACCACGGCCACCGTGGCACCGGCCGGGATAACGAGATCGAGGCCGTCGAGGACCCACTCCCCCGCGGCGGACACTCGGACTCCGCAAAACTCGAGCCGGCCACCGCCGCCTCGCTCAGCCGAGGGGGGCAGCGTCGCGGCACCGTATCGGGTCACCGGTTGGGTGAGCACCTCAGCCGCGCGCCGCCCGCCGGCCCGGGCTCGGGTGAGCTTGTTGAGGAAACCCACCGCAGAGCCGAGGCCGGCGGCCAGCACCGCATAGCGGCTCGCGGCGTAGAGCTCACCGACGGTCAGGCGGCCGGCGACCACACCGAGCCCGGCGACACCGACGACGAACAGCTGCAGCAGCGGCCCGATCACGGCCGCCTGGCTGGCCACCCGCACCTGGTTGTGCCACATCCGCGCACCGTGCGTGCGCAGCCCGCCCAGCGGCTGCAGGATCCGTCCTCGTTCGTGCTCGATGCTGCCGGCGGCGGCGATCGTGCGGGCACCGGACAGCGCATCGACCAACCGCGCGGCGATCTGTCCCTGGCTGTGCAGGTAGTTCCCGATGGTCTCGGAGTTGTCCCGGACGAAGACTCGCAGCAGCCCGGCCATCGCGACGAGTCCGACCAGCGCGGTGAGCCCCACCCACGGGTCGATCAAGGCCAGCGCGACGATGCTGCCGACCGGCGGGATCAGGCCGGCACCGACCATGACCGCGGTTACCCCGACCTGGCCTGCTTCGCTGGCGTTGCGGGTCACCCGGGTCACCAGGTCCCCGGGTTCGAAGCGGCGGGTGGCTGCCGGGCCGATCGCGACCAGATGCTGGATCAGCGTCGTGCGCAGCCAGGCTGTGCACCGGGCGTTGCTCGCTCCGGTGGCGATGGCGCCGACCGCCTTCCCGGCCACCATGAGGGCGATCAGCCCTGCGCAGGCGAGGAGCGTCCACGTGATGTGGCCGCCACCGGGCAGTGCATCGAGGGCCCGGCCGAGTGCGGCGGGGAGCAGGATTTCCGCGCCAGCGCAGACCAGAGTGGCCAGCGCCAGTATCCATGTCCACGGCCCGCCGCGCCGACCCGTCGACAGCAGCAAGCGGTCCGCTTGTCTCCACTCTGTTCGTCTGCACACCGAATCGTGCGAACGCGCAGGCACCCCGGCCGGATCGCTGTTCACGCGGCCTCCGCATCGTTACTACGGTGAGCTCTTCTGATCTAGTGGATCATTGGGTGGTCCGGGGCAACGCCGGCTGCCCCGGACCACCCGGCGATGAAACCTCAGCGGACACAGATCAGCAGGCTGAGGAAGCTTCCATCGCAGTCATCGTCACAACCGTGGCCACCGCCGCGCGGGGCGTCGGCGGACAGCTCCAAAGCCTGCAGGTCGAGAAGCACCATAGTTTTCACCTCCCCCCGTACATCGAAGCGGACACAAGCCCGTTCCCCCCCGCCAGCACCGCAGGCACGGGGGCGACGTGCGGCGCGGACTGCCGGGATTCGAAAAGGAACGGGAGACCGACGGGGTGCTCGTGCACCGCCGCACCCAACGCGAGCAGGACGCCTGCGGCCCCGCTCGCCAGATCCATGGACAGCCGTAGCAGCCGTTCACCGGGAAAGGCGAGATGACCCTGGTAGTCGACCCGGTGCCAGCCCAGGCGCTGGACTTGGGCGGCGACCTCCCGGTTCCAGATCGCCTGCCCAGGCGGGTACGCCCGGCTGAGGTACAGGATGATCCCGGCCCGGCCGCTGAATAACCCCGGCTGGATGTAGAACGGGACCCGCGCGACTCTGCGAATGGCGGCTGCGGCGCTGGAGAATTCCTCATCGGAGCAGTGCGTGAGGTACTCGTCGAGGACCATGCCGATGCCAGCGCTGCCCCGGCCCAGGTAGGGCATCGCCCGCCAGCCTTCGTTGACCAGCATCGATCCGTCGTCGCGCACCATGCAGCGACGCAGGTCCTGGCGCAGCGCGGTCGCAGCCAGTTGGAGGAATCCGCGGTCACCGGTGTGCTCGTAAAGCCGGAGGAACATCAGCGCCGGCCCCGAAGAACCCTGCATCAGCCCGGCGTAGGGGTGATCCCCGCCGCTGATCGTGCCGACGCTGCCGGCGGCACCCAACCGGTCCGCCACCATCTCGGCGACCCGCAGGGCGTGCTCGAACAGCGCGGTTTCACCGGTCGAGCCCGCGAAGTGGGCCAGGTTGAGCGCGATACCGGCGAGACCGCCGGACAGATCCGTGCCGAGCCGGTCGCACTGCTCGGCAAGGCAGAACTCGATCAGGTCCAGAGCAGCTTGGCGATACCCTAGATCTGCCAGCACGTACGCCACGCCGTGCAGCCCGTCGTAGAGACCCAGCCGCGCTCCGCGTTCCGCCGCGGCTGCGCGCTCGAGCAGCCAGTGCTCCCCGGCGGGATACCGATTGGCCCCGGTGGCCGACAGCGCGTAGAGCACACCTGCCGCACCGTGGGCGATGTTGAGACCGCCGGAACTGAACTGAGCGATGTCACCAGGAAAGAGCCGGTCGGCGCGCTTGGGAGTGGCACTGGCCAAGATCCCAGCCACTATCGAGTCTCGAGCGCGTATCCAACCAGCTGTTCCCGACGGTAGCGGCGGGAATTGCCTGGCCCACCGTCGCGGTGTGTGCGGGCTGGTGCGGCTGGCTCCAGTGATCGTCTGCACGGCATCGGACAGGAAGTCACGCGGCACCGGAAAGTGTTCGGTGATGACCTCGACGAAATCTTCGGGCTTTCCGGCGTCGAGCCGGATCATCGCGGTCAACGGGAGGAAGAGCGCCAGTCTCAGGCAGGCCAGGGAGTACCGGTCGATGTCGAACCCGGTCCGGTCCGGTGGGGCCGCGAAGCCGGGGTTACCCAGGGTGGGACGGCGTGCCTCGTTGAGGCTCGTCGCGACCTCGAAGTCAATCAGCGCGATCCGGCCGTCGTCACGGACGATGACATTGAACAGGTGCAGATCACCGTGGATGACCCCGCGGCCATGGATGGCCGTGATGATGTCTTCGACCTGAGCACACATCTGCAACGCCCATTCGGTGTGGGCGGCGAACTCGGCTGGCCCAGCAGCGGAGTCGCTCATCGGGTAGCGCTGCGTGAAAACCTTGTTCAGCGGCGTTCCCTCGATGAACTCCAGGGCGAGGAAATGATGCTCGCCCAGGGTGAAGTAGTCGTGGACTGCGGGCACTCCCTCGATGCCCGCAAGGCGTTCGAGCGTCTCCCGTTCGCGTTGCAGCCGCTGGACCGCGTCGGCGCCGTCCGCGGCGAGGCCAGCATGCGGCCTCGCTTCTTTGAGCACCACGCGGGCACCGGTCCGCCGATCGCGCGCATCGTAGAGTCCCCCGCCATTGGAGAAGTGCAGGACCTGTTCGATGCGGTAGGGCACGTCTGCGACTGTGGTGGCGTTGCGCGCTGCGAGTTGGGGAACAAGCAACTCCGGCAACGTCACCCACGGCGGGGTGGCGAACACCGCATCCCTGCGGTCGGGCACCAGCGCACCGGTGAGGTCCTCGATGGCCGGGACCATGTCACCCCGCGCGGACAGGCAATGCCGCAGTGCGAAACCGCCGTAGCGTACGTAGAGCGGGCCGTCGTTCCAGCGCAGGTCACTGAGAATGTAAGGGCCTGGCTCACCGGCCAGCCGGTCACCCAGATCGTGCAGGATCATCCCCAGCGCGTCGGTGTCGGCTGGATATATCGTAACGAATTTGCCGCTGGACCCCCGCGGCGCGTACTTTGCGTTCCGCATATGGACGACGTTTCGGGCAGCCAGGAACTTGAAGGGAATCCGGCGCGGAATACAGTACGCCCACACGGTCTCCAGAATTCGTTCCGCGTTGTCGAGGCACGCCGACGCATGGACTTTCCAACCCTGTTGAGGAACCGAAACGCCCACCGGATTCATGACCACCCAATTGCCGGCGATCTGGCGTTCCCAGCCGTCGGGCACCGAACGTCGCGCGGCGTCGAAGGACTCCGAGCGGCTCGGCCCGATCATCGAATCGTAGAACAACGGATCCGCGATGCAGTACACCTCGTAACCGTCGTCCACCAGATCCCCCTTGCGCCAACGAGCATTGCTATGCACAGATACTCGCGCCGAGGGACACAGCGCGACAAGTGGCTTTCGTCAGGCGTTCGATGTGAAAGAATCACTGGTGCCCCGGTGATTCATACTGGCGTCTTCAGCTCAGGCCGTGATCAGGGCGGCACAGCCCCGTCGTCGGGTACTGGTCCCGCCATGTCGACCTGCTCAGGCAGCAGTGGGGAGATCGCGACGTCCTGGAGGGGTGTGTCCGGGGATGCGGCGTGCACTGCTCGGACGCCCGGATGGGCCGCCACTGCCCGCAGCGCCTCGCCGTCGCCGAATACCAGCAACGCCACCACGCAGGCGCAGCCACCACGCAGCTGCGCGGCCTCCGAGGCGGCGACGGCCGCGGGCCGGCCGCCCGGCACCCCTCGGAACGCAACGGCAGCGCGGTCCTGCGCCGCGGCCCGCAGAACCTCGGTGAGTTCCGCCACCGGTCGCTGCCCCGGTAGGTCACGGATGATCAACGCGGTCTGCACCCGCGGCAGCGGAACGCGAAGCACCACCCGCGAGAGCCGCACGCCCTGCGTCAGCTCGGCGGCGGGTCCCGGCTTGAGGTAGCCCTCCAGCTGCACCAGCGCCCAGACCGGTCCCGACTTCGCAGCCGGCAGCGACGCACCGGCCCGCCGTAGGTAGTCCGTGACCGGCTCGCCCGGCTCAGGTCCGAGCCGCTGCACGCCGGCAACCAGCGGCGATTCGCCCGGCTGCCCGGCTACCACGACCGCGACGCCAAGCGCCACGAACAGCACTGCCAACACCGCCCAGCGGGCCCGCGACGGCATCGGTTAAGCCTCGGCGGCCAGCACGTCCAACGCGCCGCGCAGATCCTCGGGGTCCGGGCTGGTGAATTCCACCCAGCGGTCGTCAGCGGGATGCGGGAAGCCCAGCCGCGCGGCGTGCAGCCACTGCCTCTCCAGCCCGAGCCGCTGCGCCAGCGCAGGATCTGCACCATAGGTGAGGTCCCCACAACACGGGTGCCGCAACGCCGCGAAATGAACCCGGATCTGGTGGGTGCGACCGGTCTCCAGAGTTACCTCGCACAGCGACGCGGCCCGGAATGCCTCGATCACCTCATAGTGCGTCACCGAGGGTTTGCCACCGGCCACCACCGCGAATCGCCAGTCATGCCTGGGGTGCCGGTCGATCGGAGCGTCGATGGTGCCCCGGCTGGGGTCCGGGTGGCCCTGCACCAGCGCCCGATAGTGCTTGGCGACGGTGCGATCCCGGAACGCCCGCTTCAGCGCCGCGTAGCCGCGCTCGGATTTGGCGACCGCCATCAGACCACTGGTGCCGACGTCCAGCCGGTGCACCACACCCTGGCGCTCAGCCGCGCCCGAGATCGCCAGCTGGATCCCGGTCGCGGCGAGACCACCGAGCACGGTGGGCCCCACCCAGCCGGGGCTCGGGTGCGCGGCCACCCCGACCGGCTTGTCCACCACGACGAAGTCGGCGTCGTCGTGCACCACCCGCAGCCCTGCCACCGGCTCGGTCAGTGCCTGGGGCTGCGGCGGCTCGGGCAGGGTCACCTCGAGCCACGTACCGGTGGTAAGGCGGTCGGACTTGCCGACCGGGCTCCCGTCAACCAGCACCGCACCGGCCCCGGTCAGTCCGGCCACCGCCGTTCGGGACAGCCCCAGCAGCCGCGCCAGCCCGGTGTCCACCCGCATGCCGTCAAGCCCATCGGGCACCGGCAACGCCCGGACATGGGTCATTCTGGGCTCATTCCGGGTCCTGGTTGAGAACCGCCGGACCGTCGGGGGCCGCGGCTGCCGTCGAGTTCCCGACCGGTGGCAGCAAGCAGGACCAGCACCGCGCCACCACACACGATCGCCGAGTCCGCCAGGTTGAACACCGGCCACACACTGCCGTCCGGCGCCAGCAGCGACAGGAAATCCACCACGTGCCCGCGCAACGGGCCAGGGGCACGCAGCAGCCGGTCCACCAGGTTGCCCAGCGCTCCACCCAGCACCAGCCCGAGCCCGAAGGCCCAACCGGCCGAACGCAGCCGCGACGCCAGGCGGACGATCACCACCACGACCCCCAGGGCGATCAGCGACAGCAGCCAGGTCAGCCCGGTCGCCATCGAGAACGCCGCACCGGCGTTGCGGTAGACGACGAGGTACAGCCCGCCGCCCAACAACTCTACCGGCGGACGGCCCTCCAGCATCGCGACCACGACAACCTTGCTCAGCACGTCCAGCAGGAGCGTGATGGCAGCGGTGGCGGCCAGCAGACCAGCCCGTCGACGCCCTGGCGACACCTCGGGGATGTGTTGGTCGTCGGCGGCCGCTCCCTCGGCGTGCTGCGATGGATTCACGTCACCATTGTGACCGGTCCGCCGACGCTCGATCAGGCGCCGGTCTCTCCCCGCCACCGGGCCAGCCGGCCGGCTCGGTGCACCGCCCGAATCCGCTGCTCGGCCTGATTCCGCTTGCCGGCGGTGGTGAGGACCAGCAGCTGGTCACCCTCCTGAAGCCGGGTGGTCGGCTGCGGGGTGAACCCCTGCCCGTTGCGTACCACCAGGCTGACCATCGCTCCGGTGGGCAGCCGCAGCTCCGAGAGGTAGACGCCGTGCAGCCGCGAAGGGCTGGGCACCCGGACCTGCAGCAAGTCGGCGCTCATCTCGTCCAGCGGGGCGTAGTCGACCGCGATCTCCCTGCCCTGCTCCGGGCGGGAAAGCCCCAGCCACCGGAGGACCGAGGGCAGCGTGACGCCCTGCACCACGGTGAGCAGCACGACTAGCACGAAAACCACGTCCACCAGCTGCTGGGCCCCCGGGAAGCCCATGGTGAGTGCGATCAGCGCCAGTACGATGGGCACCGCGCCCCGCAGCCCCGACCAGGACAGGAACACCTGCTCCCGCCAGGGCACCCGAAACGGGCTGGTGGCGAGCAGTACCGACAACGGGCGCGCCAGCACGACCAGCACCACCCCTGCGATCAACGCGGGGATCAGCACACCGGGCAGCCGGGCCGGCGAGGCGTAGAGACCCAGCAGGACAAACAGCCCGATCTGGGCCAGCCAGCCGAGCCCCTCGGCGAACGAGTGGGTGTCGCTGCGGTGCGGCAGGTGTGAGTTGCCGAGCACCACACCGGCCAGATAGGTCGCCAGGAAGCCCGAGGCATGCACACCCTGCGCGACGGCGAAGGCCAGCACGCAGACCGCGATGGTCGCCAGCGGGTAGAGACCGGTCGCAGGCAGCGCCGCCCGGCGCAGTATCCACGCTCCCCCGAACCCCAGCGCGGCCCCCACCAGCGCGCCAATGAGCAACTCGTAGCCCACCAGCAGGGACGTCCACCAGCGCAGCGGGTCACCCGCCGCGAGCAGCACCACCACGATGTAGACCGGCGCGTCGTTGATACCCGACTCCAGCTCGAGGGCGCCCGCCAGCCGCGGAGATACCTTCAGCGCACGCAACACGCTGAAGACCGCCGCTGCGTCGGTCGAGGACAGCACCGCGCCCCACAGCACCGCCGTGCGCCAGTCCAGGCCCAGCAGCAGGTGTAGCGCCGAGCCGGTGACGGCGATGCTCACCGCGACCGCCACGGTGGCCAGCGCGATCCCCGGACCGAGCGCCGGACGGACCACCGACCAGCGGGTGGTGAGACCGCCCTCGGCCAGGATCAGTACCAGGCCCGCGACGCCCAACGTGGCGGTGAGCGGCGTATTGGAGAACTCAAAGCCCAGGGCGGACTCACCGATCAGCAGACCGATGGCCAGGTAGAGCAGCAGCGAGGGTAGCCCGAGCCGGGTGGAGACCCGCACGGCGAGCACGGCCAGCAGCAATACCGCCGCCCCCGCCCCGAGCACGAACTCCACCCCGCTCACGCCCGGATTGTCCCGCAGCCGCGCAGGTCAGCCGGACCAGGAGATCGTGACCAGATCGCGGCGACGTGGGCCCAGCCTCGCCACCGCCTCGGCGACTTCGTCCCGGCGCTGCGCAGGTAGGCACAGCCTGCGCAGCGAGAAGGCGACCTCCGCATCGGGGTCGCGGGGGGTGGGCGGCCGGGTCCAGCGGAGCACGTCTGGGTGTGCCCCGATCTCGGCAAGGACGGCGAGCATGTCGTCCGCGGTCACGGGTGGTGGCCGGTGCAACCCGTGGAAATGCGCCCACAACGGGTCCAGCCAGGCGCCCGGATGCACGGCGTGCAGCTCGATGACGACCCCGCGGCGTGCGGCGACACCCAGCGCGGCGAGAAACGGTGCCAGCTCAAGGGTGTTGTAGCCCACATGATGGCTGACCACGACATCGGCGACACCCGCCTGCGCAGCGATCTGCGGCCACGGGCCATGCACGCTGCGATGCGCCAGCCCACGCTCGGTGCAGGCCTGCTCGAACGCACGCAGCATGTCCTCGGCGGGATCCACCCCGGTCAGGTGGGACACCCTGGGCATCAGTGCGAGTCCGGCGGCGCCCGCACCGCAGCCGACATCGAGCACGGTTGCGCCGTCGGGACCGAGCAGCTGCAGCGCGGCGCGGCGCGACGGGGTGTTCTCCGGTGTCGCCGGCGGCAGGAAACGGGCGGGAACATGCCGGTGCGGGTCCTGCGGCGCGGCGGCCAGGATCTCCCCGGGGATTGCGCGGGCCTGCAGCAGCTCGCGCCACCGTGCCGCTGCAGATCCGCTCGTGAGTGGGTTTGGGTGCTGGAACACTGTTATGCACTCACGACCGCGACGGTGACCCGCACGGCGACGCCGTCCCCGACGCTGCCGGCGAAGCCGTCCTCAACAGGCCCGTAGTCGACCCGGCGGGCGAGCACCTCGCCTGCGATGAGTTCCTCGTACTCCTGGGCGGCTGCGAGCACCGTCTCCGGCGCGTCGACGGTGAGCGCGATCCGGTCACTCACGTCCAGTGCGGCCTGCTTGCGGGCCTGCTGCACGACGCGCACCAGATCCCGGGCGATGCCCTCGGCGGCCAGCTCCGCGCTGACCTCGGTGTCCAGCACCACCAGCCCTGAACCGGCTGGCAACGCGGCGGACTCGCTGGCGTCGGCGGCGACCAGCCGCTCGGTGTACTCCCCCGCCAACAACGGGATCCCGCCCGCCGTCACGACCCCGTCCGGGCCGCGTTCCCACGCTCCCGCCTTGACCGCACGGATCACCTTCTGGGTGTCGCCGCCCAGCCGGGGCCCGCAAGCCCTGGCGTTGACGGTGAGCTCGAAGCGGCCGTGCGCGGCGACGTCCTCGGTGAGCGTGACCGACCTGACGTTCACCTCGTCGCGGATCAGGTCAGTAAACGGCACGAGCACGGCGGCGTCCGGAGCCGCGACAGTCAGCGTAGGCAGCGGCTGGCGGACGCGGAGACCCCGCGACTTGCGCACCGACAAAGCGGCGGACACCACCTGGCGGACCCGGTCCATCGCGGCCACCAGATCGCTGTCCGCGGCAGCGGACAATTCGGCAGAGCCGTGGGGCTCCGCTGGGTTGGGCCACGCGGTGAGATGCACCGAGCGCTGTCCGGTCAGCCCGCGCCAGACCGCCTCGGTGGTCAGCGGCAGCAGCGGAGCGGCCACCCGGCAGGTCACCTCGAGCACGGTGTGCAGGGTATCGATCGCGTCGCGCTGACCAGCCCAGAAGCGGTCCCGGGACCGGCGCACGTACCAGTTGGTGAGCACGTCGCAAAACCCGCGCACGCTGTCGCAGGCCCCGGCGATGTCGTAGCGGTCCATCCGCGCCGTGACGTCGACGACCAGGTCGTGCAGCTTGGCCAGCACATAGCGGTCCAGCACGTGCTGGCTCTCAGTTCGCCACCGCCCGGCGATACCTGCGGCGTTGGCATACAGCGACAGGAAGTACCAGGAGTTCCACAACGGCAGCAGCGCCTGGCGGACGGCCTCCCGGATGCCCTGCTCGGTGACCACCAGGTTCCCGCCCCGCAAGATCGGGGATGACATCAGAAACCAGCGCATCGCGTCCGAGCCGTCCCGGTCGAACACCTCGGTGACCTCGGGATAGTTGCCCTTGGACTTGGACATCTTGAGCCCGTCGTCACCCAGCACGATGCCATGCGCCATACAGGTGCGAAACGCGGGCCGGTCGAACAACGCCGTGGCGAGCACGTGCAGGGTGTAGAACCAACCACGGGTCTGCCCGTTGTACTCGACGATGAAGTCACCCGGGTAGTGGTGCTCGAACCAGTCGGCGTTGTCGAACGGGTAGTGCACCTGCGCGAAGGGCATCGAGCCGGACTCGAACCAGCAGTCCAGCACCTCGGGCACCCGGCGCATGGTGGAGCCCCCGGTGGGGTCGTCCGGGTTGGGTCGGGTCAGCTGGTCGACAAACGGGCGGTGCAGGTCGGTGGGGCGCACCCCGAAGTCGCGCTCCAGCTCGTCCAGCGAGCCGTAGACGTCCACCCGTGGGTAGGCCGGATCGTCGGAGACCCAGACCGGCAACGGCGAGCCCCAATACCGGTTGCGGGAGATGTTCCAGTCCCGGGCACCCTGGAGCCAAGCGCCGAACTGGCCGTCGCCGACGTTGTCCGGAACCCAGGTGATCTCCTTGTTCAGCGCCACCATCCGGTCCCGGATCTTGGTCACCTCGACGAACCAGGACGACACCGCGCGCTGGATCAACGGGTTGTTGCAGCGCCAGCAGTGCGGGTAGGGGTGGTCGTAGGTCTCGTGGCGCAGCAACACACCGCCGACGTAGGCCGCGCCGTCGCGAAGATCACGGATGATCTCCCGGTTGGCGTCGAACACCTGCATCCCGGCATACGGCGCCACCTCGGCGGTGAACTGGCCCGCCGAGTCCACCGGGACTACCACCTCGATCCCGGCGGCGTCGGTGACAGCCTTGTCCTCCTCACCGAAGGCGGGGGCCATGTGCACCAGGCCGGTGCCCTCGTCGGTGGTCACGTAGTCGGCAGCGAGCAGCTGGTGTGCATGGGCTCGGCCGGCGAAGAAGTCGAACGGCGGGGTGTAGCGGCGACCCAACAGCTCCGACCCCTGGTATCGGGCCACCACATGCGGCGCCTCGCCCAGCTCCCGGGCATAGGCCGGCAACCGGTCCTCGGCGATCAGGTAGCGCTCGCCACCAGCCTCAACGGTGACGTATGTGAGAGCGGGATGCACCGCCACCGCCAGGTTCGACGGCAGCGTCCACGGCGTGGTGGTCCACACCAGTGCCAGTTCTCCACTATCCAGCCGCAACCCGACGGTGACCGCAGGGTCCTGCCGGTTGCGGTAGACGTCGTCCATCTTCGTCTCGGTGTTGGACAGAGGCGTCTCGCAGCGCCAGCAGTACCACAGCACCCGGAAGCCCTGGTAGATCAACCCCTTGTCCCAGAGCGTCTTGAACGCCCACAGGACGCTTTCCATGTAGTCCAGATCGAGGGTCTTGTAGTCGTTGTCGAAGTCCACCCAGCGGGCTTGGCGGGTGACGTACTCGCGCCACTCCCGGGTGTAGCGCAGCACCGAGGCACGGCAGGCGGCGTTGAACTCCGCCACGCCCATCCGCTCGATCTCGGACTTGTGGGTGATGCCGAGTTGCCGTTCCGCCTCCACCTCAGCGGGCAACCCATGGCAGTCCCAGCCGAACCGGCGTTCCACCCGGCGGCCGCGCATCGTCTGGTAACGCGGCACCACGTCCTTGACGTAGCCGGTGAGCAGGTGCCCGTAGTGCGGTAGGCCATTGGCGAACGGCGGGCCGTCGTAGAAGACGAACTCGTTGGCGCCGTGATCTCCGGGCGGACGGGCGGCGACCGACGCGGAAAAGGTGTGATCAAGCTGCCAGTACCGCAAGACGGAGGCTTCCATCTCAGGGAAGGACGGCTGGGCAGAGACGGACTCTACGGCGCCCGAGACAACCTTTGGGTAGGTCATGGTGGTATGCGCTCCCGCTGCAGTGGTGTCCTGTTCGCTGCATGGGGACGACCCGTAGCTCACGCCACAGACCGCGGTACCACCCCGCTTGCCACCCACCGTGGCGGGCAGCCACTCATTGAGCCGGCGATGACGGGCCGGACCCGTCCGGTTCTACTGGAGGCTCATCCCAATGGACGCGCCTCGTTCTTCCGGAGGCTCCCCGGTGATGGCCGGATCAGTGCCTGTCAGGCCATCTTACCCAGGCTGTGCCAGCGAGTTACGCCAGGCGTGCCTCAGCCCCCGCCCGTGGTCGCGCTCGCAGCCCGGTGCCGGCGGGCCAGTGCAGTATCCGGCCGGCACCGGTCACACGGTGTGAAACCCAGCTCCCTGGCCTCTCGCACCGGCAGCCGCTCGGCTCGCGCGTGGTCAGGCCAAGGACAGCGGGTGAGGTGGTAGCGCGGGTGTTCGTCGACGACCAGCACCTCGTCGATCAGCTCGTAGACCACGAGCAGATCCGCAGCGTCGGTGTCCTCCTCGCCCGGCTCGGCGCCCTCAGCGTCAGCGAGTTCGGCACCCCGCTCCGCGCCCGCAGCCGCGGCCGACGCCGACGCCGCCACCGGGTCCGCATGCTCTGCGGCGACCACCGACGCGGGCTGCGGCGATGGTTCGCCCGGGGCGGCGTCCTGCGCAGGATCAACCAGTTGGCCACCGTGCCCGGCGTTGACCGGCTCGTCGCCCAGCGGCACAACCGGCTCGATCTCGGGCGCATCCCGGCGTCGGCGCCACCGCATGAGGATCATCGCGGCAACCACAGCACTGACCGCGACAGATCCCCAGGCCAGCGCAACGTAGCCGGTACCGAGCGCCACCACGAGCAGGCCCACCGCGACGAGTAACAAAACCACGGTAAGAAACATCACCACTCACCGCCGCAAGCAGGGTGGGGCCGCCGGGCTGACCGGCCCTCCCCCCGGCGCGCGTCAGCTACCGGCTTCGGCACGCGCGCTGAACCCGGCGGAGGTAATGAAGCCCGGCTGGTTGCGCACCGTGTCTGCCGGTGCGGCAGATCCACGCCCGTCCAGCTCCCGGAGCTGCGACTCCAGGTAGGTCTTCAAGCGCGTGCGGTACTCCCGTTCGAACGTGCGCAGCTCATCGATCTTCTTCTCCAGGGTGCTCTTTTCCTGGTTGAGCGAACCGAGGATCTCGGTGTGCTTGCGCGCTGCGTCACGCTCCAGCGACGAAGCCTTCTCGTGGGACTGGCGGTCTATGGTTTCAGCCCTGGTACGGGCATCGTTCAGCATGGTCTCAGCTCGAGTTCTGGCCTCGTTGACCATGCCGTCGGCCTTCGCCCTCGCATCGGAGAGCAGCTGCTCGGACTTGACCCGAGCCTCGCCCAACATCCCGTCCGCTTCAGCCTTGGCCTCCCCGGTCAACCGGTCGGCCATCTCCTGGGCCAGGCCCAGCACTTTGGCGGCTTGGACGTGGTGGTCGCCACCTGGCGAGGTCTGATCAACCATCGACGGCACCGACGTCATCACCGGCCGTGGCGGCTCCAGCGGACGAAGATTACGTCCGGTCTCGATGGGGGCAGCACTGAGCTGCCGATCGAGTTCCTCGACCTGGTGACGGAGATCGTTGTTCTCCTCGATCAAGCGGGCCAACTCGGCCTCAACCAGGTCGAGGAAGGCATCCACCTCGTCCTCGTTGTAGCCCCTCTTGCCGATCGGCGGCTTACTGAACGCGACGTTGTGAACGTCGGCGGGGGTCAACGGCATCGGATCACCTCACGCACTCCTCGACTGTGCACACCCTGGTGGGTCGGCCCCGAGCCCGGCGGCCGCTACGTTCTCGGATCTACCACTCGCATCAGTATGAACACCACGAGCAGCAGAACCATAATGGACAAGTCCAGGCCCACGCCTCCGATGCGGATGGGTTTGACCACCCGGCGGAGCGCCCGGACCGGTGGATCAGTCATGGTATAGACCGACTCAAGCGCGATCGCCACCCCTCCGACTGGCTGCCAGCTGCGGGCGAAGGCACGGACAAGCTCGACCACGATACGCGCCGTGAGCAGCAACCAGAAGAAGAAGAGCAGATAGTAAACCACGTACCGGACCACGTCTACGTCCACGCGGACACTCTGCCACCGGTGACGAGGCGGGGGTAAGCCGGGGCCCTGTGACTGCAGAGTTAGTTGAAGAAGCGACCTTCAGCGATGCGGCGCCGGTCCTCCGCCGACACGTCGACGTTGGGTGGCGACAGGAGGAACACCTTGTTGGTGACCTTGTCGATCGAACCGCGTAGCGCAAAGGCCAGCCCGGCGGCAAAGTCCACGAGGCGCTTGGCGTCCCGGTCCTCCATCTCGGTCAGGTTCATGATCACCGGATTGCCCTCGCGGTAACGTTCCCCGATGGGCCGGGCTTCGCTGTAGTTGTGCGGATGCAAGGTGACGATGCGGGACAGTGGATGCGCCTCGTCGTCGGCGAACGGGTCGCTGGCGAATCGGTCGCTGGACGGCGCTGGCGCGACCGGTTGGCGGGCCGTTGGCGTCGTATCGATGGCCAGCGAGCCGCGCACCGGAGCCTCGGCAGCCCAAGGCTGTGCGGCCCAGGACGGGGGCCGAGTGGGATGCACCCTGGGTGCCGCCGGGCGCCCCGGTGAAGGAGTGAAGCCCTCGTCGTGGCCGCCGAAATCCGGCCGGTGGGCTCGACTAGTGCCAGGCCGCTCGGTAGCGTGATCACGTTCTCTAGCGAGATGGGCGGCAGCTATGTCGTAGCCGGGGTCGTACTCAGAGCGGTAATCCGGGTGGTAGTCCCGGTAGTAGTCATCGAACTCGTCAGCAGGGACCATGCCGAAGTACGCCTTCAGCCTGTGCAGCGCGCTCATCGCCTCGCCTTCCTGTCCCGACTCTCAGCGCGAGGTTAACGGCCTGTCGCCCAGTAACGCGGTTCCGACACGCACGCAGGTTGAGCCGTGCGCAATAGCCTGCTCGAGATCCCCGCTCATCCCGGCAGACAGCTCGACTGCGCTGGGGTGCGCCCGGCGCAGCCGCTGTGCGGCGGCAGCGAGCTCGGCGAAGGACGTCTCGGGAGCGACACCGAGCGGGGCGACCCCCATCACACCCTCCAGCCGCAGCCCGGGAGCGGCCGCCACCCAGTCGGCTAGCGCCTCGAGTTCGGGCAGCGGGCAGCCCCCACGAGCTGGGTTCCCGTCCAGGCTGGCCTGGACGAGCACACCGACAGCACCGTCACGTTCCCCGGCCTGCTGCGCGGCGCGGGCGGCCCGGTCCAGCGCATCGACCAGTCGCACCGAGTCCACTGACTGCACCTGCATCGCCCACCGGGCCACTGAACGGGCCTTGTTGCGCTGCAACCGGCCGACCATGTGCCAGCGCACCGGGACCGCCGGGGCAAGCGCGGTGACCTCGGCCACCTTGGAGACGGCCTCCTGGTCGCGAGCCTCGGCGACGTCGCGCAGGCCGAGGTCAGCAAGCAGCGCCACGTCAGTAGCCGGGAACGTCTTGGTGACCGCGAGCAGCCGCACCCCCGTGGGATCCCGGCCCGCCGCGGCGCACGCGGCGTCGATGCGGTCCCGAACCCGCGCCACCGACGCAGCCAGCTCGTCACGTCGGTCGTCCACGACCCGATCCTCCCGCAGCCCTCACACTTCGAACCAGGTCAGCGCGGCAAGCCGGCCGGTGACGCCCTCACGGCGGTAGCTGTAGAGCGTGGGGTCCTCAATGGTGCACCGCGGGTCGACGCCGACCCGGGCCACGCCGGCGGCGGCGAGCTGCCGCCACAACCCCGCGCGCAGGTCCAGTCCCGCGGTGCCCTGCCGGGTCCGGCAGGCACTGCCAGGCAAACATGCCTCCACGTCGGCCTGCATCGCCGCGGGTACCTCGTAGCACTGCCCGCAGGCCGACGGCCCGAGCAACACCTCCACCTGCTCGGTCCGCGCGCCGAGCTCCCGCATGGCCTCCAGCGCCGCGAGCAACACCCCGACCCGGGCCCCCACTCGCCCCGCGTGCACGGCGCCGACAACCTTTCCGACTGGGTCGGCGAGCAGCACCGGCACGCAGTCGGCAACCAGCACCGCCACCGCAAGCCTCGGTTCAGCGGTGACCAGCGCATCGGTGGCCGGCACCGGCGCGGCCAGCGGGCCGTCGACTGCGGCAACGGTGCGACCGTGCACCTGCTCCATCCAGACCAGCCGCTGCGCAGGGAGCCCGACTCCAGCGGCCAACCGCTCCCGGTTTGCCGCCACGGCCTCGGAACGGTCACCGACGTGCTCACCCAGGTTGAATGAGGCATACGGCGGCGCGGAAACCCCGCCGTGCCGAGTGGTCACCACCCGGCGGATGCGGATGGCGTTCACCGCCGCATGAACGGCGGGATGTCCACCTCGTCATCGTCATCGAAGTCCCCGGTCACCGGCATCGCCCGGCCCGGCAGGCTCTCCCCCGAACGGCCTGACACAGGATGGTCCGGCACAGCGCCGCCCGGTCTGCGCGCGCCGGTGGCAGGCTGCCATGCGGTGGAGGTGGGTTGGGACTGGGGCTGGCGCGCCGGGGCCGCGAACGCGGAAGGCACAGCCGCGGGGGGCGTGGACATCGGCGCCTCCGACGACCTGCCGGACTGACCGACTTTCCCGGATTGGCCGACCTTCCCCGACTGCCCGCTGGCTACCGGCCGCGCGGCGACCGGCGTGGGGTTCAGCTTCTTGTGCGAAGGCCCACCGGCATCGAAACCGGCGGCTATCACCGTGACCCGCACCTCATCACCCAGCGAGTCGTCAATCACCGTACCGAAGATGATGTTGGCGTCGGGATGCGCGGACTCCTGCACCAGCGAAGCGGCCTCGTTGATCTCGAACAAGCCCAGGTCCGAGCCGCCGGCGATGGACAGCAGGACGCCATGCGCCCCCTCCATCGACGCTTCCAGCAACGGGGAATTGATGGCCTTCTCGGCGGCCTGCACTGATCGGCCCTCCCCCCGGGAGGACCCGATGCCCATCAGTGCGCTGCCCGCCCCGGACATGACGCTTTTCACGTCGGCGAAGTCCAGGTTGATCAGACCAGGGGTGGTGATGAGATCGGTGATGCCCTGGACACCGGACAGCAGCACCTCGTCAGCCGAGCGGAACGCATCCATCAGGCTCACGTTGGCGTCGCCGAGCTGCAGCAGCCGGTCATTAGGGATCACGATCAGGGTGTCGCACTCGTTACGCAGCTCGGCGATGCCGTCCTCGGCCTGAACGGCCCGCCGCTTACCCTCGAAGGTGAATGGCCTGGTGACCACGCCGATGGTCAGCGCACCCAGCTTACGAGCGATGCTCGCTACCACCGGAGCGCCACCGGTACCGGTCCCGCCGCCCGCACCAGCGGTGACGAACACCATGTCAGCGCCCTTGAGAACTTCCTCGATCTCCTCGCGGTGGTCCTCAGCGGCCTTGCGGCCAACCTGCGGGTCCGCCCCCGCGCCGAGCCCCCGGGTGAGCTCCCGACCGATGTCGAGCTTGACGTCGGCGTCCGACATCAGCAGCGCCTGAGCATCGGTGTTCACCGCGATGAATTCGACGCCCTTGAGCCCAACCTCGATCATGCGGTTAACGGCATTGACGCCACCACCGCCGATTCCGGCAACCTTGATTACGGCGAGGTAGTTGTGCGGCGGCGTCATCCGGCTACGCCGTCGCTGGTCAACCCTGTGCCGCCCAACCCATCGCTATCTAACCTATCTAACACAGTGCGGCCTTCCTCGTCGCTGCCGACACCGCGCCGACGTCCAAGCATCCCCGCTCCCCTCGGCGTGGCAGAACCCTCAACCTCACCTAAAGGATGAGAGTTATGTCAGCTCTGTCTCCTAGGCGACCGTAGGCACCGCCACCGGCAGGGTCCAGCAGGCACGCCGGACGGGTCGACGATCCGGCGACGTGAGTGTATTCGGCAACGGCAGTCCACTGCCGCAGCCTGGTGAGTTGCAACCTCCCAGTGAACGGCGGTGCGGGCAAGGCTACCTCAGCCCGTCGCCGACCTCGGCGGCGGCGAGCTGGAGGCGCTCTGAGAGGCGGCCGCGTCGAGCCCATGCAGCAGCGACCGAACCAGTACACTCCGCGGGCACTTCAAAATCCATTGATCAATTTCTAAAAGTGCGGCTCGGCTACCAGCCGGGTGCCGAGCTGGGGACTGTGCGAGTTACTTCGACGCTGCACAGCGTGTGACCGGACTTGGCGCGACACTCATCATGTCCCCTCGGAGCGTCCGATGGGATGCGCGCTGTGCCCAGATCGACCTCGCGGTGCCGGTGCGGATACGGTAGCAACCCGTTCAACGTTCATGCCGTCGCGAAGAGCTTTAGCAGCGCGACTTGCCCAGATGACATCGGAAGTATCCGGTTGGTAGCCCGCGGGTAGATCTCTGCCGCTGCCCACTGGGCGGCTCGAACGCTTGACGCTACGCCGGTTTTGACTCTGCGGCTCTGCTGCTCATCGAGCAGCTGCTTGGCGTCGAACAGGTAGACCGTCTCGATGCACCACGGGCGGCGGCCACCGCGTGAAGACATCGCTGCCGAGGCTGGACCGGCCAAAATGAGGTAGTAGTCGAGCGTCGGCGACTCGGTCATGTCGATCAGACCTTCACGCTTCAGGTACCACTTCACGTTGACGCTGCGGCCCTGTAGCGGGCCAGCTCTGAACCGACCATCGATCGCGGCCGTGACGGCCGAGGTCTCCAGCTCGATGTCGAAGACCTGGGCTGCGATCCACTCGCCAAGATGTCCGGCTGTCATTGGCCTGTCGATGACGGCAGCGATCTTCTCGTCGGTGACATTGCGCTCGTGAAGGAGCGAGGCGATCTTGTGGACGTCTTCCTCTGCCATGGGACACAGTGTGCCACAATGATGCAATAGGTGATCGGGTCGAACAGGTCATCAGACTCGACACTGCGCGCGGCCTCCGGCCGTGCTCGGTCACGCCCGGCCGGACTGGCTAGCCATTCGGGTATGCGACAGACTCCAGTCAGAGCGAGTCGTTCGCTCGCCAACTTAGCCGTAGATTGACATTCCAGCGCGCGGCGCCGGGCGCGGATGGCCCGCTGGTGGGACCCTAGATGACTGGGCGACCTGATCCATATCGAGGGATTCAGTCGCGACGTCGACGCAACCGGACTGGACAACGATTTGCCCGGTAATCTTGGAGAGGCTACTGCACTCCGACGAACTCGGCCAACTCGCGTAGTCCGCGTCGGCCCCGACGGTCGCGGCGCAGCATCTGCCGCAGCATGTCGTGCACGCGGTGGGTGAACATCAGCTGCTCGGGCGCAGCGGCCCTAGCGGCGGTCAGCGCGCTGAGTGCGTCGTCATCGTGTCTACGCAAATAGTGTGACCAGGCTACGGTGATCAGGTGGGAGGCGCGACGCTCGGCCAGCTCAGGAGGCAGTACGGTGTCGTCAACGTGCGCGGCCTGGCGGAGGGCATCAATGGGATCACCCATCTCGGTGGCCAGCCATACCCGGTGAATGGCCACGTTGGTGGGCCCGAATGCGAGCCAGAAATCATTTCGGTCGCCGGTGAGCTGCGCGGCCCGGTCGCACTCCCGGAGGTAGTCGCGCACCGTCACGTGGTCGCCGACACTGGCCGCGCCCACCAACGCTCGGTCTGCGAGCAGACGAACGCCTCGTTGATCCGCACCGCCAGCTCGGCATGCCCGACCGGTGGCCGGTCGGGCATGCCGAGCACTCGTGCCGACCCGTTGTAGCGGAACATCGCGGCCTTGATCGCGGCAACGCAGTCCGGCGCGGTACCGATCACCGCATCGCGCAACTCCCGGCACCGGGCGGTGAACGCGGCGGGAAGCAGCTTCACAGGCTCGATGCCCAGTGCGTCGGCGATGGCGACGATGGTGGACAGCCGGTCCAGCTCTTTGACGCCGCGCTCGAACTGGGCAAGCCACTCGACACTGCGCCCCAGCAGTCCGGCCAGCACTTCCTGGGTGATGCCCTTGCGCCGCCGATAGAACGCGACCCGCTCCCCGACGGTCGCCTCGTCGGTCAGCCGCACACCGCCGAGTCTATTGAACAGGGCCTCAATGTTTCATGGGGGTTGCTGTCCGAAGTCGTCAGTAAGGTCGACCCCATGGCCAATACCCTGACCACCGCGCTGGCACTGCTGGTGCCGCGGTGCGCGGCATTGAGCGGTGAGCCGCGCTGAGTGAAAGCATCCAGGACGAGACGTTCCGCGGGGCGATGTGCGGCCGCACGCCAGATGGTCAGCCCGCAACGGTGATCGTCACACGGCAGGGCCTGGACCGTGCTGGGCGGGTGTGGCTGACCTTCAACGGAGCGATCAAGACCACCATTGTGATGACCAACCCGGAGACGGCGCAGCTATGGGAGCTGCTCAACAAAACGACGGCGGCCCGGACCGGCGAATGAGGCTGCCCCGCGCTCAGACTCCACTTCTGCGGGCGCTGGTGACCTTCCCACCGGTCAGGCCACGGTGGGCAGGGTGGGACTGGAAACGTCATAAATCTTGCCGGGTTGGGTGAGCAGCGGGCCAAGCACCGCCGCCTTGCGGTCACCCTGCTCCACGCCGCCCCAGCGGACCTCCCGCCCGTTGCCC
>DATHTJ010000057.1:0-8468 GCA_035463315.1 Pseudonocardiaceae bacterium
GTCTCGGTGTGCCGGTCCACCGTTTCCTTAATGTCCAGCACGGTATCGGAGATCGCGGTGAGGTCGTCCTCGACGCGCGCGACGCGGCGAGACAACTCCAGGCTGGTCATGCCGGGCAGAGTATCGCGGACTCGGCCACGCCGAGTGACACGGTGCTCGCCACGTGACACGGTGCTCGCCACCGTCTCCCATCATTGCCGTCCCTGGACTAGCGGCGGGGGGCGGTGGGGGCGGGTACCTCCCAGGCGCGGGCGTAGCGGCGGGCGCCGGGGTGTTGATCCCGGCTGCGGTAGACGACGTAGGGGCGGACCAGGTAGCCCAGCGGTGCGCTGAACACGTGCACCAGGCGGGTGCAGGGCCAGAGGGCCAGCAGGGCGAGCACGACCAGGTTGTGGACCTGGAAGCTGATCGGGACACCGACCATCAGCTCCGGTTGCGGAGACAGGGTGAACAGGCTGCGGAACCATGGCGACACCGTCGCCCGGTAGTCGTAGCCGCCGCCGATCAGGTTGCTGCCGACGGTGTTCAGCATCCCGGTCACGATCGCGGCGCTCAACAGCAGGTACATGACCTTGTCAATGGCGGTGGTGGCCTGGCGTACCGCCACGACGGTGATCCGCCGGTACAGCAGGATCGCCAGCCCGGCGACCGTGGCCAGGCCGGACAGCGTGCCGAAAGACACCGAGACCAGGTGGTAGGCATGGTCGGACACGCCGAGGGCCGCGGTCCAGCTCGCCGGGATAAGGATGCCGAGCACGTGGCCGAAGAGCACCGCCAGCAGACCGAAGTGGAACAACGGGCTGCCCAGCCGAAGCAGCCGGCTCTCATACATCTGGGAAGATCGGGTGGTCCAGCCGAACTGGTCGTGCCGGTAGCGCCAGATGTGGCCGACCACGAACGAGATCAACGCCACGTACGGCACGGTCATCCACAACAGCGTGGTCACCGCCGTCCCCCCAGGTGCTCCTGCAGCGCCGGGTCCATCGCGAACGCCTCCAGGCCCACCTCTTCCTCCGGCGGCCCCTGCGCGGCCAGCTCCGCGACCCGACGCCGGTCGGCGACGTTGAGTTCCGGCAAGGTGGCGCACACCGCGTCGAGCACCGCCGCATAGGGCGACCTGCACTCGTGCAGGGACTGCCTCAGCAGCTCCACGACCGGCCGGTACTCGACCAGCAGCCGCCGGCCGGCCACCGGGTCGATGGTCGCCGCGAACTCCAGCACCACCGCCAGATGGTCCGGCAGCTCGTGCTCGCCCAGCGTCACACCCGCCGCGCGGTAGGCGTGCTTGAACCGCAGCAGCGCCATGCCGCGCTTGCGCGTGTCACCGTAGGCGTAGTAGCTCAGATGCAGGCAGTTGCGTCGGCGCAGGTCGAAGGTCTCGACGTAGTAGGCGGCCAGCTCGATCGGTGGTGTCCGGCGGAGATGGTCCACAAACGACACCAGCGCGGGTCCGGCCGGCGCGGGCAGCGATCCGGCCCCGGCGTGCAGCTCGTCCAGCATGCTCAGGGTCTGCGGCGTCGGGTAGTCCAGCAGCAGCGCGGCGATCCGCCACACCAGGCGCTGATGCAGCTCGGTCTGCTCGTCGGTGGGCGCCTCGGTCTTCCGGCGGCCCAACCAGGCCGGGCTCATCGGGTGGGCTCCGCTGCATGTTCTGGATCATTCGTGGCGCCATTGGTGTCTGGCGTGGCGGCGAACAGGCCATTGGTGCTCTTGCCGTCCCAGTTGAGCAGGTTGATCCGACGCCCCTTGTCGGCCGGTGCGGCGGCACCGTTAGCGTCGGCTGGCTGCGCCGTGAGATGGAACTTGTCATCCATGACATCGAAGGCGGTCATGCCCGGCCCGCCGTCGGAGTCCAGGCTGCACCCGGTGGCCAGGGCATCCAGCCGGTGCGCGTCCGAGCCGGCCGCGCTGGGGATGACGTAGCGGTGCTCGTACTTGGCGATGGCCAGCAGCCGGTACATCGCCTCGATCTCGGCCGGTGTCAGGCGCACCGACTCGGCGATCTCGGGTCGGATCGGCTCCCCGAGGTTGACCCGGCGCATATGCGCACGCATGGCGGCCAGCCGTTGCAGGGAAGCTCGCACCGGCCCGACATCGCCCGCGGTGAACAGCTCGGCCAGGTACTCCACCGGAATGCGCAGCGCGTCGATCGCGCCGAACAGGTTGCCGGGATCCTCGCCGTCATGCCCGGTGCTCGACAGCACGTCCACCACGGGGGACAGCGGCGGGATGTACCAGACCATTGGCATGGTCCGGTACTCCGGGTGCAGCGGCAGCGCCACCTGGTAGTCCACGATCAACTTGTAGATCGGGGACGCCTGCGCCGCCTCGATCCACTCCTGGGAGATGCCGGCCCGCTCGGCCTCGGCCACTACCCGCGGGTCGTGCGGGTTGAGGAACACGCCCAGCTGCGCTGGGTAAAGGTCCTTGTCGTCGGGCACGGAAGCTGCGGCCAGCACCGCGTCCGCGTCGTAGAACACCACCCCGATGTAGCGCAGCCGCCCGACGCAGGTCTCCGCGCAGATCGTGGGCATGCCCACCTCCACCCGCGGATAGCAGAACGTGCACTTCTCGGCTTTGCCGGTCTTGTGGTTGAAGTAGATCTTCTTGTATGGGCACCCGGTGACGCACTGCCGCCACCCGCGGCAGCGATCCTGGTCGACCAGCACGATGCCGTCCTCGCTGCGCTTGTAGATCGCGCCGGACGGGCAGGACGCCGCGCAGGACGGGTTGAGGCAGTGCTCGCAGATCCGCGGCAGGTAGAACATGAAGGTCTGCTGGAACTCCAGCTTCACCTTGTCCGACACCTTGGCCAGCACCGGATCGCGGCTGATCTGCTCGGGGCCGCCGCCCAGGTCGTCGTCCCAGTTGGCGCCCCAGGTGACCTTGGTGTCCTCGCCGGTGATCAACGATGTGGGCCGGGCCACCGGGGTGGTGTCCGACGGCGGTGCGGACAGCAGGTTGTCGTAGTCGTAGGTCCACGGCTCGTAGTAGTCGGCCACTGTCGGCAGGTCGGGATTGGCGAAGATGTTCAGCAGCCGCTTGAACCGCGAGCCCGAGCGCAATGTCAGCCGGCCGCGCTTGGTCAGCGTCCAGCCGCCCTTCCACCGCTGCTGGTCCTGGTACTGCCGCGGATATCCCTGCCCGGGTCTGGTCTCCACGTTGTTGAACCAGGCGTACTCCACGCCGCCCCGGTTGGTCCAGGCCTGTTTGCAGGTGACGCTGCAGGTGTGGCAGCCGATGCACTTGTCCAGGTTCATCACCATGGCCAGCTGCGCCATGATCTTCATCAGTAGACCACCTCCTGGCTTCGGCGGCGGATGGTGGTGACCTCGTCGCGCTGGTTGCCGGTGGGGCCGTGGTAGTTCAGCGCGAACGACTGCTGGGCGTAGCCGCCGATCAGGTGTGTCGGCTTGATCATCAGCCGGGTGAGCGCGTTGTGGATGCCGCCGCGCTTGCCGGTCTTCTCGATGCGCGGCACGCCCACGGTGCGCTCCTGGGCGTGGTACATGAACACAGTGCCCTCGGGCATCCGATGGCTGACGATCACCCGGGCGACCACGATGCCGTTGCGGTTGATCGCCTCGATCCATTCGTTGTCCACCACGCCGATCTTGGCGGCGTCCACATCGGACATCCAGATGGCCTGCCCGCCGCGGGACAGCGTGAGCATGTGCAGGTTGTCCTGGTAGGTGGAGTGGATGGACCACTTCGAGTGTGGGGTGAGGTACCGGACGGTGATCGATCGGTGCCCGTTGAGACCGTCGTTCGCGCCGACATTCGGTTCTCCGAACAACGCGGTCATGTCCAGCGGCGGTCGGAAGATCGGCAGCTGCTCACCGAGTTCGGACATCCAGTCGTGGTCGAGATAGAAGTGCTGCCGGCCGGTCAACGTGTGCCACGGCTTGAGCCGCTCGGTGTTGATGGTGAACGGGGCGTAGCGCCGGCCGCCGGCCTCGCTGCCCGACCACTCCGGCGACGTGATCACCGGCACCGGGCGGGCCTGGGTGTCGGCGAAGGTGATCCGCTTGCCCTCGTTCTCCGCGGCGAGGTCGGCGAGCTTGGTGCCGGTGCGCCGCTCCAGGGCGCGGAAGCCCTCGACGGCCAGCCGGCCGTTCGTGGTGCCGGACAGCGCGAGGATGGCCTCGGCGGCGTGGGTGTCCTTGGACAGCGACGGCCGGCCGGCGGCGCGCCCGGAGATGATCGCGCCATTGGCCGCCCTGAGGTAGTCGACCTCGGCGTCGGGGTGGAAGGTGACGCCCTTGGTGGTCAGGCCGACGCGCTCCACCATCGGGCCGAGCGCGGCCATCTTCTCGCCGATCGCCGGGTAGTCGCGCTCCACCACGATCAGCCGTGGCATGGTCTTGCCGGGGATTGGCTCGCATTCGCCGGCTTTCCAGTCCAGCACCCGGCCGCCGGGCTGCGCGGTGGCGTCGCCGGTGTCGTGCTGCAGCGGTACGGCCACGATGTCCTGGCGCACGCCGAGGTGTTTCTCGGCCAGCCAGGAGAAGCCACGGGCGATCCGGTGGAATGCCTCGAAGTCGGTCTTGGTCTCCCACTGCGGGGAGATCGCGGGGGAGAAGGCGTGCACGTAGGGGTGCATGTCGGTGCTGGACAGGTCGTGCTTCTCGTACCAGGTGGCGGCGGGCAAGACCACGTCGGAGAACAGCGTGGTGCTGGTCATCCGGAAGTCCAGCGTCAGCAGCAGGTCGAGCTTGCCGACTGGAGCCTCGTCCCGCCAGGTGACCTCGACGGGGCGCACCCCATCGTGGTCGGTGGCCTGCAGGTTGGAGTCGCTGCCCAGCAGGTGGCGCAGGAAGTACTCGTTGCCCTTGGCCGAGGAGCCGAGCAGGTTGGCCCGCCACACCGTCAGGCACCGTGGGAAGTTCTCCGGCGCGTCCGGATCCTCGCAGGCAAACCGCAGGTGCCCGGTGGACAACCCGTCGACGACGTGCTGCGCGGCGTCCTTGCCCAGGCGTTGCGCCTCGTCGGCCAGGTCCAGCGGATTGCGGTTGAACGTCGGGTAGCTGGGCATCCAGCCGAGCCGGCTGGCCAGCGCGATGTTGTCGGCCGCGGTCCGCCCGGCGAAGCGCCCTTCCGCCAGCGGTGAGGCCATCGCCTCGGCGGTGAACGGGTCGTAGCGCCACTGGTCGGTGGCCAGGTACCAGTACACGGTGCCCTGCATCTGCCGCGGCGGCCGCTGCCAGTCCAAGCCGAACGCCAGCGTCGACCAGCCGGTGATGGGACGGACCTTCTCCTGGCCGACGTAGTGCGCCCAGCCACCACCGTTGACTCCCTGGCACCCGGTGAGCATTACCAGCGCCAGGAACGACCGGTAGGTCTGGTCGGAGTGGAACCAGTGGTTGGTGCCCGCGCCCATCAGGATCATCGACCGGCCGCCCGAGCGCTCGGCGTTGTCGGCGAACTCCCGGCCGATCCGCTCCGCCGCGGCTGCCGGCACTCCGGTGATCGGCTCCTGCCAGGCCGGGGTACATGGTTGCTCGGCATCGTCGTAGCCGGTCGGCCAGCTGCCGGGCAGGCCCGGGCGGTGCACCCCGTACTGCGCCAGCAGCAGATCGAACACGGTCGTGACCAGCCTGCCGGCGACCGTCCGGGTCGGTACCCCGCGGCGCAGCACGCCGGGCTCGGCGGTGTCGAACCGGGGCAGGTCGACCTCTGCGCCGTCGGCGCCATACATGGTCAGCAGCGGGTCCACACTGTGCAGGTCGAGGTTCCAGCGACCTTCCCCGGAGCGGGTGAACCGGTGGCCCAGCGAACCGTTCGGGACCACCGGTTGCCCGGTGACCCCGTCCAGCAGGACGGTCTTGGACTTGGCGCCCTCGCTGGTGTCACCCAGATCGGTCGCGGTGAGGAACTTGCCGGCGACGTAAGCGTCGTCCCGCTTCTCGAGGGTCACCAGGAACGGCAGGTCGGTGTAGCGCTTGACGTAGTCGGTGAACCGGGGCGTCTGCCGGTCGACGAAGAACTCCTTGAGGATCACGTGTCCCATCGCCATGGCCAGCGCGGCGTCGGTGCCCGGCCGCGCCGGCAACCACTCGTCGGCGAACTTTGTGTGGTCGCCGTAGTCCGGCGACACGACGATCACCTTCTGGCCCCGGTAACGGGCCTCGGTCAGGTAATGCGCGTCTGGGGTGCGGGTGACCGGGACGTTGGAGCCCCACATGATCAGGTAGCCGGCATCGAACCAGTCGGCGGACTCGGGCACATCGGTCTGGTCGCCGAACACCTGCGGGGAGGCCACCGGAAGGTCGGCGTACCAGTCGTAGAACGACAGCATGGCCCCGCCGATCAGCGAGATGAACCGGGCGCCGACGGCGTGGCTGACCATCGACATCGCCGGGATCGGCGAGAACCCGGCGACCCGGTCCGGACCATGCTGCTTGATCGTATGCACATGCGCGGCCGCGACGATCTCAACGGCCTCCCACCACTCGGCCCGCACGAACCCGCCCATGCCGCGCGCCGACTTGTACCGGCGGGCCTTCTCGGGGTCGTCGACCACATCGGCCCAGGCCAGCACCGGGTCCTTGAGTCGCTGCTTGGCCTCCCGGTACAGCTCCAGCAGCGTGCCGCGTACATACGGGTAACGCACCCTGGCCGGCGAGTAGGTGTACCAGGAGAACGACGCACCGCGCGGGCAGCCGCGCGGCTCGTATTCCGGCTTGTCTGGGCCGATCGACGGGTAGTCGGTCTGCTGCGCCTCCCAGGTGATGATCCCGTCCTTGACGTAGATCTTCCACGAGCAGGACCCGGTGCAGTTCACCCCGTGGGTCGAGCGCACCACCTTGTCGTAGGCCCAGCGGTCCCGGTAGAAAACGTCAGCCGACCGGCCGCCGATCTGGTGTAGCGTCCGCAGATCGGCGGATGCCTCCCCGCGCTGAAAATGCCTGCCGATGCGCAGCAAGGAATCAGCGAATCCGGTGTCCATTCCGACACTTGCGCTGTTGCCGGGGGTGCCGGTCACGGACGCCACCTTTCCGGGTGGTAATGACGTTCACGGGCCGTTAGTTCACCTACCCTAGACGGCGATTTGATACCCTTCAAGTAAGGACCGCCAATACTCACATCATCACCGATGTGACGGTGCGGCGTACGTAACATGTCGTTCATCTCTGCCAGGCCTGCCGGGCGGCGCACTGTCACCTCTTCTACCTGCGGAAACTGGTGTATCGGTGGAAGCGCTGATGCTCCGGACATGACCTGCGTCAGGCGTGGTTAACAGTCCCGTGTCACACAGTTTCCGGGTGGTTTACATACTGTAACGTATCAGTTACCTGACACCGCGTGGTCGATACCTTCCAGCACGGCGACTGATCGTGATGAGAGTTCGGAGGGTCAATTTATCGAGGACATCGGGGAATGTGGCATAACTCGATTGTGCCTCAACCGATACCCTCTCATGAGGATGGTCACGGTGATCAGTGCGTTGGGACTAAGTCACACGATATCGGCGTGTGCAGCTCGCTGAACTATCTCGGTTCGCCACCCCACTATGGACGCGCGCTGCAGCGCACCGGACGCGCCGCCTGGGCCGAGGAGCTCGCGGTCGTTGCCGCCGCGCCCCACCGTCTGATGACCTGCTACCGGGGGCACCACGCGGTACCGGCCGAAGCCTTCAGCCGGGCGGACCTCAACGATGCAGGCGAACCAGCTGACCTCTCGGGTGCTCGAAAAACCGTACCCATAGAGCACTGACGGTGAGACAATCGCGGGCGCGCGGCCGGATAGGCCGGTGGTTGATGTGGGGAGCATCCCCCGTGGACGCAGACGGCATTGAGCGGGCAGCCTTTCACCTGCCGGTCGGCACGGTGACGTTCATGCTGACCGATATCGAGGGCTCGACGCGGTTGTGGGAGTCGGCCCCCGGGGCGATGAGCGTCGCTGTCGCTCGTCACTATGAGCTGCTTGATGCGGCGGTTGGGTTGCATGGTGGGGTGCGGCCGGTGGAGCAGGGTGAGGGCGACAGCGTCGTGGCGGCGTTCCCCCGGGCCTCGGACGCTCTGGCCGCCGCGCTGGACGTCCAGCGTGCGTTTCACTCCGAGGACTGGCCCGACGGGGCGTCGCTGAGGCTGCGGATCGCCTTGCACACGGGCGAGGCTCAGCTGCGTGATGAGGGCAACTACTTCGGTCGGGCGGTCAATCGCTGCGCCCGGTTGCGCGCGGTCGCGCATGGCGGTCAGGTCGTGTTGTCTCGGACGGCGCGTGATCTGGCCTTGGATCGGCTTCCTGAGGATGCCGAGCTCACGGACCTTGGTGTGCATCGGTTGCGTGATCTTGGGCGGCCTGAGCATGTCTTCGGGCTGGTGCACCCGGATTTGCCGGCGGGGTTTGGCCCGTTGCGTTCGTTGGACACGCTGCCCAACAATCTGCCGGGTGAGCTGACGAGTTTTGTGGGTCGGCGTGCGGAGCTGGCGCAGATCGGTGCGTCGCTGCGGCGCGCGCGGTTG
>DATHTJ010000058.1:0-22076 GCA_035463315.1 Pseudonocardiaceae bacterium
CACCAGGTCCCACAGCGCCCCGACGAGATCGGCGTCACCGGGCACCGGCTGACCGTCGGTGAGCAGATACTGGCCAGCCCGGTCGGCGAGATCCCTGAAGAAAAGCGCTCCGCCCACGGCCGGACCGCCAGCGGGGTCCCACCCTAGTGCGCGCAGGATGCAACGGTGCGCCGGCGTGAGTTCAAGCTGCTCCTCCAGATCCGGTAGCACGAGATCCGCTACGTCGGTGGGAGACAGCGCGATCCACCCGTCGCCGCCGGCCAGCGACCCACAACCGATCCACGTCACCTCGCCCGACGTGGTGAGCTCGTCGAGCAGGGCCGGGAAGTATCCCGGAAGCCGGGCCGGCAGCAGCAGCGATTCCAGGGCGCTAGCTGGCACCGGTGCACCAGCCAGCTGCTCCACGGCGCCGAGCACGTCGTCCGGGGTGGGCGCGCTGCGCAGCCGTCGCGCCGGTCCTGACCCGTCCTGCCGGGTGTCCCAGGACTCGATGCCGTGCCAGGCCGGCAGGAACCGCCCCAGGACGGCCTGCTCGACCGGCTCCACCTCGGCCCTCAACCGCGCCAGCGACGCCCGTCGCAACCGCCGGAGCACTTCGGCGTGGCAGTACTCGATGCCCCCGCCGCCGACCTCAACCGGGCGTAGCTCACCGCGGACCAGGGTGCCGGCCCCGGTCATCCGGTCCAGCACCGAACCCACCACGGCGACCCCAAGCCCGAACCGGTGTGCGGCGGCGGCACTGGTGAACGGCCCGCGGGTGCGGGCGTAGCGGAGCACGAGATCCCCGAGTGGGTCGGCGACCGGCTCGGTGAACGCCTCCGGCACTCCTACCGGCAGTGCCGCGCCCAGCGCGTCACGCACCCGGCCGGCGTCCTCGATCGCGATCCAGCGTTGTTCGCCAGCGATCCGCACCGTGATCGTCCGACGGGCCGCGCCAAGCTCGGCAAGCCACCCTGGCGCGACCCCACGCTGTGCGGCTTCGGCCTCGGTGAGGTCGCCCAGCGTGCGCAGCAGGTCGGCAGCGCCTTCGACGTCTCGGACCCGCCGGTCAGGATCGATGCGCTGCAGCTGCGCCTCGACTTCGATGAGCACGTCAGGGTCGAGCAGCTCGCGGATTGCCTCCGAGCCCAACAGCTCCGCCAGCAATGTCGAGTCGAGGGAGAGCGCTGCGGCCCTGCGCTCGGCGAGCGGGGCATCGAGCTCATAGAGGAACATCCCGACGTAGCCGAACAGCAGGCTGCGGGCAAACGGTGACGGCGACGGAGTGGCCACCTCCACCACCCGCACCCCGCGAGCCTGTACCTCCGACATCAGCGCGCGCAGCCCGGCCAGGTCATAGACGTCACGCAGGCACTCCCGCATCGCCTCCAGCACCACCGGGAACTGCTCGTACTTCGACGCGACGGTGAGCAGTTGGGCTGCGCGCTGCCGCTGCTGCCACAGCGGAGTGCGGCGCCTGGGGTCGCGGCGAGGCAGCAGTAGTGAGCGTGCCGCGCACTCCCGGAACCGCGAGGCGAACAGCGCCGAACCGCCCACCTCGGCAACGACGAGCTGCTCCACCTCGTCAGGATCGAGCAGGATGTCCTCGGCAGTGGGCAGCACCTCGGCCCCGTCGGCGTCCAGTGCGTCGGGCAGCCGCAGCACGATGCCGTCGTCCGCGCTGGCCACATGCGCCTCGACACCGCGCCGTTCCCGCAGCCGGGCGCCGATCGCCAGTGCCCACGGCCCGTTAACTTGCGCCCCGAACGGTGAGTGCACCACCATCCGCCAGTCGCCCAGCTCGTCGCGGAAGCGTTCCACCAGGATGGTGCGGTCGTCGGGCACATGCCCGGCGGCCTCGCGCTGTTCGCGCAGATAAGACAGCAGGTTGTCGGCCGCCCACGCGTCGAGCCCAGCCGCCTCGGCGCGACGGCGCGCTGCGTACACGCCGGCACCGCTCAGCTCGCGAACGAACGCGCCCAGCGCCCGTCCGAGCTCCAGGGGCCGGCCAGGCGCGTCGCCCTTCCAGAATGGCATCCGAGCCGGCTCGCCGGGCACGGGCAGCGCGATGACCCGGTCGTGGGTGATGTCGACGATCTTCCAGGAGGTCGAACCGAGCAGGAACGTGTCGCCCACCCGAGACTCGTACACCATCTCCTCGTCGAGTTCACCGACCCGCGAGCCCGCCCTGTCGGCACCACCGGGGGTCATCACGGTGAACAGCCCCCGGTCGGGGATGGTGCCGCCAGAGGTGACCGCCAGCCGCTGCGCTCCTGGCCGGCCGCGCAGCTCGTCAGTGACTCGGTCCCACACGATCCGCGGGCGTAGCTCACCGAACTCCTCCGACGGATAGCGGCCGGTGAGCATGTCGAGCACGGCGTGCAGTGCGGAGTCGGGCAGCGCCGAGTACGGCGCGGCGCGGCGGACCAGTGCGGCGAGGTCGCCGACGGTCCACGGATCCAGCGCGACCATGGCCACCACCTGCTGGGCGAGCACGTCCAGCGGGTTTCGGGGGTAGCGCATCGCCTCGATCGCCCCGTTGACCATTCGCTCCGCGACCACCGCACACGAGACCAGGTCCCCGCGGAACTTGGGGAAGATCACGCCGCGGGACACCGCACCCACCTGATGCCCGGCGCGGCCGATTCGCTGCAGGCCCGACGCCACCGTCGGGGGCGCCTCGACCTGCACCACGAGGTCCACCGCTCCCATGTCGATGCCCAGCTCCAACGACGAGGTGGCGACCACGCACGGCAACCGGCCGGACTTGAGCTCCTCCTCGACCAGGATCCGCTGCTCGCGCGACATCGAGCCGTGGTGCGCCTTGGCGATCACTTCGGGAGCTCCGCCGGCCAGCCCGGCCTGGCCCATCAACTCGGCGGGCATCCGGTCTCGGGGTGCTGCGGGCTCATCGACGGCCAGCTCGTTGAGCCGGGAGGTGAGCCGCTCGGCCAGCCGCCGCGAGTTGGCGAACACGATCGTCGAGCGGTGTGCGCGCACCAGCTCCAGCACCCGTCGCTCCACTGCGGGCCAGATCGAGGCACGGTGCTCCGCCGTTCCGCCGGCGTCTCCGGTTAAGTCGCCCCCCGTCAGTTCACCCAGTGCCGACATGTCCGGTACCGGCACCTGCACCGCGACCTCGATTGTCTTGGTCGACGGCGGCTGCACCACATGCACCGGCCGGCCCCCGGCCAGGAAGGCACTGACCTCGTCGACGGGACGCACGGTGGCGGACAGGCCGATCCGCTGGGACGGTCGCTCCAGCAGCGCGTCCAGCCGCTCCAAGGACAGCACCAGGTGCGCGCCGCGCTTGCTGGCGGCGACGGCGTGCACCTCGTCGACGATCACCGTAGTGACCCCGCGCAACGACTCCCTGGCCGCCGAGGTCAGCAGCAGAAACAGCGACTCCGGAGTGGTGACGAGCACGTCGGCCGGGGTGCGGGCGAAGGCGCGGCGCTGCTCGGCTGGGGTATCGCCGGTGCGCATCGCCACCTGAATGTCCGGCTGGGGCAGGCCCAACCGGTGCGTGGCTTGCCGGATGCCGGCCAACGGAGAACGCAGGTTGCGCTCGACGTCCACCGCCAAGGCTTTGAGCGGGGATACGTAAAGCACCCGGCAACGCCTCATCGGCTCGTCCGGAGGCCCAACGACGACCAGCTGGTCCAGCGCCCACAGAAACGCGGCGAGGGTCTTGCCTGATCCGGTTGGGGCGACGACCAGCGCATGCTCGCCCGCGGCTGCCGCCCGCCACGCACCTTCCTGAGCCGGAGTAGGCGCGGCAAACGCTCCCGCGAACCAGTCCCGGGTGGCGGGGGAGAACAGGTCGAGCACGTCCACGCCGACCATCATGGCCCGTCTCACCGACAACCTGGCTCCAGGCGTGCTGACCTCGGTATTTTGCAGGTGGGCCAGCACCTTGCCGCAGACGCTAGGAAGCACCGCAGTAACTTTTGTCAGCCCCGGATGCGAGCGTGTGGTAGGTCGACCCGAGTGTCGGGCTTGCCTTGACCCGCGGCAACAATGCAGTTGCCCGCCTCCCTTGTGGATTACGTACTCGTGCACGAACTTGCTCACCTGCATTACCACGACCACTCGGCGGAATTCTGGCTGACGGTCGAGCGGGCGATTCCTGACTTCGCCCGGCGCCGTGATCAGTTGCGCCGCGCTGGAGCCGAGCTGTGGCTACCGGAGCTTGGATAGGCGAGTATCACTAGCACGCCCTGCAGGCTTGTGTGCGCGGTCGCTATCGGCTAGGGGATGCTTGGGCGCAATCTGGCGCAACTTCGTTCCGCGGACTGGGTACCGGGCCGTACTTTCCCCGTGACGCTCCGACATCGAACCGGGGCATCGAACCGGAGCTCGGGGACTAGGAGGAGTTGGGATGAGGCTGCGTTATCTAGGCAAAACGGCCGGGTCAGCAGAGGGTAAGTCCGAGGCGCTTTATGCCACCGACCGTGGCACCTTCGTGGTACAAGGCAAGCGAGTGACCGACCCTCAAGCTATCGCCGACCTGCGCGACTTCGCAGACGACGAGATCGTCGCGGAGGTGCCGGCCGACGTGTTGCGGCTGGTGGAGCGCGCCTGATGGGCGGGAAACTCACCGACGAGCAGTTCGACGAGCTGTTCGAGACTTATCGGTACACGGCGCGCCGCCTAGAGCCTCGGGATTGCTACAACACCGGGACGTCGATCGAGCCGAAGCGACGCTACCAGGCCGGGGAGCTGACCAACTACTCCTTTATGGATCGCTGGACCGGCAAGGTGAGCAGGTGGAGCACCCAGGGGAAGCGAATGGCCCGGGTGCGGGTGACCACCGAGCCACTGACCGAGGACGCGCGCTACTTACTGCACATCGCCCGGCTTAATGTGGCTGCCGGGGACGAGATCCGCTACCTGCCCCGGCAGCGGGCCCGGGAGCTGGAGCTGAGGTTGCCAGACGAGGACTACTGGATCTTCGACGCGACGATGGCTGTGATCATTCACTTCGATGAGGAGGACCGCCCCATCGGCCAGGAACTGATCGACGATCCCGCGGAGGTCGTACGGCGGCTGCACTGGTTCGACGCCGCATGGCATCATTCGATCTCACGAGAGGAGTTCGCCGCGAAGCACGGCGTCGAGTGAGTGACAAGTTTCCAGCGGGAGCGTGAAACGCTCGGGCAGCGGTTGCGCGAGCTGCGCCAGGACGCCCGACTGACCGGGCGGCAGCTCGCAGAGGCGCACGGCTGGCAGCCCAGCAAGGTCTCCCGGATCGAAAGCGGCAAACAGACCCCATCGGATGCCGACGTGGAAGCATGGGCCAGGGCGTGCGGGGTTCCGGAAGCTGCGGATGACCTGATTGCGGCACTGCGTAGCCTAGAGGGGCACTACGTCGAGCACCGGCGCGCGTTCCGCGCCGGGATGGCCCGCTTCCAGCACGCCATCCGCGAACAGGAAATTAAGTACTCGTTTATCCGGAACTTTCAGAGTGCGATCATCCCGGGTCTGCTGCAGACTCCCCAGTACGCCCGACATCGGTTTGCGCCTGGGCTGAAATACGGCGGCCCGCCCACTGACCTCGATGAGTCGGTCTCCGCCCGGATGGCACGCCAGCAAATCCTCTACCGGCCCAGTACGAGGGCACACTTCGTGCTGACCGAGGCGCCGCTCCGGTACCGGCTGTGCCCGCCCGAGGTGCTGGAGGGCCAGCTCGACCGGCTGCTCGCCGTCGCGAGTATGTGCACTGTTCGCCTCGGCATCATCCCGTTCGAGACCCAATTCACGTCGGCACCGCTGCACGGGTTCGCCGTCTACGACGAGGGCGAAGTGCTCGTGGAGACGCTCACAGCAACGCTGACGCTCTCCGAGCCCAGCGAGATTAGCGTCTATCTGCAGCTGTTCGCTGAGTACGCAAAAGCAGCAGTATACGGTGCGGAGGCCCGTGCTCTCATCACCCAAGTGTTGTCTGAGCTTTCCACCTCTCCTGATTGATGTGCGCGAATGTGCTCGTTGCTGGCCCGCGCACCAGTTTGTCCGCAACCTTGAGCAACTTCCTCTCCTCGCCAATCATCACCTTCTACCTTTCTCGCGGCACGGGCATCGGCTCAGGTCAAGCCGACGAATGAAGGAGCGCAGCGGTGCCGCGAGGTCACCAACCGACGAGGGTGCGAGTAATAGTGATCGTCCGCTACCGCACCGCCTGGCGGCGGGGCGCCTCAATCGCTATCGCCGCAGGGCGGTGCGCCCGTCGACCAGGATTTTGCGCAGCCGCCCTACGTCTGCCATTCGCCGCTCGGCCAGGTGGTCGGCGGCGACGGCAGGTGGCACGCCGTCCCGCTCAGCCAGCTCGAAGATCTCCCGAGTAGTGTCGAAGATCCGGGCGGCTCGGGCTTTGGCCCGCTCGAAGTTGAAACCCTCGATCTCGTCGGCGACCTGGATGACGCCGCCGGAGTTCACCACGTAGTCGGGTGCATAGAGGATGCCCCGTTCGTCGAGCAGTTTCTCCACGCCGGGGTGTTCCAGCTGGTTGTTCGCGCCTCCACAGACGATCTTGGCTGAGAGCGCGGCGACGGTGGGATCATCCAGCGCGGAGCCGAGCGCGCACGGGGCGTACACGTCGATCGGTTCGCCCACCAGCGCTGCGGTGGTCGGCGCCACGGCGACCTCAGGGTGCGCGGTCCAGATCCGCGCGATAGCCCGCTCGCTGACGTCCGCGACGATCACCTCCGCGCCGTCGGCGAGCAGGTGGTCGACAAGAAGCCGTCCCACCTTGCCGACCCCGGCGACGCCCACCCGGCGTCCTGACAGGGTGGGCGCACCCCAGACGTGTTCGGCGGCCGCGCGCATGCCCTGGAAGACACCGAAGGCAGTGAGGATCGAGGAGTCACCGGCACCGCCGTGGGCCACCGAGCGTCCGGTGACGAACTCGGATTCCCGGGCGACGACGTCCATGTCCTCGACGTAGGTGCCGACATCGCACGCGGTGATGTAGCGTCCGCCCAGCGACTGCACGAAGCGACCATAGGCGCGCAGCAGTGCCTCGGTCTTGTCCCGGGACGGGTCGGCGAGGATGACGGCCTTGCCCCCGCCGTGGTCCAACCCGGCGAGCGAGTTCTTGTAGGACATCGCGCGGGACAGGTGCAGTACGTCGGCCAGCGCGTCCTCCTCGCTGGCGTAAGGGTGGAACCGGGTGCCGCCGAGCGCTGGCCCCAGTGCGGTGGAGTGGATGGCGATGATGGCGCGGAGCCCGGAGGGCTCGTCGCGGCAGAACACGACCTGCTCGTGGTCGCCGGATCGGAATACGTCGGTCACGGTGGTGACTCCCTTCCGCTCGGTGGCGCGCTTGTGGCGCGCGTTGCTGTGCAACATAAGACGCCCACCGGGTCGAATCTGATGCACACAACGGATGGCACCATCTGGCGGGTACGCAGCCGGAGCGAGGAGAGCGCATGCGGATCACCGGAGTCGGGCACGCCGGACTGTTCATCGAGACGATCGCGGGCAGCGTGCTCTGTGATCCCTGGGTCACCCCGGCCTTCTTCGGCTCGTGGTTTCCCTTCCCGGACAACAGCGACCTGGACTGGGACGCTCTCGGGCAGGCCGACTACCTCTACGTTTCGCACCTGCACCGCGACCACTTCGACGCCGAACTGCTGCGCCGGCACGTGCGCAAGGACACCACGGTGCTGCTACCGGACTATCCCACCGACGAGTTGGAGCGCGAGCTCGCTGGTCTCGGGTTCCGGACCTTCCTGCGCACCCAGTCGGGCGTCCCGGTGCAACGCGACGGGCTGCGCATCATGATCACCTCGCTGACCGGGCCCAGCGACGGGCCGATCGGTGACTCCGCACTGTCCCTGGACGACGGCCGCACCGTGATCCTCAACCAGAACGACGCTCATCCGCTGGACATCGAGCAGCTCCGCGACTTCGGCGACGTGCACGGGTACTTCACTCAGTTCTCCGGAGCGATCTGGTGGCCGATGGTCTATGACCTACCCGAGGGCGCGCGCAAGGAGTTCGCCCGCCGCAAGCGGGCCGGGCAGAGCGACCGGGCCCTGCGCTACATCGACGCCGTCGGCGCCGCGCACGTGTTCCCCACCGCCGGTCCACCCTGCTTCCTCGACGAGGAACTCTTCGGCGTCAACGGTCTCGGTCGCGACGGGGACAGCATCTTCACCGACCAGGTGGAGTTCCTGACCGAGCTACGGACGCAGCGTCCGGCGGTGTCGGCGCACCTGCTGTTGCCGGGCAGCGTCGCCGAGCTGGACGGGCCGCGCTGCGAGCTCACCCACCGCCACTCGGCAGCCGAGATCGAGCACATCTTCGGCGACAAGACCGCCTACCTGCGTGACTACCAGGCCCGAGCGCAACCCGCCCTGGCCCGGGAGCGAGCCAGCCGGGCGTCGGTGCCCGCTGACCTGCTTGAGCAGCTCAAGCAGTGGTGGGAGCCGCTGCTCACACGCGCCGAGAACATCTGCACCGGCGTCGGTGGCCCGGTGCGCCTGGACGTCGGCGAGCACTCGCTGGTGGTCGACTTCACCGCGCGCGAGGTGCGCGAGTTCGCCGGCGAGCACTGCCGCTACCGGCTGTCCACCTCGGCGGATCTGGTCGCCACCAACCTTGCCCGCCGTGAGGTGGACTGGTCGAACAGCCTGTTCCTGTCCCTACGGTTTCGGGCCAGCCGGATCGGTCAGTACAACGAGTTCGTCTACATCTTCTTCAAGTGCCTGTCGCCTGAGCGCATCGACTACGTCGAGAACTGGTACGAGGAGCTCAACGACGACGGCACGGACATCGAGCTGGACGGCTGGCAAGTGCAACGCCGCTGCCCACACCTGCGCGCCGACTTGGCCAAGTTCGGCTCTGTCGAGGACGGGGTGCTCACCTGCGCCCTGCACGGCTGGCGCTTCGACCTCGCCAACGGTCGCTGCCTCACCGCAGCTGGGCACCCCATTCGCGCCACACCGCTTCCCCGTGAGTAACGGATCAGCGGCCCCGCTGCTGCCACCACCAGCGGATGAGTACGACCAGAGCGGCGAGCAAGCCAAAAAGGATCACCAGCTGTCCGGCAGTGGAGGACAGTCCGGTGGGGTCGGCCTGGGTGAGCACCCCAGCACGATAACCCGGAAGCGGGCACCTAACCTGGCTGAGTGCGGATAACCCACTTCCGGCAGCGGATGGACGAGGAGTTCGGCCCGGTCAGAGCCGCCGCGCTGGCCCATGACCACGTGTTCGCCGAGCTCGGCGGCCGCACGGTGGACGGGGCGCTGGAGGCGGGGATCGACACCAAGCGAGTGTGGGCCGTGATGTGCGCCGCATTTGACGTTCCCGAAGAGCGACGCTGACCTTTCTCCCCCCGGCGTGTCCGTCTCTCGTGCTCGGTGTGTCGGCTTCGGGGAGCGCCGCTGGGCGCGGCGAGCGAGCACACCGGCGTGTCGTTCCTGACATCGAACACGTGTTCGCCTAGGCTGTTGTCCGCAGCCGGTCCTCTGTCCACAGATCCGGCGCGCGTTGCCGCAAAGTGTCGGTCTCACCGCCTAGCGTCGGTGCCGACCCAGAAGAACCGACCAGTGAGGTGGACCGTCAGATGGCATCAGCACCGGACCGGGAGAAGGCGCTCGAGCTCGCCTTGGCCCAGATCGACAAGCAGTACGGCAAGGGCTCGGTGATGCGCCTTGGCGAGGAGGGCCGCGCGCCTGTCGAGGTGATCCCCACTGGCTCCATCGCGTTGGACGTGGCACTGGGCATCGGCGGCCTGCCTCGTGGCCGGGTGGTGGAGGTGTACGGCCCGGAGTCTTCCGGGAAGACCACCGTCGCCCTGCACGCCGTGGCCAACGCCCAGCGGGCCGGTGGGATCGCCGCGTTCATCGACGCTGAGCACGCGCTGGATCCCGACTACGCGAAGGCACTCGGGGTGGACACCGACGCCCTGCTGGTCTCTCAGCCCGATACCGGGGAACAGGCACTGGAGATCGCGGACATGCTGATCCGCTCCGGCGCGCTAGACGTGATGGTCATCGACTCAGTGGCCGCCCTCGTGCCGCGGGCAGAGATCGAGGGCGAGATGGGCGACGCGCACGTCGGCCTGCAGGCCCGGCTGATGAGCCAGGCGCTGCGAAAGATCACCGGTGCGTTGAGCAACTCGGGCACCACCGCGATCTTCATCAACCAGCTCCGGGAGAAGGTGGGAGTTTTCTTCGGCTCTCCGGAGACCACCACGGGTGGCAAGGCACTGAAGTTCTACGCCTCGGTGCGGCTGGATATCCGCCGGATCGAGACGCTCAAGGACGGCGGGGATGCGGTCGGCAACCGCACCCGCGTCAAGGTGGTGAAGAACAAGTGCGCCCCACCATTCAAACAAGCGGAGTTCGACATTCTGTACGGCCACGGGATCAGCAAGGAGGGCTCGCTGATCGATCTGGGCGTGGAGCAGGGCGTCGTCCGCAAGTCGGGTGCCTGGTACACCTACGAGGGCGATCAGCTCGGCCAGGGCAAGGAGAACGCGCGCAAGTTCCTCGGCGACAACCCGGACATTGCTGCCGAGATCGAGAAGCGGATCAAGGACAAGCTCGGCATTGGCGCGAAGCTGGACGCTGATCAGACCGTGCCGGCCCCGGTGGACTTCTGATGCTCCCGACCCGTACCGAGGCCCAGGAGCTGTGATGAGTGACCCCGGCCCCTGCGGGTCTGCGCGGGAAGAGGACCTCCCGGATACCAAGACCATGAGTCCCGCGGCTCAGGCGCAGAAGGTCTGCCTGCGCCTTCTCACGACGCGGCCGCGCAGCCGGGCCGAGCTGGCCGATGCCCTGCGCAGGCGTGGGGTTCCTGAGGCGGTCGGCGAGCCAGTGCTCGACCGCCTGAGTGAGGTGGGTCTGGTGAATGACGCTGCCTTCGCTGAGTCACAGGTGCACTCCGGGCACAGCCATCGCGGCCTGAGCAGGTGGGCATTGAGCACCGAGCTCCGGCGCAGGGGAGTGCCGGATGAGATCGTGAGCGAGGCGATGGAGGCGGTACAGCCCGAGAACGAGGAGCAGCGGGCCCGCGAATTGGTCCGGCGCAAGCTACGCACCAGTGCTGCGCGGGACACAAGCATCCTGGCGCGCAGACTGGCCGGGATGCTGGCCCGCAAGGGTTACTCCGAAGGGCTGGCGTTGCGCGTGGTGCGCGACGAGCTCGGTCCGGGCAACTGGTCCACCGAGGCTGAGCCGTGCCCCGACTGACTCACGGACAGTTCCCCGGGCGCGATGAACTCGACTCCGGCGGGAAGGGTGTCCTGGGCGTGCGCGCCGCTCAGCAGCTGCAGCAGGATGGATCGGAACTCCACAGCGGCTCGGATGGGGTGCATGTCGGTGCGGTGGGCTAGCGCGATCGTCCGGATCGGAATGGGGGGCGCGAACGGCACGCCACGAAGCTTCGGGCGACTCGGGAGAACCATGCTGGGAACCACGGCGATTCCGAGCCCAGCCTCGACGAAGCTGAGCACCGCATCCATCTCGCCCCCCTCAATGGCGAACCGCGGCTCGAATCCGGCTCGCTGGCAGGCTGTCAGGGTCATCGATCTGAGGTCGTAGCCCTCCCGGAACATCACCAGCGGCCGGTCCCGGAGATCCTCGATCCGAAACAAGTCGAGGTCGAGATCCATGCTGCGTGGCACGGCAACGGTGAGCTGCTCGCGGAGGATTGGGACGGTGTCCAGGGTCGGATCCCCGCGGTGCAACGGCGAGGTGATCACCGCCAGGTCGATGGCTCCTTCGGCGAGCTGACGCACCAGGTCCCGCGACCCGCTTTCGTCGATGACGAGTTGGATCCCGGGGTAGCGGGCGCGGAAGTGCGCGAGTGCGTCGGCCAGCGGACCGGTGCAGAGGCTTGGCGTGGCACCCAGCCGCAGCCGTCCCTGGCGAAGCTCGGCCAGCTCGTGCACCTGTAGCCGGGCGGTCTCGACGTCGGCCAGGATCCGCTTGGCAAAGGGGACGAGCACCTCTCCGGCCGGAGTCAGGGTCACGTTGCCCCGGGCCCGATGGAACAGCTCACTGCCCAGCTCGCGCTCCAGGCAGTGGATCTGTTTGCTCAGCGAGGGCTGAGCGACGTGCGTGAGCTCGGCGGCCCGGGTGAAGTGGCGGGTGCGGGCGACGGCGAGGAAGTACACCAGTTGCTGTAGCTGCACCCCGATAGCGTAGGGCTATCGAGACGAGCGTTACCATATCTTGGACCCGTTCCCCGGGCCTGGCCTACCGTCAGGCATCGCCGCACGAGCCCCTGGTCCGCACAACCCGCGCGGACGGCGGGTGCCACCGACCCGAATCGACGTCATGACCACCACATCACAATCCCCGAAGCCTGGGGTGACCCAGTCCGGCCGGGCAGCAATCTCGGCGCGGACACTGCGCACCGACCGCTGGTGGCTGTCACCCTTGGTGACCGCCATCGTGCTGGGTGCCTTCATCGTCTACACGACGGTTCGACTGTTCATGCGGGATTACTATTGGGTCGGTGAATACCACTACCTCACCCCGCTGTACTCGCCGTGCCTGAGTGCCTCGTGCGCGCCCGGCTCGTCGCATTTCGGCACCCCGCTGCCGGCGTTTCCGCTGGCACTGCCGCTGCCGATCCTGATCTTCCCCATTCTCGCCGGCTTCCGGGCCAGCTGCTACTACTACCGCAAGGCCATCTATCGGGCTTTCCTGATGTCGCCGCCCGGATGCGCGGTGTCCGAGCCGGCGAAGAAGTACACCGGGGAGACCCGCTTCCCCCTGATTCTGCAGAACCTGCACAGGTATTTCTTCTACCTGGCCAGCGCGCTGCTGCTGATCAACACTTATGACGCCGTGTTGGCCTTCTTCCCCGCCGACGGTGGCTTCGGGGTGGGGCTGGGCTCGCTGATCCTGCTGGTCAACGTCACCATGCTGTGGCTGTACTCGCTGTCCTGCCACGCCTGCCGGCACATCTTCGGCGGCCGGCTCAAGCACTTCTCCCAGCACCCCATCCAGTACTGGTTCTGGACACAGCTGTCCAAGCTCAACGGCCGCCACATGCAGTTCGCCTGGACGTCGCTGATCACGGTGATGATCACGGACTTCTACATCGTGGCCGTCGCCGCGGGCTGGATCGCCGACCTGCGCCTTTTCAACTGACGAGGACTCGATACCCCATGACCGAGATCGAGCAGCACGGCTACGACGTCGTGGTGATCGGCGCTGGTGGTGCCGGGCTGCGCGCCGCAATCGAAGCCCGCGAGCTGGGCAAGCGCACCGCCATCATCTGCAAGTCCCTGTTCGGCAAGGCCCACACCGTGATGGCCGAGGGAGGTATCGCGGCGTCGATGGGCAACGTGAATCCACGGGACAGCTGGCAGGTCCACTTCCGCGACACCATGCGCGGGGGCAAGTTCCTCAACAACTGGCGGATGGCGGAACTGCACGCGAAGGAAGCACCGCAGCGGGTATGGGAGCTGGAGACCTACGGTGCGCTGTTCGACCGCACCAAGGATGGCAAGATCAGTCAGCGCAACTTCGGCGGACACGAGTACCCGCGGCTGGCGCATGTGGGTGATCGAACGGGTCTGGAGCTGATCCGCACGCTGCAGCAGAAGATCGTGTCGCTGCAGCAGGACGACTTCGCCCAGCACGGCGACTACGAGGCCAACCTCAAGGTCTTTGCCGAGTGCACAGTCACGGACCTGCTCAAAGACGGAGATGTAGTATCCGGGGCGTTCGGCTACTGGCGCGAGACTGGCCGCTTCATCCGGTTCGACGCACCTGCCGTGGTGCTGGCCACTGGCGGCATCGGCAAATCTTTCAAGGTCACCAGCAACTCCTGGGAGTACACCGGAGATGGGCACGCGCTCGCGCTGCGCTCGGGCGCTGCGTTGATCAACATGGAGTTTGTCCAGTTTCATCCCACTGGGATGGTCTGGCCACCCAGTGTCAAGGGGATCCTGGTCACCGAGTCGGTCCGGGGTGACGGCGGCGTGTTGCGCAACTCCGAGGGCCAGCGCTTCATGTTCGACTACATCCCCGAGGTCTTCAAGGATAAGTACGCGACCTCAGAGCAGGAGGGGGATCGCTGGTACGACGACCCGGACAACAACCGCAGGCCGCCGGAGCTGCTGCCCCGTGACGAGGTCGCGCGCGCGATCAACTCCGAGGTCAAGGCAGGCCGGGGGTCACCGCATGGTGGCGTGTTTCTCGATGTCTCTACCCGGATACCCGCCGAGGTCATCAAGAAGCGGCTTCCCTCGATGTACCACCAGTTCAAGGAACTGGCAGACGTCGACATCACGGCCGAGCCCATGGAGGTCGGCCCCACCTGCCACTACGTGATGGGCGGCGTCGAGGTCGACCCGGACACCGCGGCAGCCTCGGTGCGCGGGCTCTTCGCCGCTGGCGAGGTCGCGGGCGGGATGCACGGCTCCAACCGGTTGGGTGGCAACTCGCTGTCCGACCTGCTCGTGTTCGGTCGCCGGGCCGGCCTGGGGGCGGCGACCTACGTGGACTCCCTGGGCGGGTCCCGGCCGTCGGTCCACGAGGCCGATGTCGACGCCGCAGCGCAGCGGGCCGTCGCCCCCTTCGGTTCGGGGATTCACAGCGAGGGCGCTGAGAACCCGTACCAGGTGCAGCAGGAGTTGCAGCAGACCATGAACGACTTGGTCGGCATCATCCGCCGGGCCGACGAGATGGAGCTCGCGCTCAAGAAGCTCGACGAGCTGTACCAGCGAGCCCAGCGGGTCGTGGTAGAGGGGCACCGTCAGTTCAACCCCGGGTGGCATCTCGCGCTGGACCTGCGCAACATGCTTGCGGTGAGCGAGTGTGTCGCCCGGGCCGCGCTGGAGCGCGCCGAAAGCCGGGGCGGGCACACCCGGGACGACTGCCCGGCGATGGATCCCGAATGGCGGCGCGTCGTGCTGGTGTGCACGCAGCACGCCAACGGCACGCAGCGCGGCGTTCGTGTCGAGCGCAAGGAACAGGTCCAGATGCGCGCGGACCTTTGTGAGCTGTTCGAGCTTGACGAGCTAAAGAAGTACTTCACCGCCGAGGAGCTCCCGGGAGGAGCGGACTGATATGGGCTACCAGCAGCATTTCCGGGTGTGGCGGGGGGACACCGACGGCGGGGGCCTGGTCGGCTTCGACGTGGAGGTCAATGAGGGAGAGGTGGTTCTCGACGTGATCCACCGCCTGCAGGCCACCCAGGCTCCGGACCTCGCGGTGCGGTGGAACTGCAAGGCGGGCAAGTGCGGATCGTGCAGCGCCGAGATCAACGGCCGTCCGCGCCTGCTGTGCATGACGCGGATGTCCACGTTGCCGCCACAGCAGCCGGTGACGGTCACCCCGATGCGGACCTTCCCGATCATCCGCGATCTCGTTACTGACGTGTCGTACAACTATCGCAAGGCGCGCGAGGTGCGGGCATTCATGCCGCCTAAGGGGGTGCAGCCCGGCGAGTACCGGATGCAGCAAGTGGACGTGGAGCGTTCCCAGGAGTTCCGAAAGTGCATCGAGTGTTTCCTGTGCCAGAACACCTGTCACGTGATCCGCGACCACGAGGAGAACAAGGAGAGCTTCTCCGGACCGCGCTACCTCATGCGGATCGCTGAGCTGGACATGCACCCACTCGATGCTGCCGACGAGGAGGGTGTCAATCGCAAGCGTGCCGCGCAGGACGAGCACGGCCTTGGATTCTGCAACATCACCAAGTGCTGCACCGAAGTCTGCCCGGAGCACATCGAGATCACGGACAATGCGCTGATCCCCATGAAGGAGCGGGTGGTCGACCTCCGTTTCGATCCCCTGACCAGACTGTTCCGCCGCAACCGAGGGTAAGGCTAGCGGGGAAAAGGGGGGTTGGGTACCGAAGTGCCGAGGTACTCGGCGTAGTGGCGTGCCCAGGTGCCGTCGTCGATCGCGTGGCGCAGCACTGCGGTGATCCGGTCGTGAAGTACCTGGTCGCCCAGCGGCAAGCCGATGCCGTACTCGGTGGTCCCCAGTGGCTCGTCGACCACTCGCAGCGTGCCGGGGGACTTGGCCAGCACCGCTGCCACGGCGGCCTGGTCGTCGGCGATCGCCTCGACGCGACTCCCGAGCAGGTTCACGCAGGCAGCCAGGGTCGCCCGGGTCTGCAATCGCTCGCCGCGGGTGGCCAGCGCTGCGGCAGCCGGCGAGTCCGCAGGCGCGCACACCGTGCCCTGACCGAGCGAGTTCAGGCCGGTCACCGGGCTGTTCGCGGGCACGGCCAGCCGTAGCAGGCGCACCAGGTAAGGACCCGCGATATCCACCTGGGCGCGTCGCTGCGGGGTGATCTCATAGCCGCCGAGCACGAGGTCCGCCTCACCTCGGCCCAGTGCGGCCTCGCGGCTACTCGCAGCAAGAGGCTTGAAGCTGGTCGCGGCGGGATCTACCCTCAGGTCACGCGCGATCAGATCCAACAGTGCGATGTCGAATCCGGTGTAGTCGCTTGAGCCTGGCGAGCGTTGCGCCAGCCCAGGCGTTTCCTGGACCGCCACGATGAGCTTGCCACGCTGGGCAATCCGGTCGATGGTAGGCGATCCACTGGTCGCCGGGCGTGGTGGCGCGACCGTATCGAACGGGCTGCCGGCCACCGGGGCAGGGTGGTCACTGAACAAGGCAGTGACCCCGTCGATGACCGAACCCACCACCCACAACACCGCGATCACGAGCACAATGAGCAGACAGCCGATCCGGCGCGGTCGCAACCAGCCACGCCGACGCAGGACATGCAGCACTGACCAGGCCCGGCTGTCGGGCGACGGCTTCGGACTGGGCGATAGGTCCACGCCGGGCCGCCGGGGCTCAAGATCCATGACGATTGCCCATAAGGTGCCCCACCTCACTCTTTCTTGTGGTCGGCGAAGCGGACTGCCACGGTAGTCGCAAGTCGATGCTCCGCACAGAGAAGCCGACGCCACAGTCAGGATCTCATTCGCCCGCTGTGAGCATTCGCCGCCCCTGATGCCGGTGGTATGGCCGGAGCCGTGTGGGTTCGCACCGCGAGATGACGGTAGATGGTGAGAGCAGCCGTGACGAGCATGAGGATGCCGGCGATGACGGCGTCGCGTGTGCTGACCAGTTCGAGGCGGATGAGCGCTTCGGCGAGCAGGTAGCAGCCGAGGAAGATCAGGATAGGACCGGCGAGGCGCTCGATGCCCTCGCGCAAACGTTCGCTGATCCGGGCGCCAAGAGACAACCCGAGCTGAGAGACCACCAGTGTTTGGATCGCGATGACGGCAATGATTGTTGTGGGTACGGCGAGGTTGGTGCCGAGGCCGAGGCCGAAGCCGATTGCCAGCTCGTCGAGACTGATTGATAATGCGAGCCCGACCAGGGCGAGGCCACGGGCGTTGGTGAGTCGGCGAGCTTTGGTGGCCTCGTCATCATCGTCGTCGGCCCACCATAGATAGCCGCCAAGGAGGATGAGCAGGCCACCGGAAAGGTAGTCGGTGACGCCCCCGATCGCATGTCCGATGGATGCGCCAAGCGCGAGACCGATCAGTGGCATACCCCCTTCAAAGATGACAAAGATCGCTGAGATCCGCCACCGGGTCCAGCCTGAGAGCCGGCTTGCGCCCACCGCGGCGGTGATCGCGAACGTGTCCACGCCCAGTGGTAGCACGAACCATAGAAAGCTAAAAAGAACGTTGCTCATAGGCCGTGCTGTCCCCATCACCTGATGTCATCCGGGGAACGGTACAGCGCAGGCAGTGTGTATCAATCAATCAAGTGAACTCGTCGCCGAGATGACACAGAGACGCGCCGGGCGGTGCTGATCCAACCCAATTCGGACAATTGGCGCTGTGCGCTGACGACGAAGCCGCCACTCCTATGCGCGTACCGAGCTGATGATCAGCTTTGGTCGGGGCACCGCAGATCAGGCTGTACTGGCTGCTGAGAGCCGTTTCGTCCGAACAGAGCACGCGCCGGGGTCTTTCGGAGTAATCGCCAGGTCTTTCGGCGCGCGACGGGGACCGGTAGACGCAGCTCACCAACTAAGACTCTCAGGTCGCGACGAGATTACGGCCAGCTTCCCTAGGGTCCAGCTGTCTACCGCCACCGCGTGGGGACAGGACAGGGGGCCGTTGCCACGGTTCATCGACTCGGTGGCCCTAGGGAAGGAACTTCATGCAAATTCGCGCTCCCGCTTCGGCCGTCGCCATCCTTGCGCTGGCTGCCGGTGTCCTGGTGGGCTGTAGCAAGTCGAGCGACCAGACACCCCGCTCCCAGACACCCCACTCAGAGTCAGTCGCTAGTTCTGGGCCTCAGATCGCAGCGGCTCCCGGATCGTCGGCCCCAGCTGTCAGAGACCCGGTCGTCGGCGACAAGTATTTTCCGATGCCCGCTCCGCACACTTGCATGCTGGGTCAGCGTAACGGACAGCTCCTGCCGGATCCGCGCTGTACGCCTGGTGCGATTGACCCCGCCGTCACTCAGGCCAATCTCACTGACACGATCTGCAAGCCTGGTTGGCGGGAGAAATCATACCCGCCGGTCTCAGTTAATAACCGGATGAAAATGGACTCTGCTCGTTCCTACGGACTTCCGCCTGACTACGAAGGCGAGTACGACCACCTTGTCTCGAGGATGCTCGGTGGTTCTTCCGAAGACCCGCGCAACAGGTGGCCCCAGCCAGAAGCCAGGCCCAACCCCAAAGACCGACTAGAGATCGCGCTTCACGAGGCCGTGTGCGCCGGCATGATCCCGCTTGCGACCGCTCAACGGACGATCGCCGCCAGCTGGGTCACTGCAGCCGACGACGCCGGTCTGCAACTAATCGGCGATCCTGGTAAACCCGTCGAACAGAGTAAAGTGTGTCTACGTGACAATCCCAGTAAGTGTCGCACGCTCCACAAAGAGTATGACGACTAGGCAAAGTGAAGGCCGCATCGCCACTGCGGGTGCAGCCTTGCTCAGGCGCTGAGATTCGCGGTCACGCCGCGCACATCCGGGATCGGCAGTTCCCGACCGCTGCGTCCGCGGCGCCGGTTGCGGCGTTCCAGGTAACCGGCGAGCAACGACAGCGCCACGCACAGCGTGATGTAGATCGCGCCTATCACGAGCGCCGTGGGGATGATCGGGCGTTCGAACTCGACGAGACTACCGAGGTAGCGAGCCTCGAAGAGTAGCTCCTGGTAGGTGATGAGGAAGCCCAGCGCAGTGTCCTTCAGGAGAACCACCAGCTGGCTCACGATCGTCGGCAGCATTGCCCGTACCGCCTGGGGGAGCAGCACCGCCCGCATCACCTGGTTCTTGCGCATCCCCAATGAGTATGCGGCCTCGCGCTGGCCGCGCGGCACGGCCAGCACCCCGGCCCGGAACACCTCGGCGAGCACCGAACCGTTGTAGAGCGTCAGGCCCACGACGAGGGACCAGAAAAGGCCAAGCTGCAGCCCAGCCTGGGGTGCAGCGAAGAACAAGAAAAAGATCATGATGACCAGCGGGATCGCCCGGAAGAACTCGACGATCGCGAACGCTGGCGTGCGCAGCCACACATGTTCAGACAGCCGCGCGACAGCGAGCAGCAAGCCGAGCACCAAGGCGAGCAACGCCCCGACGACGAAGGCACGCAGGGTGGCGCCGAGCGCGGCGAAGAGCCGTAACTGAAGATTCTTGTAGAGCAGCCATTCCCATTTCGCGCCCTCGAACTGACCGGTCACCCAGAATCGGTAACTGATGAAGCCGGCCAGTGCAACGATGCCGAGGGTCGCCAGCAGGCCGAACGCCTTGTTCCGGGCCCGGGCCCGGGGGCCGGGCAGGTCGTAGAGCACCGAACTCATCGAGTTACGCTCCACCGCTTCTCAAGGGTCCGTTGCGCGGTGGTCAGCGGGACGATGAGGACAAGGAATCCAATTGCGATCCAGAACATGCCGATGAGCAGCGGTGCGCCGCGCTCGGACAGGGCCGGGGTGATTTGGCCTGCCTCCGCGACGGAGAAGCCAGCCGCGATAGTCGTGTTCTTCAGTAGCGCGATGAGCACGCTGGTCATCGGAGGCACCACGGATCTGATGGCCTGCGGGATAACGATCGTGGTGAGCGTCTGGGTGAACGTGAAGCCCAGCGCCCGCGACGCCTCCGACTGTCCCACGTCAACGGTATTGATGCCGGATCGCACCACCTCGCACACGAACGCTGCGGCGTAGACGATCAGGGCGAGCACGGCTCTGGTGAAGAAGGAGACATCCACCAGCTCCAGGCGGGGGTAGGCGAAGGCAAAGAAGAAAAACACCAGCGTCAGCGGTGTGTTCCGGAAGATCGTGACGTACCCGGCGCCCAGGAGACGCAGCGCCGGGACCGGGCTGACCCGCATCCCCGCCAGCAGCGTTCCCAGCAGGAGCGCGCCGACTCCCGCGAGGAGGAACAGCAGGACCGTGTTCCGAAATCCTGTGATGAACAGGTCGCGGTTGTCGACGAGCAGTTCGATCACTCAGGACCTCTCCCACGGGACGACGGTCAGTACCGATCGACTGCTGGGGGCGTCGCGGTCGAACCGGACCGCCCGAGTGTCCCGTCGTAGATTTGCTTCCAGGTGCCGTCCTGGGCGGCGGTGTCCAGGATGTCGTTGACTTTGGCGCGTAGGGCGTCGTCCGCAAGCGGCAAGCCCACGCCGTATGGCTCCTGAGAGAACGTCTTCCCGACCACCTTGAGGCGCTGGGGATCCTGCGCCGCGTAACCCTTGAGGATGGCGTCGTCCGTGGTCACGGCATCGACCTGGGCGGCGAGCAACTGGTCCACGCACTGGGAGTAGCTCTGGAACTCGACGATCTGGTCGGTGAGTCCTTGCTCACGGACCCGGAGGATGGATGAGGATCCGGTGACCGAGCACACCCGCTTGCCCTTGAGCGTTTCGGGGCCGGTGATCGAGTTGTCGTCGGCCTTCACTAGCAGGTCCTGGCCGGCGACGAAATATGGGCCCGCGAAGGAGACCTGCTTCTTTCGGCCCTCGTTGATCGTGTAGGTGCCGACGTAGTAGTCGACGTCCCCGTTGATGATCGCCTGCTCGCGGGCCGGCGTCGGGACCGGCTTGTACTCGATCTTGGTCTGGGGATCGAACCCGAGCTTGGCCGCGATGAGCCGGGCGATCTCGACGTCGAAGCCCTCGTACTTGTTGGTGGTCGGGTTGAGGTAGCCCAGACCGGGCTGGTCGTTCTTGACGCCGACGATGACCGTGCCGCGCTGGGTCATCCGATCAAAGGTGGGCGAGCCCGCAACGGTGACGTTCTGTGCCACGTTCGGCTCCGGGACCTGGGTACCGCCTGTCCCCGGGGAGGTCTCCCGGCCGCAGGCGACCAGTACGAGGCTACCGACCAGCAGGCCGACCGCCATGGTGCGCAGCTTCATGTGGCACTCCGTCCCTTAGTTGAAGTGGGTCCCTTAGTTGACTTAGTTGAAGTGGGCACCGGCTGATGCCCATGGTCGATGTCAGTGAGTCAGGATCTTGCCGAGGAAATCCTTGGCGCGAACCGAGCGCGGTGCGGTGAAGAACTGATCGGGCACCGAGTCTTCGACGATCTCTCCGTCGGACATGAACACGACCCGGTGCGCGGCGCGGCGAGCAAAACCCATCTCATGGGTGATCACAAGCATGGTCATGCCCTCGCGCGCCAGCGAGGTCATGACGTCGAGCACCTCCTGGACCATCTCGGGGTCCAGCGCGGAGGTCGGCTCATCGAAGAGCATCACCTTGGGGCGCATGGCCAACGCACGGGCGATCGCGGCGCGCTGCTGCTGCCCGCCGGACAGCTGCGCCGGATACTTGTCGGCCTGGTCGCTGATCCCGACCCGCTCGAGCAGCTGCATCGTGGCCTCATGCGCTTCCCGCCTGCCGATCCGACGCACCCGCACCGGAGCGAGTTCCACGTTCTCCGCGATGGTCTTGTGGGCAAAAAGGTTGAACTGCTGAAAGACCATGCCGACATCGGCCCGCAGCCGGGCCAGCGCCCGACCTTCCTCGGGCAGCGGTGACCCGTCCACCTGGATGCTGCCCTGGTCGATCGGCTCCAGCCGGTTGATCGTGCGGCACAGTGTCGACTTGCCGGATCCGGACGGCCCGAGCACCACCACCACCTCGCCACGCGCAACCTCCAGGTTGATGTCGCGCAGCACGTGCAGGGA
>DATHTJ010000059.1:0-8256 GCA_035463315.1 Pseudonocardiaceae bacterium
ATCCTGCCCTGCTCGAGTTTGCCGATGTAATTGCCGTCCAGCTCCGCCCGCCGGCCCCCGGTGTGCTCGAACAACCACGCGTTGACCAGATCGGCCAGCTCCTCCCGCGACAGGCAGTCCCCGCTGGCATGCGGTGACTCATTACGCTCCCGCGCCCCGCGCAGCAGATCATTCGGCTCGCCCACAACCCGTCCCTCCCGCCTCGACATGATCAGCGCAGCCTGGCACGAACCGTCACCACTGGGCCACCCGCTAGGCCGAACCGCCGACAATCCTCCCGCTGTTCTCCCCTTGACAACCCGACTGGCTGTTTCGGATCGTCGCACCCAGAGACTGCCGGGACAGGAGACCTGGCTTGCCTGATGGCGAGTGGCGTGGGATTCGGCGCGACGGCCTGATTCGTCGCCATCTCGCCGGCATCCGGCGCAAGGACCATATTTCGTGCTACGGCTGTCGTTCCCGGTGATCAACGGCCACTCGCCGACGTGCTGACAGAGCTGGAACGCAGCCAGGGTCGACTGGACATCGCTCAGGATGGGCACACTGTGGCGGCGCTGGTGTCCGCCGAGTACCTCGAATCCTGGAGGAGACCATCGCAGTGGCCACCGATCTGGAGTTCGTGGCGGCGATCGTCGAGGGAAGACTGAACTCGATGCTGGACGGGGCATACCCGCTTGTAGGGGATCATGATTCTAGGGGTGCTTCCGTCGTGGGGAGCAGTTTGGGGCTATCGGCCGGTGATGCCTCGCCGTTAATGGCCGCGAGGATCCCGGGTGCGATGAAGCGCCGGACGCGGCCGGAGGCCGGGATTTCCGCGAGGAGGCCGGCGTCTACGAGTTTGGTGATGTGAAGGGTCGCGGCGCGGTGGCTGACACCGAGGAGCTGGCGAGCGGCGTTGATAGTGAGGGCCGGCGTGGCGAACAGCGCATCGACGAGCTGGGGCAGCAGGCTCGAGGAGCGCACTCCGGTGACCAGGAAGCGGTAGTCATCGCGCAGTTGCTGCAGGGCACGCGCCCGATGGAGCACGTCTTTGGCTTGTACCACGACCGCGTCGAGGAAGAAGGTGACCCACCCCGCCCAGTCCCCGCGCGTCGACACCGCGAGCAGCCGCGCGTAGTACTCCTGGCGGCGGCGCTCGATGTAGCCGGAGAAGTCGAGCATCGGCCCAGGCAGCAGCCCCCACTCGACGAGCAACAGCGCGACCAGCAGGCGTCCGACCCGGCCGTTGCCGTCCTTGAATGGGTGGATCGCCTCGAACTGGTAGTGCAGGCAGGCGATCTCGACCAGCGGCGGGAGGACCCGTTTGCCGTGTAGGTAGCGCTCGAACGCGTCGAGGCAGTCGGGCAACAGCTCGACGGGTGGTGGCACGTAGGACGCGTCGTCGATTCCGGCTCCGGTGGACCCGAGCCAGTTCTGGGTGTCGCGGTACTGGCCGGGCATGGCGTTCTCGCCGGGCGTCCCGGTGAGCAAGATCCGGTGCGCCTCGCGCAACAGCCACGGACTCACCGGCACGCTGCGTTGTGGGTCGAGCAGGTAGTCCATCGCCGTGACGTAGTTGGCAACCTCTTGTACGTCGCCGAGCGGAGTCGCGGGCCGCTCGATCTCGAAGAGCACCAGGTCGGACAGCGTCGCCTGGGTGCCCTCGATCCGGCTGGACATCACCGCTTCCCGGCGAACGAGCGCGCGGGTGAATAAGTGGGGGCTGGGCAGGGTTCGGCCGACCCCCGCCAGCTCGCCGAGCGCGCGATCAGCGGCGGAGAGCCGGCCCACCAGTCCGGTGTCGAAGCTCAGGAAGGGTGGCAGCGGCGGCGGCACGAACGCGTCGGCGCCGGCCAGTGTGCGCACCAGGTGCTGACGCTGGATCTCGGCGAAGTCGTCGCGACGCAGTGCTACTCACCTCCATCTGTGGCGCCTAGTGATACTCAAGCATGGGCTAGGTATCATAAGACAGTTCCTGTGCGACTTGCGTATCACTGGGTCGGTGGTCCCCACCCCGGCCGGTCCCGAGCTGACTGGCAAAGCACCGACGCCACGCTGGGGTGGTGTCCGGACGTCGCCGGCAGGGCAAGTCCTACCTGCTCGAAGCGTTGTGCTCGGCGACGGGTGGGTTCTACTCGTGGCCACCGAGGCCACTGAGGCGGAGTCGCTGAGGCAGCTGGCCGAAGCGGTGGCCCATTACCTGGATATGCCGGCAGCACCGTCGCTTCGAGACTGGGAGCAGCGATTGACCTGCTGCTTGCGCTCGAACGGGAGGAACCCGTGCCGGTCGTCTTCGACGAGTTCCCGTATTCGTGCGCGTCGAGCCCGGCGCTGCCGTCGATCGTGCAGAAAGCCCTCGGGCCCCGGCGGAAAGAACGCACCAGTTCCCGGGCACGGCTGGTGCTGTGCGGCTCGTCGATGACCTTCATGGGCGGATTGCTGTCCGGCTCGGCTCCCTTGCGCGGCCGGGCGGGTCTCGACCTCACCGTGCCTACCCTCGACTATCGGGCCGCCGCAGGATTCTGGGGAATCGACGACTCGCATCTCGCCGTTCGGGTGCATTCCATCGTGGGCGGTACTCCCGCCTACCACCGGGAGTACACCTCCGGCGACGCGCCCGCTGGGGCTGACGACTTCGACGCCTGGGTGGTCCGCACCGTGCTCAACCCGGCGAGCCCGCTGTTCAAGGAGGCCAGATACCTGCTATCGGGAGGAGCCTCGGAACTCCGATCTGGTCGTGACCGGGCGCACCGTGCTCGCCGCCGAGTTCCCCACCGCTATCCAGGCTCGGCAGGGCGTCGAGCTGGTGCGCCGGCTGCGGCACGACGTCGATGACGTCTATGACCTGCTCAACGACACGAATACCGTAGCGCCAGGCTACGCGGCGCGCTCCTGGAGATGGTGTTCGGTGCTTACCCGTAGCCTCCACCGCTGGGCCAGCTCGGCGCGGGAACCGGGAGGGCGTGGGTCGCGTCGTAGGAGACATCACGATAAGTGGCGTAGGGGACACTGAGCGTGGTCAACCCAGCCGAGGAAGAGGTGGCGATGAATCCGCAAGACAGGCGGGCGCAGCTGGAGGCCCGCAACGCCGCGATGCGCCAGCAGGTGAGCTCGCTGCTGGCAGGGCTCGACCGGCAGACTGCGGCGCTGAACAGCGCCCAGGCACAGTTGGCCGAGGTGACCAGCCAGGCGACGTCGACCGATGGCCTGGTGACGGTCACCGTCAACGCCGTCGGCATCGTCACCGACGTCCAGTTCGCCCCCTCGGCGTTCGACCGCAGCACTCCGGACAAGCTGGCCCGCAGCGTCGTCGCCGTGACCCAGCAGGCCGCGGCCGATGCCAAGCAGAAGGTCGACGCCGTGCTGGCGCCGGTCCGCGGGGACCTGCCGGACCTGCCCGACGTCTTCCCCGGAGCGCCGTCGCTGCAGCACCTGCTGCCGCCCCCGGCGGCCCGGCGACCACCGAGAACCCAGGACGACGACGAGGACTTCAGCACCAGGTCCGTGCTGCGGGGAGGCGACCGGTGACCGCCGGAGCGGGGTTCCAGGTCGACCCGGCACGCCTGCGCAGCGCGTCACCCCAGTTCGACCGCGTCGCCGACCAGCTGGAGGACGCCCGCACCGCACTGGACACAGCGCTGCGCACCGAAGGTTCCTGCTGGGGCAGCGACGAGGCTGGTCAGACGTTTGCGCGGAGCTACCTGCCCCAGGCCGAGGCGACCACCAGGGCGCTGGGCATCGTCGTTCAGGAGCTGCGCGCGATCAGGGCGGGCCTTGATGCCTCGGCCGGTACCTGGGAAGGCACCGATCAAGGCGCGGCCGGCAGGTTCGGTGGCCACAGCGGCAGGGGAAAGCAGCGATGACGATCCAGATTCCGGAACCCGTCCAGTGGCTGGTTCCCGTCGTGGTCGGCACCGACTGGCCCGAGAGCGACGAGGACGCGCTGCGCCGGCTCGCCGAGGCGTGGGAGCGGGCGGCGACGGCCATCAGCCAGGCCACTGGCGAGGGCAACGTCGCGGCGCGGGCAGCGTTGGGCACCATGCAGGGCGAGGCGGCCGATGCCTTCGCCGAGTATTGGGACCGCTTCGTCTCTGGCGACGAGCAGTTCCTCGGCACCCTGGAGCAGGCCTGTGCCGACCTCGCGGAGGGCTGCGACGAGGCCGCGCTGAACGTCGAGTACACCAAGCTGGCCATCATCGCGGCGCTGCTCATCCTGGCCGCGCAGATCGCCGCGATGATCGCCGCCGCGTTCGCGACTTTCGGGGCCAGCACCGCGGGGATCCCGATCGCCCAGGCTGCGACCCGGATCACCGTGCAGTTGGCGTTCCGGGAGCTGATCAGGCAGATCGCGATCAGCGTCACGATCAACGTCGGCGTGGACGCGGCCATCCAGGGGCTGCAGGTCGCCGGCGGCGACCGGGAGAGCTGGGATCTCGCCAAGACCGCGGACGCCGGCATCGCCGGGGCGGCGGCGGGTGTCGCCGGCAGCGGGGTCGGCCTGGCCAGCGACGCACTGGGTCGGAGCACCTCGAACTTCGGCGCGGCGGCGCTGCGTGGCGCGGGTGAGGGGGCGATCGCGGGTGCGGGCGGCAATGCCCTCAACGACCTCGCCCACGGCACTGCCCCGTCGTTGCAGAGCCTGGGGTTGAGCGCAGCCTCGGGCAGCGTCGGTGGCGCACTGGACGGGACCGCCAACCGGCACCAGGGGCTGCCCGAGACCTGGCACAGCCCGGAAAATAGCGACTACACCGACGGGACGAACGCCCAGGGCTTGGCGGCACCAGACGCCGGACGGCACTAACGTTCGGGCGGCCGCTGGTCACCGGGGATGACGGTCATGGCTCCAAGTATGACGTTTCCGCGTCGGCAGCCTCACGCTATTCGTCGCTTCTCCAATCAGCTTTAGCGTTCCACCACGGTTGCCAGCCCCCCAGCGGAGCGTGGTCGGGTCGCAGCTCACCCCAGTCCGGGCTGCCGGGCGGCAGCGCGTGGTCCGCCGCGACGCGGAGCCGCCTGCGCACCCGGACCCAGTCCGCAACCAACGCCGCGGCGGTCGCCAGCGCGGCGGTCGCCACCACCGTTCCCGAGCCCAGCGAGGCGCCCCGGGCGATCGACTCGTTGAACAGCCCCGTACCGAGGAACGCTAACGGGAAGGCGACGGCGAGCCGGAAGCCGACGGTGCGCTGCCGGAGGCCTCCGCTGCGCCGATCCGTGGTGAGTTGCCGGGCCGCCCATGCCTGTAGCTCGTGCCACCGCTCAAGGGTGAGCGGGGTGCCGAGGTGTGACACCGTGCCAGCACGGGCGCGGATGATCGCGGCGAGCTCGCGGGGATCGTCCACCGGGAGCAGCCACTGCTGGCGCCCGGACACCAGGCGCAGCACCGGCCCCCGCCTGATTCGCATCCGGGCACCCGGCAACGGCCACCAGCGCACCTCGTTGCCGGCGAACTGGCCGGGCTGAGCCAGCGCCAACTCCCCCAGCGCAAGTGCCTGCGGCACCACCCCACCCGCGCCGCCGGGGACTTTGAGAACCATTCGGTCGCGCTGCACGAGCAGCGTCGCCCCACCCGGCAGCCGCAGCGGGATCTCCAGCCGGGACCCGGCCAGGTCCGTGCCGACCGGCCGGATCAGCACCCGGCGCCCGGCCCAGGTGAGCAGCACGCCGACGACCGGGCCGAGCAGTGCTGACAATCCGAGCCCGTGCACCGCGACGATGATGGCCGTGGCGAGTCCCGACGTCAGCGCCCAGACCGGCCAGTAGCGCGGCTGCTGCACCGACCGCAGCCAGATCCCGGCCGCCAGTGCGGTCCACAGTGCGCAGAACGCCAGGCGGTACCGCGCCAGGTCCGTCTCCGGCGGCAGCAGGCCGCCCGAGAGCAGCAGCCCCACGGGCACCCCGACGATCCCCAGCAGCGCGAGCGAGAACCCCAGCCCCCACCGCGCAGTCATCCCCGGACCGGTCCGCGGCGGGTCAACTGGACCAATGACTGGGTGCGCCGCAGGCCCGGACGGTTCCGGTGCCGGCAGCACCTCCGGAACGTGCTCCTGCACCGGGGGTGGCGCGTCGACCTCGACGGGCAACGCGGCCACCGGAGTGCCCCGCACTCTGGTGGCCCGGGTGCGGACCACCTCGGCGAACACCGCCGCGTCGGTGACCGGCAGCACCTGGGTGGCCGCTCGATGTTGCCGGCCGCACCGGACCACGACCACGTCACCGGGTGGCGCGGAGAGCCCACGGCCGTCGGGCAGGGTGATCCACGGGCTGTCCGATGGCAGCACGGGTCGGGCACCGACGGCGGTGACGTCCGCGAGCGCAATCCGCTCGGTCTTGGGGTTCCAGGTCGCCCGGCCGGAGCCGGAGCGGACCGTGATGACGATCTCCCGGTCGGTCAACGCGATGCTGTCGCCGTAAAACCACGGCCTCGCACCGGTGCGAGGCTCGACGAGCACCTCGACGTCGCCCGCCCCCAGCTCCGCTATCAGCGGCCGCAGCAGCGCCCGGCGCGCCATCTCCGCGGTCACAGCCGGGAGCAGCGCGACGGCGAGGATCAGGAGGAGCCGCTCCAGCGCGCCCCTCTCCAGCACGGCGTTCACGGCGAACCCCAGCGCGATGGCCTGCGGGAATGCCACCGCCAGCGACTGCCACGGCCATCTGTGCGGCTGGTGCGCGCTCGGGCGGTGCCGTTGCAGCCAGAGCATCCCGGCCAGCGGTCCCACGGCGAGCGCGATGATGATCACTAGGGACTCGACGCGCTCGAAACGACCCAGCGGGAGGAGCGCGACGGTGAGCGCGAGCACCGACACGTGCAGCGCCACGGTGACCGCCAACCACGCCCGGGCCCGCCGCCGTCGACGTGCCAGCACGGGCGAACTCGTCCGGTCCTGATCTACGAGCACGGTGATCCCCAACCGTTGGCTGCGCGGAGCCTCTCACGTCTGCCCGATGCCGGTGGAGGCAACCAACTGCTGCACCGCGTAGCCTGTCGCTACCTCCTCACCGGGGTCCGCCCCGGGGTCGCTCCCCGGGGCATCGGTGAGGGGTCCGGTGAGGAGAGGGTTTTGGTGTCTGGCATGGACGACGTCCGCGGTGAGTCGACCATAGGCGAGCGGATCAGGCGGCTCCGCAAGGACGCGTTGATGACGCAGGATGACTTGGCTGCGGCCGCCGACGTATCCACCGATCTCATTCGCAAGCTGGAGCAGGGCCAGCGGCATACCGCCTCGATCGGGAGCCTGCACCGCATTGCGGCGGCGCTCGATGTCGGCCTTGGCGAGTTGCTGGGTCGGGAGAGTATGCCGGATGCTGCGCCGGATGCCGGGGTGGTCGCCCTCCGGCAGGCGGTTGCCGATGTCGCTGATCTGCTCGGGGAGGTAGAGGGCGAGCCGCTGTCGCTGCGGGACGCCGAGCGTTCGGTCACCTATCTGTGGGGTATGTATTGGAGTGGCAAGTGGGATCAGCTCACCGGGCTGCTCCCACAGGCTCTGATCGGGCTTCGCGCCACACTGCACGCCGCCGATGCGACCACCCGGCCAAAGGCGGCCGAGCAGCTGGCATGGTGCTACTCGGTTGCCGCTAACACCCTGACCCACCTTCGTCAGCCCGACGCGGGCTTCATGGCCGCTCGGCACGCTCTGGACCTCGTCGCAGGGGGTGATGACGCGCTGCTGGCCGCAGTTCTGAAGGGCGCGGTGAGTTGGCAATTGCTCGTAAGCGGTCGATTCCGCAAAGCCGAACGGGTGGCGCTGCGGGCCGCGGAAAGCATCGAACCCCATGGCGACGTGCCCGTGCAGGTCCTGTCAGTGTACGGGTCGCTGCTAGTCCAAGTGGCCAACGCCGTCGCTCGGGATCGCCGCAGCGCCATCGCCGGAGACTTTCTTGAGTCGGCCCGCGAGATAGCGCAACGAGTGGCGACCGACCGCCTGGATTACGAAATCCCGTTCGGTCCCTCGCTCGTCACCATGCAGACGGTGGATGTCGGCGTGGTCACCGAGGACTATCCAGCCGCTCTCGATGCGGCCTCCCGGATGCCAGCGAACCCCGGGTTGCCGCTTGCATCCCGCTGCCGGCATCTGGCTGACCGGGCCTGCGCACACGCGAACCTTGGCCAGCAAGAGCAGGCCCTGGCCTTGCTGTTGACCGCGGAGGGGATGTCGCCGGACTGGATTCGGCATCAGACCTTGGCTCGCGCAGTGGTCCAGGATCTACTCACCGCCGAGCGGAGACGATCGACGCCGCTGCGCGAGCTGGCCAAGCGCATCGGGGCTAATCGCTAGGACA
>DATHTJ010000060.1:0-24453 GCA_035463315.1 Pseudonocardiaceae bacterium
CTGTCGCAGATCGAGCGGGGGGAGATCGCGCTCGACAGCATCTCCGACATCGTGGCCCTGGCCAACGCGCTCCAGATTGCCCCGTCCGAGCTCATCAGGCTGCCGGTGCCGGCACCAGCCAATGGGGAGACCGACTCGGCGGTGGAGGCGGTGCGCGGTGCGTTGATGGCGGTTGGCCGCGATCGGCCAGGGGGGCAGGTTGTTCCGCTGGACGCGCTGCGGGCCAGGGTCGCGGCGACGCTGGCCGCGCACTACAGCTGTCGGCAGGACGGCGAGGTCGGCGCGGCGCTACCGGGCCTGATCCGGGATCTGCACACCAGCATCGCGGCCGGGCGGGACGTCGCCGAGCTGCTTGACCTGGCGGTGCTGCTGCATGCAGGAGCCACCCCTGGGTGGCTACGGGTCGCCGGTGCCTCGCTGGATCTGCGCGGGCAAGCCTGCCAGCTGGCTTACCAAGCGGCCCAGCATCGTGACACCCCGACCGCGCTGGGCCTCGCCACCTGGGGAGGACTGCACGTGATGCTCGCCCAGGGCGAGTTCGATCTTGCGCAGGCCGAGCTGGACGCAGTGACCGTGCCGACGAACACTCCGGAGTCGATGCAACTCGCGGGCATGTTGTCGTTGTCGCGGTCGCTGGTGGCCTCGGCGGACTTCCGGCCCGGTGACATTGACGCGCCGTTGGAGCTAGCTGGAGAGTTGGCGGAACGTACCGGGGAGGGCAACGCTTACTGGATGGGTTTCGGTCCCACCAACGCCGGATTCTGGCGCATGAATGTGGCGCTGGAGGCCGGGGATCACCAGCGCGCCGCCACCATTGCCAAGGACCTGCATCCCGAGGCCCACCCTTTCCGTGGGTGTCAGGCCATGTACTGGGTGCACTATGGTCGGGCGCTGGCCCGGTTGCGGGGACGCCAGGACGATGCTGTGAGGGCGTTCCGTCAGGCGGAGAGGATTTCGCCGCGCCGTGTGCACCGGAATCCGCTCGTCCGTGAGGTGCTCGGCGGGTTGCTCACTCGTACGCGCCGTGATTCCCCGGCTGGGCGGGAGTTGCGGAGGATGGCGTACCGGGCGGGTCTGCCGGTGTAGCCCAGGCGGGTGGCGTCCGTTTTGCTGGACTCCCGCCTCTGGTGATCGTTCACGGTCGTCATCGTGATCGACGTACCTGGGACAGAGCAGCACCGGCCCTGCGGGCGTGGTCGGTTGGTGGCGTTAGGCCGCCGCACTGACAACGACAAGCGCTGCACGCTGCTGGTGGTCAACGAAGCCGACGGCTCCTGGTCGTTTCACGGTCTGGGCGCCTCCGCTGGGGTGAAGCTGGGCAAGGCCGACACACTCGCCCTGGTCGAGTTGATCCTGGCCCGGACAGAGTCGCGTGACCTACGATGAGCTGGCGCAGCGACCGCGTCGGGGGCACCCGATGAGTGGCTATGAGGACCAGTCCCACCGGTTCGTGATCACCGGTGAAGATCCAGACGGCCGGCCGCGGACCATCATCTTGTGGCGGGAGACCGATCTCGTGAACGGCAAGGTGATACGCCGGGTGCACGGCACGCTCGATGCCACCACCGTGACTGAGACGATCCTCACCCAGGGGGAGGCCGTCGCGGTGGCTGAGGCGATCCTGGCGGCTGCACGGTGAGCACCGGTGAGGCCGGGCATCCGGCGTGGTGTGACCCGCAGCACTGCTATGTCACCGACGAGGAGGTTCGGGTTCCCGAGCAGGCCCCGGCCTGTGCGGAGGAAGACACGGCGGGCCTACGGGTGCGGTTTGAGAGCCGATTCCTCGATCCCGGCGATGACGACACCGCCTATTTGGACTGCGGTCTTACCGGTCCTAGCCGTCTAGGTGGAGTGCGGGCGCCAGTCGCCGCTTGAGGACCTCGTCGAGTTGGTCCGGCTCACCGTAGAAGGCCACTTCCGCGGACTCGGTGAGAGTCTCGTAGTAACCCTGCCACTCCTCACGGGTGCCCGAGACGATGGCAAGCCTTTGGTCAAGATCAAGCCCCTCGGCGTAGTCGAAGAGATGAGTGCAGTGCTCGACAGCGCGCTCACGGGTCTCGCGGCTACTGCCGCCGACCGCCTGCACGTACACCTGGCGGCGCTCGTCCGTTCCCACCGCCGCGGTGACTTGCCGGGTCCTACCATGCCGCAGCTTCATCGGAGCGTTCGGCCGAACCGCTGCGCGCTCGCCAGCTGCACTGACGAGCCGGCGCACGACCTTATCCGGGAACCGCACGGGGGCTTGAGCAGAGTGAAGCCAGCGCAGCTGATCGATCCTCAGGCTCGCCTCTGCGACCTTGAGAATGGACTCACCAAGCTGGTCAGCGTCGGTGAAGTGCGCGAGCTCCAGCTCCTCGGGGCCGGGGTTGAACAGGTTGAGCGCAGCGACCGAGCGCTGCCATGACTCCGCAACCTTCGGAGTTTCGACGTTCATGCCCGTCATATGGAGCCGGACGGCCGTGGAGCCGCGGTCGCTGACGCGGTAGCCGGACTCGAAGGGTTCCACGAAAAGGGTCACCCGGTCGTCGTCCCAGTACGTCAACGGCAGGGTCATGAGGAACCCATGTCCATAGTCCCTGACAGTGATCTCGTCGTTCATTTCCCGCACAACGAGCGAAGTGAGCTTCTGCGCGTCCATGCTCCTCACCTCTCTCGCCATGGGACGTCGGTCCAGTATCCATCTTGCAGGGCACGCCAGAGACGCCTGTCGCGCGGACACGGGTTTCGGACACGTGGTGTAACGGGTGCGGGCCGTGACGGAGCACGACCGCCACGGCCCGCACCTTGCCACCTCAGCGCAATGCACGCAGCCGGGCTCAGGCAGTCCCGCCGTACAAGCTTGATCAGCGAACCTGGCGGCCCGCAAGGGAGTCCGCGGTCAGCGGTACCCGGTGGTGTCGGGAGGTTTGCCGGCGTCTTGGACCTCGACGAGGTAGCGCCAAGCGTCTGGGGTACTGCCGTCGATGTCAACGAAGCCGTACTCGTGTGCAAGCTGCCCCGAGGAGAGGGAGGCCTGGTTCCACCGGGCGAGATGGGGATCGGCGGCAAGGGCAGCAACCGCCCGTCCGGTAAACGTCGGTGTCTCGGAGATGGCGAAGTGCCCGGGGTCGGGGTACGGCGGCGTGGCGGGGCGGGTGAGGGCGTCACGCCAGTTGGCTTCGGTGACTCCGTAGTTTTCGAGCATCATCTCCGAGCGCATCCACCCTGGCGTCAGCGCCACCGCGGTGCAGCCGAAGTCGGCCAGCTCGTGTCCCTGGCTCCACGCCAAACGCAGCACCGCAGACTTGGCGAGGTCATAGAACGCGGACACCCGGTAGTTGCTGGCGTTGTACTCGGCGGTGCCGTCGGTCATCTCCACCACCAGACCACCCGGCCGGCGGATGAGCAGCGGCAGGGCGTAGTGGCTGGTGATCAGGTGGGTGTCCACGGCCAGGCGCAGGAGGCGCAGACCATTGTCCAGGTTGTGTTCCCACAGCTTGGCGTTCCACTCGAAGAGGTTTTCGCCGCCCCAGATGTCGTTGACCAAGATGTCGAGGCGGCCATGGTCGGTGTCGATCCGCTGGACCAACGCCGCCACCTGATCGGCTTCGAGGTGGTCCACCCTGACAGAGACGCCCTTTCCACCGGCGGCCTCGATCAGCTCGGCGGTTTCCTCGATCGTCTCCGGCCGGTTGTACTCCGACCGCGACGAGCGGGTACTTCGACCCGTGGCGTACACCGTGGCCCCCGCTCGTGCCAGCTCCACGGCAATGGCACGCCCGGCGCCCCGAGTCGCTCCCGCCACTAGTGCAACCTTCCCCGTCAACCGACCAGCCATCGCGTTTCCCCTCCTGCGATCTACGTCTAGATCATCGCAGCCGGCTGCGACACGACCGCACTCACCGAACCGACGATGCCCGACCAGTGTCCTCATGTTGGTGAAATCTGGTGCTGGTTTGGTCGGGCACAGGATGCGCAGGCATTCGCGGCGGCGGTGGTCGCCCGCGTCTGACCAGTCTCTGGTTGAGCGAGGCTCAGCGGTGTTTCCCCGACGTAGCTCTTGTCAACGCCGGGCAGACCTAAGGTCTCGCGTGTTGGTTGGTGAACTGCTGGAACTTCCCCCGAGTTCCTTGTCCAGCGTCACCAAGGCGGCGCACAGCAAGCATCGACAGATCGTCGCACGTGTCGGCGAGGACTGAGGTCTTAGAGGCCGTACTCCTCCAGCAGTCGCAGCCAGACCTCGCTGAGGGTGGGATAGGACGCGACTGCGTGCCAGAGCCGGTCCAGCGGCACCTCGCCGACCACCGCGACGGTCGCCGAGTGCAGCAGCTCGGCCACGTCTGACCCGACGAACGTGGCACCGATGACCACCTGCCGGTCGGTGTCGACGACGAGCTTGGCCCGCCCCGTGTAGTCCTCGCTGAGCAGCGCCGCACCGGTCACCCTGCCGAGGTCGTATTCCACTGCCCGGACCGGCAGGCCGCGCCCGCGCGCCTGCTCCTCGGTCAGCCCCACCGCACACACCTGCGGGTCGGTGAACACCACCTGCGGCACCCAGGCGTCGTCGGCCAGCGCGCGGTGCCGGGGTAGGTCGTCGGCCTTACCGGCCGCTCGCGCCGCGATCACGTCGCCCGCCACCCGCGCCTGGTATTTCCCCATGTGGGTCAGCAGGTTGCGCCCGGTGACGTCGCCGCAGGCGTACAGCCAGCCGCCCAGCACGTGCATTGAGTCGTCGACCTGGACGTACCCGCCGGGCGCCAGCCCCACGGTCTCCAGCCCCAGGTCGGCAGTGTTCGGCGTCCGACCGACCGCGACCAGCAGCTCGTCGCCGAGCAGCTCGTGGCCGTCGTCGAGGACCACGGTGACCTCACCGCCCCGCTGCGCCCGCCGCACCCCGGTGACCGACCGGCCGGTGAGCACGCTGATCCCCGCCTCGGCGAAGGCGGTGGCCAACAGCTCGCCGGCCAGCGGCTCAGTCCGCTCCAGCAGCCGCTGCCCGCGGTGGACGATCGTCACCTCCTCACTACCGAGGCCGCGCATCGCCTGCACCATCTCGCAACCGACCACGCCGCCGCCAAGAACAATGAGGCGACGCGGCGCCGCATCGGCGTTGGTGACCTCCCGGCTTGTCCAGGGCTGCGCCTCACGCAGCCCGGGCAGCGGCGGCACGGTGGCGGTCGTGCCCGTGGCCAGCACCACCGCGTGCCGGGCAACCAGCGTCCGGACCGCACCATCGGAGGTGGACACCGCGACCCGCTTCTCGCCAGCGAGCCGGGCGTGCCCGCGGACGAAGGCGATCCCATGGGAATCCAGCCAGGACACTTGGCCGGCGTCGTCGTGCCCGAAGGGCTTGGCTGGGTCCTTGCCGATGAACCGGTCCCGCCGGCCGAAGACCACCCGGCTGTCCAGCTCGTCGGTCACCACCTCGGCCACCCCGGGGGTGCGCCGGGCGCCAGCGAACAGCTCGACCGGCCGGAGCAAGGCCTTGCTCGGCACGCACGCCCAGTACGAGCACTCGCCGCCGACCAGCTCATGCTCGACCAACACCGCGGACAGACCGCCACGGCAGGCCCGCGCCGCCGCGTTCTCCCCCGGTGGTCCACCACCGAGCACCACGACGTCGTATGTGTCCCCGTTGTCCGGCACGGGTCCTCCTCGGCTGGTTGCAAGTACCGCAGAGTTATGCAGGCTGAGTCGGTGGACGCGATGTCCTCTCCTGCCGCGGGCGATCGTCCTGGGTCGACTGTGTTGGAGCCTGCATCACGATGCGGTGACACAGCAAGCTCCCTTCCGAGCATCGAGTTGCTCACCGTGAGGACCGTCATCCCCAGACGCGCTCGGCGGTCGCAACGATTGTCCGGAGCTTGGCCTGCTCGTCGACGGCGGTCAGAGCGTGGCCGAGGATGGAAGTAGCGAATCCGCACTGCGGGGACAGTGCCAGGCGCTCGAGCGGCACCGACCCGATTTCCACCGCGGAGTGCACGACGCCCTCGCGGACCTGCCCGCCTAAGTGAGGTGGCCCGATGCATTTCACCAACCTGCTGATCATCATGGTGGTGGCGCTCATCGCGCCGCTGGTGGTCAGCGCGCTGCCTGCGCTGCGGGTGCCCTCGCCGGTACTGGAGATCGTGGCCGGGATCGTGATCGGTCCCTCGGTGCTCGGCTGGGTAGGCATCGACGCTCCGGTCCAGGTGCTCGCCCTGGTCGGCCTGGCTTTCCTGCTATTTCTGGCCGGTCTGGAGATCGACGTGAACCGGTTGCGTGGCCGCCCGCTGACCCTGGCGCTGACCGGGTTCGTGGTGTCCTTCGCGATCGCGGTCGGGGTCGCGTTGCTGCTGACGGCCGGCGGGTTCGCCTCGGCACCACTGCTGATCGCGATCATCTTGTGCGCCACCTCACTGGGACTGGTGGTGCCGGTGCTCAAGGACTCCGGCCAGATCACCGGCGCCACCGGACAGCTGATCATCGCCGCGGCGTCCATCGCTGACTTCGGCGCGGTGATCCTGCTGTCGCTATTTTTCTCCGAGCAATCCACCGGTCTCGCCGCCCGGCTGCTGCTGTTGGCCGGTCTGGCGCTGGTCGTGGTGTTGCTGGCGGTCGCGCTGATGCGGGCCGGCCGCACAGCCCGCGCCGACCGGGTCTTCCAGATGCTGATGGACACCACCGCGCAGATCCGGATCCGGTTCGCGATGGTGCTGCTCATCGCGTTCGTGGCGCTGGCTCAAGGGCTGGGGTTCGAGGCGATCCTCGGTGCGTTTCTGGCCGGAGCCGTGCTGCGGCTGATTGACGCCGACGCCGCGACGGTACATCCGCACACCGAGCTCAAACTGGACGCGATTGGTTACGGCTTCCTTATCCCGGTGTTCTTCATCACCAGCGGGGTGATGTTCGACGCGAAGGCGCTGTTCACCTCACCCTCGACGTTGCTGCAGGTACCGCTGTTTCTGGCGGCGCTATTTATGGTGCGGGCCCTCCCAGCGCTGCTCTATCGAGCAGAGTTGGGGATGCGACGCACCATGGCGGCCGGTTTCTTGCAGGCCACCTCGCTGCCGTTCATTGTCGCTGCGGTACAGGTTGGGCAACGGCTTGGCGCGTTGCCGCCAGCTGCCGGTGCGGCGCTGATCACGGCCGGTCTCGCCTCAGTGCTGCTCTTCCCCGCCATCGCACTGGCGATCATGCGCAACGCCCCGTCCGAAGACCACGTGGCGGTCCCGCCGCTACTCGGCCGCAGGTCACCACGTAGGTAAGCGAACGGCACCGCTGTCGCCACGGACGCTGGCCATGCGGTCGCCGAGTTCCACGAGACCGAGGCCGCGCAACGCGATGCCCGGCACCGGATGTGTACCAAGAGGGGATCCCCCTACGGCACAAGATCAAGACACCCCCGAGTGCTCGCGCTCGGACCTCAGTGGAGCGAAACGCACCCTATCTGCAACCCAGATTCGATCGTTTCTCGACAGTCTCCGGAATGATCATTACGCCGAGCTGATCCGCAGGTCGGAGTGTCGCGAAACTCGTGGCCGATTCGAACTGTTTCGTAACCCTCTACGCGACCGTTTGCACTACAATGATCGGCATGGCAGCGGCTCCTCAGGATCCTGACATCGAAATCTTCGACGGCACCTTCCGCTTTGATCTTGAGGAAGCACGGCGACTGCTCGCAAACACCACGGCTGTGGTTGACGCTCTCGGACGGGGCCGTCGCGATGCCGACGACCTCGGTATGATCGCCGTCGACTTGCGCACCCTGGTCGATGAGCTGACGGATGCGCTGCGGGACACCGAATAACCCGTGACGAACCTCATCGGCTACGCCAGAGTCAGCACCACCGGCCAGGATCTCGCCCTCCAGCATGAGGCGCTGACCTCTGCGGGTTGTACCCGGATCTTCGCCGAGACCGCGTCCGGCGCACTGCGGGAGCGACCCGAGCTTGATCGACTATTGGACTACGCGCGAAGCGGCGACGTCGTCGTGGTGTGGAAGTTGGATCGGCTCGGCCGCTCAATTCAGCACCTCATCAGCGCCCGAAGCTGACCGACTGTCAGGTCGCGATGGCCCGGAAGATGCACGCCGACGGTGAGCACATCACCGCCATCGCCGATGTTCTGAGCGTGGCCCACTCGACGGTGTACCGCGCTCTTGACCGGAGCCGAATCTCATTGATCCCGACGTCGGTGCCGATCTACGCCGTGGCTGGGTCGATGTGTGCACCACGGTCGAGGGCGAGGACGAGGCGAGTGCACTGCGGACAGGACTAGTGGCTGTCCGCAGTGCTGCTCACCATGCGGGTGCCGCCACGCCGGGATGGGAAGCTGACCTAGACAAGGTCAGGGCCACTGTCCAGCAGCCGCCTGCTCTCGTCCCGCTACGGTTGGCAGTGGAACTCCCCACTCTTGCGCGCTGCGGGGGCACGGGCCCGTGCCTGCCGAGGAGGGGCCAGCTGGTGAACATTGAGGATCCCCGCAGGCTGCCGCCGTCCCTCAGTGAGGACGTGTTCACGTCGTTGGAGCGCGAAGTGAAGTAACAGGCACACCTGGTCGGATGGTTGAGACGAGAGAGTGTGTCGGGACGACGGGCGAGAGCGAAGGCGAGTGTGCTGCGGGCAGACTGGTGGCGTCCGCTCCGCTGATCGTCATACGAGTCGCTGTGATCTATTCCCCGGTCGTGGACCTTGCTGTTCCGGTAGTCAATAACTGCGGGAGTGGGCTATCGCCTGGCTGGTTACGGGCGGCTAGCCAGGTTTGGAACTCTCGATGCCGGAATTGCACGGCAATTCCGGAGAGGCGCATCAGCCCTGCTTGGTAGGCCCAGTCCATGAACACTGCCGGGCGCCTCGGTAGATCCCCCCGGCGAGCGAGGAGCATCACAGCGAATAGATACCGTGGCCACGGTGAGTTGGCGGCGAAGATGAGTCCGATCACGAGTGCTACCACGGCGAACGGGAGTTCGACTTCGGGCCCGCTATTGAGTCCGACGGCAAGTCCCACAGCGAGCCCACCCGTGGGTCCGATTGCGAGCCAGATTGCGAGCAATGCTCCCAGCCCGGCTACGATCCCGCCCACGACCCCGGCTGAGAGCCCGGTGCCGAGTTCACCCGCGAGCAGGAAGGCGAGCGGGAACGCCACGATTGCCGCGATGGTGTGGACCATGCCTTGCTGCACCAGCCGAGCGGGTCGGTCGATGGCTGTCGGGCGGGTGGCGGGCCCGCTAACGAGCCCGACCATGAGCGCGCCTACCAGTCCGAGTGCGCTGAACCCAAGCGTGACCATGAGCCGGCTCGCGAGCCCGACTGCGGTGGACATGGGCGCAACCGTGAGCCCAGCCAGGACCCCGGCCGCGAGCCCGACCATAAGCAGCCGTCCGATTCGCCGGCGTCCGACAGATGTGCGCAGGCCACTGAGGTCGAGTCGCCGGAGATCGGTTGTAGGTCGTAATGCGATCCACCCCGCTACCACAACGAGTGTTCCCAGACCGAGAACGGGTAGCACGTCGGGGGGCCATCGGGCGAGAACACCGAATGCAAGGAGAGCACCTGCGGCCGTTGTCGTGACTGCCGTTGCGGCGTAGCGCGGAGCGCGCCATCCTGCGGCTGGCCACAGCCGGTCAAGCCGTAGGTCACTGGAGGAACCGCCGTGTTCACCTTGCTGGGCCAGATGGCGCGCCAGCGTGGTCAACCACCGGGTGACCTCTGTGGCTGCGTACTGCCGGTCTGCTGGGGAATGTTGTTCAAGGACCGCCGGGACCAGCCGAGCGAACAGGTGCTTGTCGAGGTGGGCGGCAGTGGCCACCTTGGTGAGTTCGTTGGGTGTGCTGGCGGGGTGACGGTAAGCGGTGACGGTGAGGAACAGCCGCAACGGCGAGCCTAGGGCGGCGACCAGTGGATCACCATCGCTGCTGCGGGCGGTGAGCCGTTCGATGATCGGGCGCCACCGGGGCTCAATGCGGTCGGGGTCTGCGGGGTCGGGGAATCGGTAGGTCAGGTAGTCGACCACGCTCAGCGTGGTCAGTGGTTCGACACCCACCGCGGTGGCGTCTTGGACCACCACGCCTTGGCCCATGGTCGAGGTGGTGTCCTGCTCAGCGGGAGGGGTTTTTCCCGTGGACTCGAGGTGTCCGCTGAGCTGCTGGTAGCGGCTGGTCCGGCAGGTGATCACCACGGGTCGCGCGCTACCGGCCGAGGGGTGGTTGACCGCACGGATCACCGATGTCGCGCGTCGCGGTACGGCGTCCTCGAGGTCCATCTCGTCCAGCCCGTCGAGGACCGGGAGGATCCACCCGCCGGTCACCAGCGTGGCAGCTACCTTGGTGGGCAGTCCGAATGTCGTCACCAGATGCCGGGTCAGCCAGCGATCCAGCCGCTCGGATACCACTTTCGCCGGGACCACGTCCATGTCATTGCCAGGGTCGAACGCGGGCAGGCTCAGCCGCACCGGCACGCGGGGCAAGGGAGGGGTGCCCTGGGCTCCGGCCAGCACCATTGCGGTGAGGTCAAGAACCAACTGAATCGCCAAGACCGTCTTTCCCGCGCCCGGCTCACCCAGCACGACCAGCCGACCACGGACCAAGCTCCGGTAATACCCTGCGACCTCGCTCAGCGTTCCCTCTCGATCGCCACCGTCGGCGCGCCAATAGATCAGCGTCGGCTGGGCGAATGACACATCGGCCGGTTCCGGATCGCCGCAGTCAGCCATCAGCCGGGCCAGAGCACCGGCTTCCTGACTACGGACATCGCGAGCTAGTTGCCGAGCGACCACCAGCAGTCGATCGTTACTCACCGACTTTTCCTGGGCTTCAACCAGCGCCACAAGCAGCGCGGCGACCGTGACTGGAAACGCCAGCACACTCGCGATCGTCGCGCCGCTGGAGCCCAGTAGCAGCATCCACACCGTAGCCACCGCTACCGCAGCCGCCAGGAAGCCGACAACCGCCCGTCGATGCGAATGCAACCCACCCACAGCGCGCATTTGTAGCAGAAGCCTACGGTGGGGGTTACCTCCTACCCGCACGTCCGCATCGGGGAACAGGGGCTTACTACTGCTTAGCTTTGCAGTAGTCGAAAAGGTATGAAACAGACATATCGGCGCAATGCATTCGCCTGCATGCCTTCTCGCTCGCCGTGAAAGCAGTGGTAGGGCAGGTCCAGCGACTGGCCACGCGGTCGCATCGTGCCCGCCGTGGCGACGAGCGGTTCCGGAAGCGCGACGAACGTGCGCCGGATGGTTGTCTGGCGCACGCGCGACGGTATCCATCCCAGGGTGCCGGGGGGACGCTTAACGCAGCAGAACAGCCGACCAGCGACGGCACGCGGATCTCGATACCAGGGCTAACTGGAGAGGTGTTGAGTCTCGTGGGACGCGATCACGGCGATGGAGGCGCGATGGACTGGACAAACGCCTGGAGAGATGCCTTCCGCACCGAGCTGCGGGCGGAGGCTATCGATTTCGCCCGTCGGGGCTGGCCGGTGGTCCCCGGCAGCTACCCCCGTGGTTCCCACTGGGTAGGGATGCCCCCCTTGCTTCGCGCCAGCGCGGGGCAGCACGGCTCGGTGCCGGTGCACCCGGACTGGGAGCGTCTGGCGGGCTGCGGTCCTGAGCGGGTCGCCGAGTTGTGGTCGGGGCACCCGTTCAGCGTGCTGCTCGCCACCGGTATGGGCGTGGATGCGCTCGATCTGCCGGCTGAGCTCGGCCGGGCAACTGCGATCGGGCTGCGGGTCGCCGGTGTTCCAGTCCCCATTGCGGCTACGCCTACTGGGCGGTGGCTGTTGCCGGTACTCGGCGGTGGCACGCTGCATCGTGAGCTCGATGACCACCCCGGCGTCGTGCTGCACGCGGAGGGCGACTGGGTACCGCTGCCGCCGTCGCCCTGCCTGCCCGGTGTGGTGCATTGGCGGGTCAAACCCGGGATGTGCGGCTGGGAGCTGCCGCGACTGGACGAGGTGACCGACGCGGTGCTCGCCGCGCTCGACGAGGTGCGCCCGCTGGCCGCCCACCGCTGAGCCGACGCTCACCGGGCCTCGCCGCCGGCCCAGGGCTGGTCACTGGCCGCCGGCAGCGAGGCGAGCACGGCAGTGAGCACCTCGATCGCGCCGGCCTTGTCCAGCGGGTCGTTGCCGTTACCGCATTTGGGCGACTGCACGCACGAGGGGCAACCGGCCGGGCACTCACAGGCGGCGATGGCGTCTCGAATCGCAGTCAGCCACGGCCCCAGCGCGGCGTGGCCCCGGTCGGCGAACCCGGCTCCACCGGGATGCCCGTCGTGCACGAACACCGTCGGCTCCCCGGTGTCCGGGTGCAGCGCGGTGGAAACACCACCGATGTCCCAGCGGTCGCAGGTGGCGACCAGGGGCAGCAGGCCGATCGCGGCGTGCTCGGCGGCATGCAGCGCTCCGGGCCAGGCGGCCGGGGGCAGCCCGGCGCTCTCGAGCAACAGCTCGGAGACCGTGTACCAGACCGCCCTGGTGCGCAGCGTGGCCGCCGGCAGCTCCAACGGGACAGCATCGAGCACCTCGCCTGACGGCAGCTGCCGCAAGTAGCCCACGACCTGTGAGGTCACCTCCACCTCGCCCAGCGCCACCGACACCCCACCGCAGCGCCGCTGCTCCAGCACCGACACCACGCGGATATCGGTGGTGGAGCGGGCCGAGGTGTGCCACTCCGGATCCTCCGGATGCACCAGCGCGATGCCGGCCTCCAGATCCAGCTCGTCGACCACGAACGAGTCACCACGGTGCAGATACACCGCACCCGGGTGCACCGCGGCGCAGGCCGAGACAGAGTCAACCGTGCCGAGCAGGCGACCGGTGTCGGCCTCCACCACGGCCACCTGGTGCCCGCCGGAGCCGCGGATGTCGACGTCGGGGTGCGGGCGCTGCCGTGGGGTGGCCCAGTACCAGCCGCCGGGGCGGCGGCGCAACGTCCCGTCGGCGACCAGGTCGGCGACCACGGACCTCGCTACCTCGCCCCCCAGCTCGTCGACGCAGGCTTCAGTCAGCGGCAACTCGGCAGCAGCGCAGGCCAGCTGCGGTCGCAGCACGTAGGGGTTCGTCGGGTCCAGCACGGTTGCCTCCACCGCCGTGCCCAGCAGGGCCGCACTGTGGTGCACCAGGTAGGTGTCCAGCGGGTCGTCCCGGGCGACGAACACCACGAGCGCTCCGGCCCCGGCCCGCCCGGCTCGCCCGGCCTGCTGCCAGAACGACGCTCGGGTGCCGGGGTAACCGGCCAGCACCACCGCATCGAGCCCGGCGATGTCCACCCCCAGCTCCAGCGCGTTGGTCGAGGCCACCCCGAGCAGCTCCCCGGAGTCCAGCGCCTTCTCCAGCGCCCGGCGCTCCTCGGGGAGATAACCCGCCCGGTAGGCGGCGATCCGGGAGGCGAGGTCGCCCGCCGCGGCGGCGGTCAGCGCCCGTCGAGCGGCCAGCGCGGTCAGCTCCGCGCCCCGGCGGGAGCGGACGAACACCAGGGTGCGGGCGCCCTCGATCACCAGGTCGGCCAGCAGCCGGGCGGCCTCGGCTCCTGCGGAGCGGCGTACCGGTGCCCCGTTCTCGCCGGTCAGCTCGTCCAGCAGCGGTGGCTCCCACAGCGCCACGGTGCGCTCGCCACCCGGCGAGGCGTCTTCGGTGACGGCTACCGTGTCCAGGCCGGTGAGCCGGGAGGCCGAGGCACCCGGGTCCGCGACCGTCGCCGAGGCGAGCACGAACACCGGATGGGCGCCGTAGCGAGCGGCGACCCGGCGCAACCGGCGCAGCAGCAGAGCGACGTGCGAGCCGAACACCCCGCGGTAGGCGTGGCACTCGTCGATCACCACGAACCGCAGCCGTCGCAGCAGGCGCGCCCAGCGGTCGTGCCGGGCAAGCAGGCCATGGTGCAGCATGTCCGGGTTGGTGAACACCCATCGGGCGTGTGCCCGCACCCAGTCCCGCTGTGCCCTCGGGGTATCGCCGTCGTAGCCGGCTGGCCGCACCCCGTCCACGCCCAGCGCGGTCACCGCCCGGATCTGGTCGGCGGCCAACGCCTTGGTGGGAGCGAGATACAGCGCGGTCGCCTGCTGGTCGGTCAGCAGGTCGGCGAGCACCGGCAGCTGGTAGGCCAGCGACTTGCCCGAGGCGGTACCGGTGGCGACCACGACGTGACGGCCCGCTCGGGCCAGCTCCGCGACGGCGACCTGGTGCGCCCACGGCGCCGCCACTCCCGCCACCCGGAACGCCTCGCGCAGCCCGTCGGGCACCCAGCAGGGCCACTCCACCGTCGTCGCCGCCCGAGCGGGAATCGTCGCGACGTGCCGCAATGGTGAGTCACCGTCCACAGCGGTGGCCGCTCCGCCGGCGGTGGCGAGCAACCGCTGCAACAGGATCTGCCCGCGCCCATCAGTGCGCTGCACCGCCTCCCGCCTCCGTTCACCAGCGGCCTCCTGGAGCCGACGCTGACGTGAAGTTCAGCGCATTCAGCCGCTGAGCGCGCGGGAGGCGGCACCGGCCGACGTGACCAGCGACGGCAACGCCTAGACTCACCGACCGTGACGCCGTTTCACCAACGGCGCAGTTCGGTGCACCGCACGGAAATCAGGAGGACGGATGTCCGGGTTCATCCTCGCCCAGTACGGGGATCTCGAGCTGAGCGGGGGTGACTACACCGTCGTCGGTGTGGTCGCCGTCGTCGCTCTGGCCGCTCTGGCTGTCGGCGCCGTCCTGCTCCGGGAGGTGCTGGCCGCCGGTCAGGGCACGGCCCGCATGCAGGAGATCGGCCGGGCGATCCAGGAGGGCGCCTCGGCTTACCTGAACCGGCAGTTCAGGACGCTGTCCGTGTTCGCCGTGATCGTCTTCCTGGTGCTGTTCGTGCTCCCCGCCCAGAGCGTCGAAGAGCGGATCGGTCGCTCGATCTTCTTCCTGGTCGGGGCGCTGTTCTCGGCGTCGATCGGCTATATGGGCATGTGGCTGTCCACCCGCGCCAACATCCGGGTCGCGGCAGCGTCCAACGAGTCCGGTGGCCGGGAGAAGGCGATGCGCATCGCCTTCCGTACCGGCGGCGTGGTGGGCATGGCCACCGTCGGCCTGGGCCTGTTCGGTGCCGCCCTGGTGGTGCTGGTCTACGCCGGTCAGGCGCCCCGGGTGCTGGAGGGCTTCGGCTTCGGCGCTGCGCTGCTCGCGATGTTCATGCGGGTCGGCGGCGGCATCTTCACCAAGGCCGCCGACGTGGGTGGTGACCTGGTCGGCAAGATCGAGGCGGGCATCCCCGAGGACGATCCGCGCAACGCCGCCACCATCGCCGACAACGTCGGTGACAACGTCGGTGACTGCGCGGGCATGGCCGCTGACCTGTTCGAGTCCTATGCGGTGACGCTGGTCGCGGCGCTGATCCTGGGCACCGCCGCCTTCGGCATGAAGGGCCTGCTGTTCCCGCTGATCGTGCCGGCGATCGGCGTGGTGACCGCGGTGATCGGCGTGTACATCACCCGGGCCCGGGCCGGCGAGCCCGGCCTGCGCGCCATCAACCGCTCCTTCTACATCTCCGCGGCGATCTCGGCGGTGGCCTGCACGATAGCCGCCTTCCTCTACCTGCCCGACAGCTTCGGCGAGCTCACCGGTGTCACGCAGGTCGACGGTCAGCTGGTGAGCACGATCGCCGGTAACCCAGCGCTCATCGCGGCGATCGCCGTGATCATCGGCATCGTGCTGGCCGGGATCATCCTCTGGCTCACCGGCTACTTCACCGGCACCGAGCACCGCCCGGTCCGCGACGTCGGCAGCAGTTCGCTGACCGGGGCCGCCACGGTCATCCTGGCCGGGATCTCGATCGGTTTCGAGTCGGCGGTGTACACCGCCCTGGTGATCGGCGGCGCGGTGTATGCGGCCTTCCTGCTGTCCGGGTCGGTCACCGTCGCGCTGTTCGCGGTCGCGCTGGCCGGGACCGGGTTGCTGACCACGGTCGGTGTCATCGTCGCGATGGACACCTTCGGACCGGTCAGCGACAACGCCCAGGGCATCGCCGAGATGTCCGGTGACGTCAAGGGTGAGGGCGTCGGCATCCTCACCGAGCTCGATGCGGTGGGCAACACCACCAAGGCGATCACCAAGGGCATCGCGATCGCCACCGCGGTGCTCGCCGCGACGGCACTGTTCGGCTCCTACCGGGACGCCATCCTGTCCGCGGCCGCGAGCCTCAACCTGGACGCGGCGTTCAACGTGTCGGTGCCCAACGTCCTGGTCGGCCTGTCCATCGGTGCCGCCGTGGTGTTCATGTTCTCCGGACTGGCGATCAACGCGGTGTCCCGGGCCGCCGGAGCCGTGGTCTACGAGGTACGCCGGCAGTTCCGGGACAACCCCGGGATCATGGACGGGTCGGTGCGACCCGAGTACGGCCGGGTGGTGGACATCTGCACCAAGGATTCGCTGCGTGAGCTGGCCACTCCGGGCCTGCTCGCCGTGCTGGCCCCGGTCGCGGTGGGCTTCGGCCTCGGTGTCGGCCCGCTGGCCGGCTACCTGGCCGGGGCGATCATCACCGGCACCCTGATGGCGATCTTCCTGGCCAACTCCGGTGGCGCCTGGGACAACGCCAAGAAGCTGGTCGAGGACGGCCACCACGGCGGCAAGGGCTCCGACGCGCATGCGGCGACCGTGATCGGTGACACCGTCGGCGACCCGTTCAAGGACACTGCCGGCCCGGCGATCAACCCGCTGATCAAGGTGATGAACCTGGTCGCGGTCCTGATCGCCCCGGCGATCGTCGCAGTCAGAGGAGCCGAAGACGTCTCCACGCTGCTGGGCACCGGCATCGCCCTGGCTGCTGCGGCGGTCATCGTGACAGCGGTGGTGATCTCCAAGCGGCGGTCCACCTCGCTGGTGGACGTGGCGCCCGCTGAGGTCACCGCGTAACCGATGCTCTGATCTGCCGTGACGGGCAGCCCTGGTTCGTCGTTCTCCTGTCGTGCCCACATTTCGTCGCCAGTTCGGCGTCATTGCTCTGGCCCTGGTCTTGGCGCTCGCCGGATGCGGCTCCGGCGACGCCAAGAACTCGGGCGATGCCCAGCCGGCAGCCCCCACGGGGGCGGAGCCGGTGGCCTGGGTTGGCGCGTTCTGTGGTGGCCTCAGCGGAGTGATCGACGGAGCCGCCGCCATGGGGAAGGCACAGCCCACCCCGCAGGGCCAGAAGGACGGGCTGCTTGCCTTCGCGGACAGCTCCCAGCGGTCGATGGCCGACACCGCCCGCAATCTCGAGCAGGTCGGCCCGCCGAGGATCACCGACGGCAAGCGGATACACGACACCGTGGTGGGTTTCTTCCGGACCGCGGCCGAGTCGGTGGCCGACCAGCAGGCGAAGCTCGCCGAGTTGGACCCGAACGAGCCGGAGTTCGTGCAGAAGCTCAGCCGCCTTGGCGGCCCCGATCTCAGTGCGGCCAGCGCCCAGGTACAGCAGCTGACCAGCAACCAGGAGCTGGTGCCCGCCTTCCGTGCCGCACCGGAGTGCCAGCAGCTGGGCACTGGCGCACGCTGAGACCGGCTTGTGGTTCGCTGGGCTGGTCGCCGGGGGTTCGTAACGCTGCTCCAATCGGGTTGTCCGCGGGCTGATGTGACCCGCGTGGCGCAACGCAGGATGCGGTTATCCGCGGCGTTGTGTGCGACGCTGACTGCTCCCTAGGTGCCGCGTTGTGCACGCTGTCACGTTGGGCACACACGTTGGGCACACCGCCACATTGTGCACACTGGGGACGCGGGGATCGGGGCATCAGGAGTCGCACACCAAGGTAGGTCGAGCGTGGCAAGATCAAAAACGGCAGGTCCGGGCGGCACGTCCGGCGGTCGACGGCGCGGCAGTGCCGTGCCCGCGGCCCCGGAGCGGGTCATTGACGGGGCCGCTGCGGGGGCGGCGTCCAACGGGGTGCCGACCACCGGCTCCCTCCGTCGTCTGGTGATCGTGGAGTCGCCTACCAAGGCCCGCAAGATCGCCCCCTACCTCGGCGCGAACTACGTGGTGGAGTCCTCCCGGGGGCATATCCGGGACTTGCCGAGGGGGGCTGCCGACGTGCCCGCCAAGTACAAGGGCGAGTCCTGGGCGCGGCTGGGCGTGGACGTCGACAACGCCTTCGAGCCGCTCTACATCGTCACCCCGGACAAGAAGTCCACCGTCACCGAGCTGCGGGACGCGCTCAAGGGCGTCGACGAGCTCTACCTCGCCACCGACGCCGACCGCGAGGGTGAGGCCATCGCCTGGCACCTGCTGCAGACCCTCAAGCCGAAGGTGCCGGTCCGACGGATGGTCTTCCACGAGATCACCGAGCCGGCCATCCGCGCGGCCGCGGAGCACCCCCGCGATCTGGACCAGCACCTGGTCGACGCCCAGGAGACCCGGCGCATCCTGGACCGGCTCTACGGCTACGAAGTCTCCCCGGTGCTGTGGAAGAAGGTGATGCCGAAGCTGTCCGCCGGGCGGGTGCAGTCGGTGGCCACCCGCATCATCGTGCGGCGCGAGCGCGAGCGGATGGCCTTCGTGCCCGCGTCCTACTGGGATCTCTCCGCCGTGCTGGACGCCGGGGAGGACTCGACGCCCCGCACGTTCGGGGCGCGGCTGGTGGGCGTCGACGGCCGCCGGGTTGCCACCGGGCGGGACTTCGGCCCCGATGGTCAGCCCAAGCGCGCCGACAGCGACCTGCTGATCGTCGACGAGGTGCGCGCCGGGCGTCTCGCCGAGGCGCTCGTCGACGCCCGGCTTGCCGTCTCCAGCGTTGAGGAGAAGCCCTACACCCGGCGGCCCTACCCGCCGTTCATGACCTCCACGCTGCAGCAGGAGGCCGGCCGGAAGCTGCGCTTCTCCGCCGAGCGGACGATGCGCATCGCCCAGCGACTTTACGAGAACGGCTACATCACCTACATGCGGACCGACTCCACGACGCTGTCCGAGACGGCGATCACGGCGGCCCGGGCCCAGGCCCGCGAGCTGTACGGCGAGCGGTACCTGCATGACAGCCCCCGGCAGTACACCCGCAAGGTGAAAAACGCTCAGGAGGCGCATGAGGCCATCCGGCCCGCCGGGGAGAGTTTTCAGACGCCCGGCCAGGTGGCGAGGGCCCTGGACGCCGACGAGTTCCGGCTCTACGAGCTGATCTGGCAGCGCACCGTCGCCTCCCAGATGGCCGACGCTCGGGGTACCACGATGAGCGTGAAGATCAACGGTGTGGCCGCGACCGGTGAGCAGTGCACGTTCGCGGCATCTGGTCGCACCATCACCTTTGCCGGGTTCCTGAAGGCATACGTCGAGACCGTCGATGAGGAGGCCGGGGGAGAGGCCGACGACGCCGAGCGCCGGCTCCCGCAGCTGACCGAGGGCCAGCGGGTCATCCCCACCGAGTTGCAGCCTGAGGGGCACACCACCACTGCGCCGCCGCGTTACACCGAGGCGAGCCTGGTCAAATCTCTGGAGGACCGGGGCATCGGCCGCCCGTCCACCTACGCCTCGATCATCAACACCATCCAGGACCGCGGGTATGTGTGGAAGCGCGGGTCGGCGCTGGTGCCGTCCTGGGTGGCCTTCGCGGTGGTCGGACTCATGGAGCGGCACTTCGGGTGCCTGGTCGACTACGAGTTCACCGCCGCCATGGAGGACGAGCTGGACTCCATCGCGGCGGGTGCGCAGCAGCGCACCGAATGGCTGACCGGTTTCTACTTCGGTTCGGAACAGGGCGGCACGATGTCGGTGGCCCATTTGGGTGGGCTGAAGAAGCTGGTCGGGCTGAACCTGGAGGAGATCGACGCGCGCGAGATCAACTCCATCCCGCTGTTCAGCGACGATGCGGGCCGCGACGTCGTGGTCCGGGTCGGACGCTACGGCCCCTACCTGGAAAGAACTGTCGACGGAGAGTCGCAGCGGGCCAACCTGCCCGACGATCTGCCGCCCGACGAGCTGACCGCTGAGATCGCGGAGAAGCTGTTCGCCACCCCGATGGAAGGCCGCTCGCTGGGCACCGATCCGGTGACCGGCCACGAGATCGTCGCCAAGGAGGGCCGCTACGGGCCCTACGTCACCGAGCTGCTGCCCGAGGAGAGTGGCGCCAAGAAGTCCAAGCCGCGGACCGGCTCGCTGTTCAAGTCCATGAGCCTGGAGACGGTGACCCTCGATGACGCGCTGCGGTTGCTCTCGCTGCCCCGGTTGGTCGGCACCGACCCGGAGACCGGCCTGGAGATCACCGCGCAGAACGGGCGCTACGGCCCTTACCTCAAGAGGGGCACCGACTCCCGGTCCTTGACCGACGAGGAGCAGATCTTCACGATCACCCTCGACGAGGCGTGCACGATCTACGCCGAACCCAAGCGCCGGGGCCGCCAAGCCACCGCCAAGCCGCCGCTGCGCGAGCTGGCTCCGGATCCGGTGACCGGCAACCCGATGGTCGTCAAGGATGGCCGCTTCGGGCCCTATGTCACCGACGGCGACGGCGTCAACGCGTCGCTGCGCAAGGGCGACAGCGTCGAGACGCTCACCGATGAGCGCGCCGCTGAGCTACTCGCCGAGAAGCGCGCTAAGGGTCCCGCTCCCCAGCGCGGTGGCCGTCGGAGGACTACGACCTCGGCCTGACGCGCGCCGCCCTCGGACGTGCGACCATGGCCACTGTGAGCGAGCCGATGGCTACGTCGGACGCATTGGGCGGAGTCGACGGCACCCAGTTGCCCGAGCCGCTGCCAGTGCTGGTCGATCCGTTAACCGGGCTGGAGCGCGGCACCGGGCGCGAGGTGCCGGAGTTGCCGCTGTTCACGCTGCCCCCCGCTCCGGACTTGAGCGCGATGCGGGAGGCGATCACCGCAGCACTCAGTGACCATCCCACGGACGATCCCACAGGGCCGGTGGATCAGCACCCTGCTGTGGTGCCCACCCCGCAGCCTGCGCCGCAGGCGACTGACCAGCCGAATGTCCCGAGTGCCAGTGATCCGGGTGCCAGTGTCCCGAGTGCCAGTGTCCCGACTGCCAGTGTTGGAGTACCGCCGCCCGCTGCGGCGTCAGTGGGGGGACCGGCGGGGCGGCCGACGGGGGGGCCGCCGCCCACCAGTGTAGGGGACCACTCGTCCGTGCATCGACCGTTGCTCTCCCGGCCACCGATGGCGGCCGTGTCCCGCAAACTCGTGCCGCAGGTGGATTTCCGTCGCCGGATTCGCCAAGAACGTGCCGGCTCGCTGCTGGGGATCCGCTCCAATGGGGGCGCGACTGCCTTGCTGCTCCTCATGTTGATCATCATTTTCCTGCTGGTGTACAACATCGTCACCGGCTTCCTGGAGTGGGTATCCGGTCTTCTTCCGTGACCTGCGGGGTGTGCCCCACCCCGTCTTAAGCCCGCTGAGTCTGCTGAATGCAGGTGCGTGGCAGACTCTGCGCGTTGCTGACGTGAGGTGAGGGGGGTTCCACGATGAGTGAGTGGGGCGAACTCGGTGGTCTCGGCGCTTCCCTGCGCTCCCGAGAGCTGTGATGCGCGCCGTCTTGGTTGCCCTGGCGCTGGCCGCTGTGCTGGCTGGTTGCTCGGCCGGGGGCGGTCCACCCACCGGCGCGGACGCCACGCCAGCGTCGGCGGCCAGCGCACCGGCTGGTCCGATCCCGCCGGTGCGGAACCCCAAGAACCTGGCCGGCATACTGCCGTGCCTGCTGTTCACCCCGGCGCAACTCGAGGCCCATCGGATCGATCAGCCTGGCCGGCCCAAGGATGTCCTCGGCTCCCCCGGATGCGAGTGGGGGGACCGGGCGCGCACCCGCGAGATCAGAATCTTCGTGGACCTCGGCAACGACGTGCTGCACAACGTCTATGCCAAGCGGGAGACCTTCCCGCTCCTGGAGGTAACCCAGGTGGCGGGTTATCCGGCCATCCGCACCAAGAGCGACGTGGACGGCAGCACCTGTTACTTCCGGGTCGCTGCCGCCGAGAGGCAGACACTCGTCCTCGGCTTCACGTCGTTGCGACCGGGCGGGGAGGAGCCGTGCAGGCTGGCGAAGGCGCTCGCCGAGGTTGTCATCGGTAATCTGCCACCGCTGACGGGCTGAGGAGGGATCACTGTGGTCCGCTCGGCTCGCGCAGTCGCTGGTGCACCTGCTTGACTCGATCCGGATGTGATGTGGGGTTGGGGGACACTACGGCGTCACCACAGTCAACTAGGCGGAGCAGCATGGACCCCTCAGGCGAGCACGACCTGACGGGATCCACTGCGGGCCGGGTGCGCGGCGTGCTGGCCATTCCCGCGTTCCGCCGGCTGTGGGGGGTCACGGCGCTCACCGCGACCGCGGAGTGGCTGTCCCTGCTGGCCTTGACCGCGCTGGCCACCCAGCTCACCACCGGCTACCAGGCGCAGAGCTTCGCGCTCGGGGGTGTGGTAGCCACCAAGCTGCTGCCCGCAATGGTGCTCGGCCCGCTGGCCGGGGCGCTGGCCGACAAGCTGGATCGCCGGCACGTGATGGTGGTCTGCGACGTGCTGCGGGCTGGCCTGTTCCTGTCCATCCCGCTGGTCGGCGAGTTGGCGTGGCTGTTCGTGGCGACCTTCCTCATCGAGGTCTGCGCGATGTTCTGGATCCCGGCCAAGGACGCCTCGATCCCCAATCTGCTGCGCCGCCCCGACCAGGTGGAGACCGCCAACCAACTCGCGCTGATCATGACGTACGGGGTGGCCGTGCTGGTCGCCTCCGGGGTGTTCACCGCGCTGTCCAAGTTCGGCCCGGTGCTCAGCCAGGTCGGGCTGATCCCCGGTGCCGAAGGATCGGCCTATCTGGCGCTGACCATCAACGGCGTCGCCTACGCATTCTGCGCGCTCGTGGTCGGAACCCGGATCCCGGAGATCTCCGGCCGGGCGGTGACCCAGCGTCACGCCCAACCCGGCTTGCTCGCGATGTTGCGCGACGGCGTGGTCTTCGTCCGCGGCACGCCCCTGGTCCGCGGCCTGGTCACCGGGATCATCGGCGCCTTCGCCGCGGGCGGTGCCGTCATCGCCTGCGCGAAGCTCTACTCGACCAGTCTGGGCGGTGGAGACGCCGCCTACGGGCTGCTGTTCGCGTCGCTGTTCGTCGGTCTGGGTCTGGGCATGGCGCTCGCGCCGTGGGCAGCCCGCCGGATCCGGCACCGCCGGTTGTTCGGGCTCGCGATCATCGGGGCCGGGTTGGCGCTGGTCGCGGTGGCGGTGGCGCCGCATCTGGTTGCCGCGCTGGCGGCCGTCACCCTGGTGGGCTGCGCCGCGGGGATCGCATTCCTGACTGGTCTGACCATCATCGGGGCGCAGGTGGCCGATGAGATGCGCGGGCGCACCATCGCCTTCGTCCAGTCGCTGGTCCGGCTCGACCTGCTCGCCTCGATGGCCCTGGTTCCGCTGGCGGTCGGGCTGGTCCAGCAGCGCACCCTGACCCTGTTCGGTGAGCCGGTGACCATCGACGGCACCCGCCCGGTGCTGCTGTGCGCCGGGCTGCTGGCGGCCACGGTCGGCTTGATCGCGCACCACCAGATGGACGACCGGCTCGACGGGTCGCTGCTGGGCGACCTGCGTGCCGCGCTGCGCAAGCGTTCCCAGCCGAGTCCGCCGGCTGGTAGGGCTGGTAGGGAATGAGCGCGTGGGCCGCGGTAGTCGGCCAGGATACGGCGGTTGCCGTATTGCGGGAAGCAGCTCAGGCAGCGGCCCAGGCAATGACCCACGCCTGGCTGTTCACCGGGCCCCCCGGCAGCGGTCGTTCGGTTGCGGCGCGGGCCTTCGCCGCCGCGCTGCAGTGCACCGATCCGGAGAACGGGCCGGGATGTGGCGTCTGTCAGGGCTGCCGGACCACACTGGCCGGCACCCACGCTGACGTTCGTGAGGTGGTGCCCGAGGGCCTGTCCATCTCGGTGGCCGAGATGCGCGCGCTGGTCGCTGGCGCGTCCCGGCGACCCTCGGCGGGCCGGTGGCAGGTGCTGCTCATCGAGGACGCCGACCGGCTCACCGAGGGCGCCGCCAACGCTCTGCTCAAGGCCGTGGAGGAGCCCCCGCCGCGCACCGTGTTCCTGCTCTGCGCACCCTCGGATCACCCCGATGACATCGCGGTGACGTTGCGCTCGCGCTGCCGGCCGGTCGGGTTGCGGACCCCACCCGCCACGGCGGTCGCCGAGGTGTTGATGCGGCGCGACGGGGTGGACGCCGAGACCGCGCAGTGGGCCGCCTCGGTGTGCGGCGGCCACGTCGGCCGGGCCCGCCGGTTGGCCACCGATCCGGAGGCTCGGGCCCGCCGGGAGGCGGTGCTGCAGGTCCCGACGGCGCTGCGCTCGCCGGCGGACGTGTTCACCCTGGCCGATGAGCTGGTCGGGGCGGCCGAGTCAGAGGCGAGCGGCCTGACGGTGGCTCGCAATGCGGCCGAGACCGAGGAGCTGGAGACGGCTCTGGGGGCCGGCGGAACCGGGAAGGGCGCGGCGGCGGCCACCCGTGGCGCCAAGGGCGCTATCCGCGAGCTGGAGCGCCGGCAGAAGTCCCGGGCCACTCGCACTCAGCGCGACGCGCTGGA
>DATHTJ010000061.1:0-17382 GCA_035463315.1 Pseudonocardiaceae bacterium
ACCCGATCGGTGGCAGTCTTGATCTCGACCCGCCACTCCTGCGCGGTCTGTATCTCGCCTTCCCAGCGGTACACGCTGGTGATCGGCCCGACGATCTGCGCGCACGCACCCAGCTTGGCCTCGATCACCCCGGTAGCGAGAGTGCGCGCGACGTCCTCGTTGTCTGTGGTCGACGCGACGATGACATGCTCAGATGGCATAGCCACGATGGTACGAGACTCCTCATCTCATCGGGCGAACACATCACGTGAGCGGGCATGTGCTTGGAAGTTCACCTCGACCCCGACGAGCAGCGAGCTTCTCCGTTCACTGGGAAACTCCTGCATGGCGAATAAGCCTAACAGCCGACCCGCTCGTTCCTGAGGGGCCTTACGGTGCCGTCGGCTTGAATTTCGCTGATCACGTACGTGGCTGAGCAAGGCTCACCGGGATCGGTGAACTCCAGCGGCCCGGAGATGCCATCGTAGTCGATGTTCTTCTTGCCGTCTTTCACGAGCGTCATGCAGGCGGCAAAGCTTGTGCATTTGTCGCCAACCTTCGTGACGCCGTTGATTTCGTTCGCGATGGCAGCAGGCGCGTCCGTGCCGGCGACAGCGGCCGCAAGCGCGGTGATCACCACTGCGTCGTATGCCTGTGCAGCGTAGATCAGATCCCGTAGTCCAGGATTGGCCTCCCTCAGCCGCTCCACGAACTCCTCGCCCCCGGTGTCCAGCGGGGCCCCCTTGATGCCTGCCAAGACGCCCGGATTCCCTGGACTGACCTGACCGACCAAGGTGTTGGTCATATGAGCACCCGAGACATACAGCCGTTTGCTCCCCGGGCCAAGGCCTTCCTCGATCATCTTGGCAAGGATTTGAGCGCTCTCATTAAAGCCGATCAGGACGATCGCATCGGGGTCCTTATCTTTGACCCGCTGGATTTCCCTGTCGTAGTCGCGAGCGTTCGGATCATAATGAAAGGAGTCGAGTACCTGACCTCCGGATCTCTCGATAGCTATTTTGGTCTCCGCACGCAAGGAGTTGCCGAACGCGTCGTCGCGCGACATCAGCACCACCGTCGACTTGCCGTCATCGACAACGAGTTTGCCGAGCACGGCGCCCTCGAGCGCGCTTAACGCCGCAGTGCGGAAATAGAGCCCATGGTCAGGGTACGTGGTGAACACCGACGACGTGTTCGAGGGCGCAAACATGATCGTGCCTGCGCAGACGACCTTGTCGATCACCTTGAGCGCCACCGGCGAGGTCCCTGGACCGATGATCACATCTACTTTGCTGGCCAGCAGCGCATCAGTCGACTGGTGGGCGTAGGCAGCGGAGGGGTCGTTCGGGTCGCCCTCGTCGCGCTGATTGACTGCATCGAGCGTCACGGCGGCCCTCGGGATGCCGCCGGCCTCGTTGATGTCCTTCATCGCCAGCTGCACACCGACAGCCAGCGCTGGACCCGAGTAGAGGAATGCCCCGGTCCTCGGGAGTAGCGTTCCGAGTGAGAGCACACCATCGGCGAGTTTAACTCTCGGCGAACACGCGGGCGTATCCGGAAGTGCTATAGGCGACCCGGGTGGCGGAACACCCGACCCCAGCCACCTCAACGCCCCGACGAGCAACACCCCCGCGAGCGCCAGACCGGCCCCAACCAACCAGCGATTTCTGTGATGCTGCCGGAAAACTCTGCGCGACGCGTTCCTGGCGGCTTTCCGAACGCCAGGATCGGTATCATAACGCAAGGTGGCCAGGGCTTGTTTCGCCGTACGCTTCTGCTCTACTTGATGGTCACCGGCCAGCAGACGCTGTAAGCCGTTGACAGCCCCGTGCCGCTTCCAAACGATCTCACTTGTCAAAGCTTGTTCAAGTTCGACCGGTAGTGGCAATAATGCACGAGGATTATTCGCCAGATAGAGCTGGCCCTGCACATGAGCTGACATTGTCGGCTTTTGGTTCGGCTTGTCCTGACTGACCTTGTCATACACGTATTGATACAACTCGCCAACAGATACGCGGCCGTCTCCGTTGAGGTCAGCTTCCCCAGTCTCCAAACCTTGGACCACGGCATTGGTGAAACGTGATCCGTAAGCATGCTCCGCCTTGCCGGAAGCGGTGATGACCACGCGGCCACGGCCACCGAGCTGCTCGAGGATCTCCTTGCCGCTCGCTCTCCCGCGCGCGGCGAATGCGCCGCTGTAGCAGCAGTCGAGCAGCAACACGATGCGCTGGGAGCGGCTTTGATCCATCCGATTCTTTACCCATTCCGCCGTGATCCCTGTCGACTCCGGAAGCTCCTTCTTTGTGTTGGCAGCAACAAAGTACAGCCGCCCTCGAGGATCCAGGTCCCCGTGGCACGAGAAGTAGAGCAGCAAGAGATCATCGGGCTTGCGGTTGGCAAAGAAATGCTCGATCCGTTCGCGGACCTGCCCTGACGGCTCGTTAAGCAGCGGCTGTACTGTGAAATTTCCACTGGTCGGGTCGGCGAGCACGCGTTCTCACGCATCAATGTCCTGAGCTGGTGCCTGCAGCTGTGGGAACTCCGAGTCCTCGTAGTCAGAGCAGCCGATCAGCAGCGCGTCTCTCGTGTCGCTCATCGGCGGCGTCACCGGTCGGTGTGACGGTCAATCCATGCCTGGATTAGCTCGCGCTGGTCTCGCCGGGTGATCCCGTTGACCTCCAGTACATCGCCGTCGATCTTAAGCTTCACGCTGCGCCCGCCACTGAGGGAGATCCACGACTTCACTGTCTCGATTCAGCCCAGCGAGGAGGCCCGAAGACAGGGTGAGCATGATGGTCAGCGCGCCCGCTACGAAAATCTCCGGCGCGCGTACAGGGCGCGCCTGACCCAAGGTCGCAGGCTCAGCGGACTCGATGTCCAGCTCCAGCAGCTGTTCACGCAGATCCACAGCAGGCTTAGCCAGTTCTTCAAGATCGGCTTCCGAGCCCGTCTCAATGCGCAGACCAAGCCGAGCAACCCGCTCAGTCATGGCCGTGCCCCGCTATCAAATGATTACGGCGTGCTAACATAACACCCTCCCGGGTTACGCCATCGCCCCACGATAGTACGGGACTTTCAGGTGACGGGCTCTCTAAGTGACCGGCTCTCCCCAGCCGCCACCGCCGGGGGTTTCGATGCGGACCCGGTCACCGCGGCGCAGCGGCCAGGTGCCCTTGCTGGGCAGCTCTTCCTCGGTCCCGTCGGCGCGGCGCAGGATGTTGCGGCCCACCGCCCCGGGGTGCCCGCCACCGAGCCCCCACGGCGGGTGTTCCCGGCGCTCGGACTGCACGGTCAGCGTGCAGTCGGCCAGCACCTCAACCTCCCGGACCAGACCGTCGCCACCGGGATGCCGACCCGCGCCACCTGAGGAGGGCCGCAGCTCGTAGCGCCACACTCGCAACGGGTAGTCCAGCTCCATCGCCTCGGCGGGGGTGTTCTGCGTGTTGGTCATCCCGGTGTGCACTCCGGACATGCCGGGACGGCCGGGTGTGCCGCCCTCGCCGCCGCCCAGCGTCTCGTAGTAGCTGAACGGCCCAAAGTTACCGTCGCCACTGGAACCAATGAGCAGGTTGTTCATCGTGCCCTGGCTGGCCGCCGGCACCCGCTCGGGAATCGCCTGGGCGAACGCGCCGAGCAGGACGTCGACGATCCGCTGGCTGGTCTCGACGTTGCCGGCGGCTACCGGCGCGGGGAACCTCGCGTGCACCACGGAGCCTTCCGGCGCCCGCACGTGCAGCGATCGGTAGCAGCCGGCATTGGGTGGCGCGTCCGGGTCGGTCAACATCCGGAACACGAACATCGCCGACGACAACGTCACCGCGAACACCGCGTTGCAGTTCACCGGCACCTGGGGTGCAGTGCCCTCGAAGTCGATCGAGACCTCGTCACCAGCGACGGTCACGGCGGCACGGATCGTCACCCCCGCACCGATCTCCAGGACATCGGAATGGCAGTAGCACCCATCCGGAATCTCCGCCACGGCGGCTCGGACCCGCCGGTCGGAGTAGTCGCAGACGGCGGCCATCGCTTCGTGCAGTCGCGCCGTCCCCAGCCGGCCGGCGAGCTCACGCAACCGCACCGCCCCGACGTGGTTGGCCGCGAACTGTGCCCTCAGGTCACCCCGGCGCTCCCCGGGTGTCCGCGAGTTCGCGGCGATCAGCCGCACCACGTCGTCACGTTCCCCGTCGGCGTCGGCGATGAGGATAGGCGGGATCCGGATGCCCTCCATCGCGATCTCGGTGGCGGTCGCCGGCATGGAACCCGGTGCCGCTCCGCCGACGTCGGCGTGGTGCGCGCGGTTGGCCACATAACCGAGCAACTCGGCACCGTCCGAAGAACCGACTGCGGCGACGATGGTGAGGTCCGGCAGGTGGGTTCCACCCAGGTAAGGGTCGTTGACGCAGACCTGCTGCCCAGGCTGCAGCGCACCATAGGTGTCGAGCACCGCGCGGACGCTGGCCGGCATGGCGCCCAGGTGCACCGGGATGTGCTCGGCCTGGGCGACCATCTGCCCGTCGGGGTCGAACACCGCAGCCGAGCAGTCGGCGCGCTCCTTGATATTCGGGGAGTACGCAGCGCGGCGCAGGGCGACGCCCATCTCCTCGGCGACCCCGGCCAGCGCGTGCCGGAACACCTCCAGCTCGACTGCGGACAGCTCAGCCATCGAGTCGCACCACCAGGTTGCCGGCATCATCCACCACGGCGATCTCCTCGGCAGCCAGCAACGTGGTGGTGTCCGACTGCTCGATCAGGGCCGGACCAGCGACCTTGTCTCCGGTGGCCAGCCCCGCTCGGGAGACCACTCGAACCTGACCCACACCACCGATCTCGCGACACCGCTCCGGTGCCGGCTCGCCCTGGTCCCAGTCACTCGGCGGCTGCGACATGATCGGTTCACCCTGCGCCACCACCCGTAAGGTGACGACCCGCACCCGCTCGTCAGGCATGGCGTACCCGTATGCCTCCCGGTGCGCGGTGTGCAGCAACTCGGCAAGATCCGCGCCGGTCTCGACGACGATCCGCAGCTCATGGGACTGGCCGGCATAGCGGGCATCGGCGACCCGGGACACCGTGACCTCGCCCGCCACGCCCTGACGGTGCAGCTCCTGGCGGGCCTGGTCCTCCAGCGCTGCCCAGGCGTCGGTGAGATCATCATCGGCCGGCGCCATCACCGTCCGGGACGCCTCGTAACGGGCCGGGGCAAGCAGCAGGCCCAGCGCGCTGAGCACTCCCGGTGCGGGCGGCACCACCACCGCGCGGCAGCCCAGCTCGCGGGCCAGCGCGGTCGCGTGCAACGGGCCTGCGCCGCCGTAGGCGACCAGCGCCAACCCGGCCGGGTCAACGCCGCGCTCGGTGCTGACCTTGCGCAGGGCGCGAACCATCGTGGCCCGCACCACCGCCAGAATCCCGGACGCCCCACCGGCCGGCTCCGGTAACGCGGCGATGGCACGCGCGGCCGCCTCGACGTCAAGTCGCAAACCCCCGCCGAGCTCGCGGTCCGGGTCGAGGTGGCCGAGCACGCAGTGCGCATCGGTCACCGTCGGCTCATCACCACCCAGCCCGTAGCAGGCCGGACCAGGATCGGCACCGGCCGACCGCGGGCCGACCCGCAGGGCACCTCCGATGTCGACCCAGGCGATCGACCCACCGCCCGCACCCACCGTGTGGATCCCGACCGCCGGGGTGCGAAACGGCAGCCCAGCGATCTGCGCGGACGTCGAGACAGCCGGCTGGCCCGCTCTGATCAGGCACACGTCGGTGGACGTGCCGCCCATGTCGAAGGCGATCGCGTCCGGGAAGCCCGCGCCATGCGCCACCGCACCCGCCGCGACCACACCCGCGGCGGGCCCGGACAGCAGCGTGTGCACCGGGGCAGCCGCGACGAAATCGACGCCGGCAGTGCCGCCGCCCGACGTCATGACCGTGATCGTCGGGGCTGGGAGTCGGGCGATCAGATTGGACAGGTACCGACGCATGACCGGCTCGATCGCGGCGTTGAGCACGCACGTCGACGCCCGCTCGTACTCGCGAAACTCCGGGAGCAGCGCGCTGGCGCGGGTGATCGGCACGTCCAGCCGTTTCAGCGCATCGCAGAGCCGCCGCTCGTGCTCGTCACCGGCGTAGCCGAACAGCAGGCTCACCGCAACCGACTCCGGTTCGAGACGCTCGACCTGGCGCACCACCCGGTCGATCTCCTCCTCGGTCAACGCAATGACCGCCTCGCCGTCCGGGCTGGTTCGCTCAACGACGGTCACCACCCGGTCGTGCGGCACCAGCGGCTCGGGGCGGGTGACCGTCAGGTCGTAGAGCGCGGGCCGGTCCTGCCGAGCGATCTGCAGCACGTCGGCGAACCCGTCGGTGGTCACCAGGACCGTCCGGGCGATCTTGCGTTCCAGCACGGCATTGGTGGCTGTGGTGGTGCCGTGCGGCAGGAGTCGCAGCGCGCCACCGGACCAACCTTGTGCCACCCCTCGCTCGACACCCACGGCCTGGTTGTCCGGGGTGGTCGGCACCTTCACCGCCCTGGGCCGGTGACCCGCGGCATGCACGACGACATCGGTGAACGTGCCCCCGACATCCACCCCGGCACACGCCCCCGTGTGTTCGGCCATCACTGCCCTTTCCTCGGTCGCGTAGGCTGAGCCAGCATGCGGATCCTCGTTCCGTTGCCGGACAAGGACTTCGACGTTACCGAGGTTTCGGTGCCCTGGCGGTTACTGACCGACGCTGGCCACGAGATCACCTTTGCTACTGAACAGGGGGGCCAGGCGCCGGAGGGCGATCCCCGGCTGCTCGACGGGGTCCTCTTCGGGCAGCTGGGCGCGCAGGCCGAAGCCAAGGAGTTCTACCGGCAGCTCACGCAAGCACCGCAGTATCAGACTCCGATCGCGTGGCATGATATACGGCCTGCCGACTACGACGGGCTGATCCTGCCTGGCGGCCACGCCCCGGGGATGCGTCAGTATCTGGAAGGGACCGCACTGCGCGATAAAGTGGCCGAGTTCTGGTCGCTCGAAAGGCCAGTCAGCGCGATCTGCCACGGCGTCCTCGTCCTCGCCCGTACATTCGACTCTCGCACGCTCGACTCGCCCACCCCGCGTAGCGTGATCGCCGACCGGCGTACCACGTGCCTGCCCAAGTATCTGGAACGGATCGGCTACTACCTGACGGCGTGGCGACTCGGCAGTTACTACCGCACCTATCCGGAGTACGTCGAAGACGAGGTCAAGCAGTCGCTGAACCATCCCGCACAGTTCGTTCGGGGCCCACGCACCGTGAGTCGTGGCTCGTCCGACGACCACGGCCCAGCCTTCGTCGTCCAGGACCGCAACTACCTCTCGGCCCGATGGCCCGGCGACGCCTACCTCTTCGCCGAGCGGTTCCTGGCGATGCTTGATAAACAATCGCTATGACGCAGATCGCCGCACCCGTCGCACTACGCACAGTGACGCACTTCCACTGAGCGTTACTCTCACCGCGATACAGTCGGCGACGTTCCTATCGTGGAGATCGACGCCTCCTCCCGGCCGGGCTTCCGCGACCAAGATAAAAATCTTTCCTGACGACACAGCACCCGGTAGGCAGTATTGTGGGGAAGATGTCGAGCACCCCGCTAGGGCGCCGGCTAGACCTCGTGCACCGCATTGGCGCAGCGGTGCTCGGTGTCGGGTTGTGCGTGTTCGGGATACTCGGGGTCGCCAACCGGCTGGAGTTCCTTGCCGTGCAGGGAACGGTCGTACTCGGCCTGGCCTCGAACGGCCTGCTGTCAACAATCTCGCTCATCGTCGGCGGAATCCTCATCGGCGCTGCGTTGCGCGGTGGCCGGATCTCCTCGACGATCACGGTGACCATAGGTCTCCTCTTCCTGCTCTCCGGCCTGCTCAACCTCGCCGTACTGGACACCGAGTTCAACCTGCTGGCGTTCCGGATGTCGAATGTGATCTTCAGCTTCATCGCTGGGATGCTGCTGCTCTTCCTGGGTGCCTACGGTCGCTTCAGCGGCGGCTTGCCGGCGGACAATCCCTACTACCTACACCGACATCGCCGCCATCTGAGCACTGGTGATGACCATCGTGACGACGGCGCTGACCGCTGGATCGCCGCGGAGATGGCGGTCGCCGAGGGTCGCGCGACGCCGGAGCAGGAGCAGCAGGTGCGCGCGGACGCACAACGACGGGCCAACGAGGCGCGCCGACGCGCGTGGGAACTCTACGAAAGTCGCCACACCCGCGACAATAGTTCGCAGTAAGCACCGTGAGCGCTGCAGAGCGGCTCGCCACAATGATGCGGATGGAGCCGTTCCTCTGCTGTCCCGAGCCGAAGAAGGACAACACATGCGGCTCCTGCTCCCCGCGTTGCTGGCCGTTGGTCTCAGCGCGACACTCGCTGCGCCCGTAGCGGCCCACACCGCTTCGGCTCCCGGTGCGCCAGGATCCGAAGCGGTGTTCACCCCCGCCGACAAGCAGGGCTTCGGCACCGCGCGGTCCGACCGTAGCCCGGTGTGGTTCACGCTCGGCCGCACCGGCATGACCGAGGTCTTCTACCCCGACCTCAGCACCCCCGCGGTCCGCGAACTGCAACTGATCGTCAGCGATGGAACCGGTGCGCCACAACGCCTCCAGGACGTCGATGTCCGCACCGAGCAGTACGACGAGGGCAGCCTCACGCTCCGCCAGACCGCCACGGGCGGGGGCTGGACCGCCTCGCTCACCTACGTCACCGACCCCCAGCGCGCCACGGTCGTCACCGACGTGGAACTCCGCTCCCTGACCGGCCGGCCACTGCAGGCCTTCGCCTACTACGACCCGTCGCTGACAAGGGAAGGCAAGGACGACGCCGCTGCGACAGCCGGCGACGCCCTCGTCGCCTCCGATGGGTCTGCCGCCAGCGCGCTCGTCGCCGAACCCGGCTTCATCGCGACCTCCAACGGCTACCTTGGCACCAGCGACGGCTGGACCGACCTCGCTGCGGACGGCACGCTCGACTGGCGCTACCCCCAAGCCGGGCCCGGCAACGTCGTGCAGACCGGCCAGCTCACCATCGACGGGCTCGTCCGGCAACGCGCCACCCTCGCGCTCGGCTTCGGCGCCCACCGCGATGAGGCACTGGCCACCGCGCGATCCACGCTGCGCCAAGGGTTCTCCCCCATCGCGAAGTCCTATGCGGACGGGTGGCGGAACTACCTTCGAGGGCTTCGCTTCCCCGCCGCCGTCCGTGGCGACCAGCATCTCTACACCACCTCGCTGATGGTGCTGGCGGCCACCGAGGACAAGCGCCACCCCGGCGCCTTCATTGCCTCCCCCTCCATGCCGTGGGCCTTCGGCTTCGATCGCACGGTGGCCGAGGAGTTCGGCTCCTACGCCCTGGTGTGGCCCCGGGACCTGTACCAGGTGGCTAGCGCGATGCTCGCCGCGGGAGACCGCGCGGGCGCCGATCGCGCGCTCGACTACATGCTGCGGGTCCAGCAACGCCCCGACGGGCACCTGACGCAGAACACCCGCGTGGACGGCACGCCGTACTGGACAAAAGTGCAACTCGACGAGACCGCCGCCCCGATGCTGCTCGCCGGGCTGCTCGGCCGCACCGACAAGGCCACGCTGGATGGTCTGCGCCGGGCCGCGGAGTTTCTGGTGAACTACCGCATGGACGGCAACACCGCGCCGTGGAGCGAACAGGAACGCTGGGAGAACCACAGCGGCTACTCCCCCGCCACCATCGCCTCCGCGGTCGCCGGACTGGTCTGCCTCGCCGACCTCCTCACGCGCGCGGGGGACACCGCGGGCGCCGAGCGCTACCTCACGATCGCCGACCGCTGGCAGTCCGCAGTGGACAAGTGGACGGCCACCAGCACCGGACCGCTCTCCGATGGGCCCTACTACCTGCGGCTCACCAAGGACGGCCAGCCCGACCGGGGCACCACCTACAATCTCGGCGACAACAACCCCGGCCAGATCGATCAGCGCGCCGTCGTCGACCCCAGCTTCCTGGAGCTGGTACGCCTCGGCGTCAAGCCTGCGACCGACCCGGTCATCCGCAACACCCTCGCGGTGATCGACAAACAGCTAGCCACCACCACCCCAGCCGGGCGTTTCTGGCACCGGTTCACCGGCGACGGCTACGGCGAACGCGCCGACGGCGGGCCGTGGAACGTCGACCAGCCCACCCCGCACCGCACCTACGGCCGCCTGTGGCCGATCTTGGCGGGCGAACGCGGCGAGTACGACCTGCTGGCCGGCGACCGGGGCTCGGCCACCCGGGCGTTGAAAGCCATCGCCGCAACGGCGGGCAGCGCGCGCATGCTTCCCGAGCAGGTGTGGGACGACCGCTCCCCCGCCCCGGACCGCGCGCGTCCCGGCACCGGCACCACCTCGGCGACGCCGCTGGCGTGGACGCACGCCCAGTACATCCGCCTGGCCTGGTCGATCGACGCCGGTCGCCCGGTCGAACAACCCACGGTGGTCGCCTGCCGCTACACCGCCACCTGCTGAGCAACCCCACCAGGTGCAAGATCCTCATCGGACTCGATGTCGCAGCGGCGCCGGGCCCGGCTCAGTGGCAGTAGCTCGCCTCGCCATGACTGCTGCTGGCGCTGACGCAGCCCTCAGGGGAGGTGTAGCCGTACTGGGCTAAGCCGAACAGGTTCCACATGGTAGTGCCGGGAACACTCTGGCCATCGCTGCCGGCAGTACCCTGACTGCCGTTAGCGCCCTGGCCGCCTACCCTGAACAGGGACAAGACGGTACGGGCCGGCAGCAGCTCTACATGCTGCCCCTCGAGCTCAGCAAAACCCATTGCATCAGACATGGAATCCTCCTAGGAAAGGCGGTCCCGGTAGTCCGGGCACGGAAAACGCCTCACCGGCGGCAGTACCGACTTGGCATCACACACCGTGCCCAAGCAGTAGCGTCATGCGCAATCAGTAGCCGTACGTAATTCATCGAGATAACTACCTAGTGCGTCGATCAGTTCGCTCCGCGTACTGAGTAACAATGCCCCGCCGGATAACGACAGACGGGCCAGAGAGCCCCGCGCAGCGCCCGCCCCCCCGACCTGCGATGGGGCTCTCTGCTGCGCAGGCACCACGAGCCTGAGAGTGAGCCTACTCACCCGGCGGCGGGTGAGACTTGCCCGAGGTTACTAGCCGGTAATACGCTTGTTACCGACGAGTAGGAACCACGGCTGTTTCGGAGCGAGGACATGGGCCACTACAAGAGCAACCTCCGCGACCTGGAGTTCACCCTGTTTGAGGTGTTCCGGGCGCAGGACCTGATGGGCGTCGGCCCGTTCGCGGAGATGGACCTCGACACCGCCCACGACGTGCTCGCCGAGATCGACCGGCTGGCCCGCGGGCCGCTGTCGGAGTCCTTCGCCGAGTCCGACCGCAACCCACCGGTATTCGACCCCGACGCGCACACCGTCGAACTCCCCGCGGCGTTCAAGAGGTCCTTCCGGGCGCTCTGGGACGGCGAGTGGTACCGGCTGGACCTGCCCACCGAGCTGGGCGGCTACGGTGCGCCGGCGACGCTGCGCTGGGCCGGGTCGGAGCTGATGCTGGGCGCCAACCCAGCCGCTTTCATCTACATGGGCGGTCCGAGCATGGCCCGCGTGGTGCACACCAACGGCACCGCGGAGCAGCGGCGCTGGGCCCAATTCATGATCGACAAGGGCTGGGCGGCCACCATGGTGCTCACCGAGCCCGACGCGGGGTCGGACGTGGGCGCCGGGCGCACCAAGGCCATCCCCCAGCCCGACGGCTCGTGGCACCTCGAGGGCGTGAAGCGCTTCATCACCTCGGCCGAGCACGATCTGACCGAGAACATCATGCACATGGTGCTGGCCCGCCCCGACGGTGCGGGGCCCGGCACGAAGGGCCTGTCGCTTTTCCTGGTCCCGAAGTACCACTTCGACACGGACACCGGTGAGCTCGGCGAACGCAACGGCGTCTTCGTCACCGGCGTTGAGCACAAGATGGGCATCAAGGTCTCCACCACCTGCGAGCTCACCTTCGGCGCGCACGGGACGCCTGCGGTGGGCTGGCTGCTCGGCGACGTGCACAACGGTATCGCGCAGATGTTCCAGGTGATCGAGTACGCCCGGATGATGGTCGGCACCAAGGCCATCGCGACGCTGTCCACCGGATACCTCACCGCGCTGGAGTACGCCAAGGAGCGCGTGCAGGGCGCCGACATCACGCGGATGCACGACAAGAGCGCGCCGCGGGTCACGATCACCCACCATCCCGACGTCCGCCGGATGCTGATGCTGCAGAAGGCATACGCCGAGGGTCTGCGCGCGCTGTACCTCTACACCGCGACCTACCAGGACACGGTCGAGATCGGCGGCGAGGGCACCGAGCTGGCCGCGCGGGTCAACGACCTGCTGCTGCCCGTCGTCAAGGGCGTCGGCTCCGAGCGGGCCTACGAGATGCTCACGCTGTCACTACAGACCCTGGGCGGATCCGGCTTCCTGCAGGATTACCCCATCGAGCAGTACATCCGCGACGCCAAGATCGACAGTCTGTACGAGGGCACCACGGCCATCCAGGCCCAGGACTTCTTCTTCCGCAAGATCGTCCGGGATCGGGGTCAGGCGATCGGGCACCTGAATAACGAGATCCAGGCATTCCTGGACGTCGACGGTGGCAACGGCCGGCTCAAGGAGGAGCGGGGCTTGCTGGCGACCGCGCTGGGTGACCTGCAGGCGATGCTCGGGACCATGATCGGCTTCCTGAGCTCGGCCCAGGAGGATCCGCGCAACACCTACAAGGTCGCCCAGCAAACCGTGCGCTTGCTGATGAGCACCGGCGACGTGCTGATCGGCTGGCTGCTGTTGCGCCAGGCCGAGGTGGCCCTGACCGCCCTGGGCAGCGCGGTGACCGCCAAGGATCAGGCTTTCTACCAGGGCAAGGTCGCGGCGGCCTCGTTCTTCGCCCGCAACATCCTGCCCGAGCTCACCGCCCGCCGCGCCATCGTCGAGGCCACCGACAACACCCTGATGGACGTGCCCGAGGACGCCTTCTGACCGCATTCAACGGGCTCAGCGGGGTTATTCGGTGCCTGATAACCCCGCTGAATGCGGTTGAGGGAGGGTGGGTTACGCGCAGATCACGCGCGGTTGTGGGTCGTACACCACCGCGCGGGTGCGCCGGCTGATCTCCGCTTTGGTGTTGGCATCGCGGATCACTCGGGTGTCGGTGACGGTGAAACCCTGCGATCCGCGGCTGCTGGTGCATGGCTGGCCGTAGATGGTCTGGGTTTTCGGTTCGGTGATGTTGGTACGCGGCCCGGTGATCGACTCGACGTCGACGTGTTTGGTGCCCCAGAACGTCACGGTGATCGAGGTCGGGGTCCAGGCTGTCTGGATGAGGACGCCGGTGGGTGAGTCGTCGCGGAACCTGACGTCGATGGCACCCTCGAACACGGTGGCCTCACGGGCAGCCGGGTACCGGCTGATGTAGTAGCTGTGCTCCTTGTGCTCGATATCCGTCATGCCCGCGAAGTACGAGGCGTTGTAGATCGTGGTGGCGAACTGGGAGATGCCACCGCCGATGCCCCGGCCGGGACGACCGTGGTCGATGATGCCCGCCTCCACGTACCCGGCGGCGGCGTTGCGCGGGCCGGTATGACCGTTGAGGCTGAACGTCTGCCCTGGCCGCACGATCGCACCGTTGACTTGCTCGGCGACGCGACGGATGTTCTGCCCGGAGTCCGGGGCGAACCCGCCGGTGGTGAAGGTGCTGATCTGGGTGGTGATTCCCAGCGCGTGGGCCTGCTCGGTGCTCAGCTTCGGGGGCAAGGTGACGTAGCTGGCCGCCATGGTTCGCTCGCGTCCGGAGATGCGCAGCACGTCACGCAGCGGACGCACGCTGGCGGCCCAGTCGATGCTGCGACCGTCGACCGAGGGCAGCACTACCGGCGCGCCGCCCTGGATCAGGATCTCGGCGTTCTTGCCTGGTCGCTGGGTCGAGGCGAGCTGCGGCTCCAGCGCGGCGATCACCGTGGGATCGTCGATGGTGGTGGTCAGGCCACCCTGGCCGTCCGGGGCGAACCGCAGCGCCGCCGCGATGATCTCCGGCGTGAGCACGGCGTCCTTGCCGTCACCGGTGACCGTGACGGGACCGGACACCGCGGGCTCGACGACGTCGCGCAGCGTCGCCTGGACTCCGTCGGGGGTGGTGCTCACCGGCAGCGTTGCGACCGGGACGCGCACTGTGCCGCCGCGGACCCAGACCGCGAGCACCACGTTGGTGGCGGCGGGCACGTCCAGCCGCTGGCCAGGCTTGGGGTCAACCGGGATCGGCCGCGCGCCGTCGAAACGGATGGTGCCCTCGACCGGCTCCCGGTCGGCCTGGGTGCGCAGCCCCTCCAGCGCCGCGGCCAGCGCCGTCCGGTTACCGCTGGTCGCCACGCCGACCTCGCGGCTCCGCCACAGTGAGGCCAGGCGGGTCCACGGGTTAAGTGGCTGGGCGCCCGCCTGGTCGAGCGTGCCGGGCCAGTCCAGGGTGAGACCAGCCCGCACCGGGTCGAGAGTGGTGCTGACGTCACCGGCCTGCAGGGCGAGGGGATGGTTCAGCCGTGGCTCGAGCCGCTCCCGGAGCCGCTGCTCGGCCGCGGTGCGCTGCATCCCGCCGACGTCGACACCCGCGACGGTGACGCCGCGTGGCACGTCATCATGGGACATCGCCAGGTCGATCCCGTAGACCAGCGCGAGCAACCCGAGCGCCACCGCCATGGTGATCCCACTACGGCGCAGTGCCCCACCGCGGTTCCCCGGATCCCCGCCCTGCGGATCGTCGCACTGGGCATCATCACCCCGCGCATCATCACACCGCGGAAGCGGTGGTGTCCCTTCGGCTGGATCGGGGGCAACGTCCATTGCCTCGGAGATCGGCGAGATCTCGGCGGTGTCGTCGGTCCGGGCCTGCTTGCCGAACCTTGACCATGTCGCGAGCCGTGCCGGCGTGTCAGGCACCGCACCCCTTTCCCCTCCACGAGCCGGCACTCCCGTTGGCACCAGTCCCTGTCATGTTGACGTCACAAGTAAAGGCCGGTTCCATGTTCGGTGCGCTCACTGGCAACGGCCTGCAGATCCCGTTCCCGCACCACCAGGTAGGTGCCCCCGCGCACCTCGAACTCGAACTGATCCTCGGGGTTGAACAGCACCCGATCGCCCACCTGGACAGTGCGGACGTGGTTACCGATCCCGTACACCTCGCCCCAGGACAACCGCTTGGCCACCTGCGCCGTCGCCGGGATGAGAATTCCACCGCTGCTCCGGCGCTCGCCCTCCTCGCCCACGAGGCGCACCATGACGCGGTCGTGGAGCATCTGGATCTCAAGCTTGCTGTCGGACACGGCGACGAGGGTAGTGCCCCCGCCGGCGCTGCTCAGTGCGGCCCGAACCACAGTGGCCTCCCGTGAGCCTCCAGTGCGAGGGCCGTGACATGGGAAAGCCCCGTGAGGCTGCCGGGTCGGGGGTCCACCAGCATCACGGGGCTATCCGTCTCATCGCTAGGCGCTACGGCACCGTTACAAGCCTCTGCCAACCTTCTCGCGGTTCACTCGTTCGAGTGGTGATCACATGGCTGGCCGGCCGAGCAGGAAGCGCCCGAAGTGCGGGACGGTGAACGCGATCTGCCCGCGTTCCCCGGAGTAGACCAGCCCCTTCTTGAGCAGGCTGTCCCGCGCCGGGGACAGCGATGAGGCCCGGCGCCCCAGCCGGTCGGCCACCTGGGTGGTGCCGACCGGCTCGTCCCGACCCCCGGTGAGCTCGGCCATCGACTGCAGGTACTCGCGCTCGGCCGGAGTGGCCCGCTCGAACCGGGAGCCGAAGAACCCGACGGCGAGCTCGCTCTCGGCCTCGGGAGCGGCCACGTGAACGTCGAGGATCCCGATCGGCGACGCTGGGGCGGCGTCCCACGCGGCCTTGCCGTATGCCTGCACGAAATAGGGGTAGCCGCCGGAGGTCTCGAACAGCGTGTCCAGCGCGTCCTGGGTGATCGCGGCGTTCTCCCGCTCGATCGGCGCGACCACCGCGCGGTCGGTGTCGGCGCGATCCAGCCGATCGATCCGCAGGTAGCGGAACAGCCGCTCGGAGTAGGACTTCGACGCGCTGAGCACCGCGGGCAGGTGCGGCAGTCCCGCCCCGACCACCACCAGCGGCGCCCCGGACTGGGACAGCTCGTGGCACGCGGCGCACAGCGCGGAGACGTCGTGGGGCGCCACGTCCTGCATCTCATCAATCAGCAGCGCCACCCCGGTGCCGACGTCGGCGGCCAGCTCGGCGACCTCGGTGAACAGCTCCACCAGGTCGATCTCGATATCCCCGGAGTCGGCCCGGCCGGCGACGACCGGCGCGTCGATGCCCGGTTGCCAGCGGTCCCGCAGCTTGGCGCCCTCCGGTGCGGCGCGCAGCGCAAACGCCTTGAGCACCCCGAGTACTTCCTCGACCCGGTCCGGGGCGCGGTGGCGCAGCGCCAGATCGCGCACCGCACGGTGCAGCGCGGCCGAGAGCGGCCGGCGCAGCCCGCCGTCCGGCCGGGCCTCGACCTTGCCCGCACCCCACCCGCGGCGCAGCGCCATCGACCGGAGCTCGCCGAGCAGCACCGTCTTGCCCACCCCGCGCAAGCCGGTCAGCACCAGGGACCGTTCCGGGCGGCCGCGGGCCACTCGTTCCAGCACCACGTCGAAGGCGGCCAGCTCACGGTCCCGCCCGGTCAGCTCGGGTGGCCGCTGCCCGGCACCGGGGGCGAACGGGTTGCGCACCGGATCCATCCTCGGACAGTATCCGGCTGTCTAGCGTTGACCGCAGATTCCGCAATAGACCCCGATCGGCGTGTCGCCGCGGGAGCTTCACGACGCCGCCCTGAGCAGGAGCTAGCCTCGCTCAATCATCGAACGAAGGCCCCTCAGGGCCGACGCCGCCGCGACACAATCACTCGGCTTAGTTCCAGCGGGTCGATCTGACTGGCAGCCGGACCATACGGCCCCTTGTGGGAGCAGCGCCGAGCCATCATGAAGACGTTCACTCTGAGATCGGCCGGCCGCCGGGAGCCCCTGTCGCCTCCTGTCGAGGCCACGATCCAGGCGACAACGGGAGCAGGGGATGAAGCGGGCGGACTTCGCCGAGGAGCTGGCACGCCGACGCACCGATGCTGGGCTGTCCCTGGCGGCCCTGGCCGCGCGGGCGCATGTCCACCGTCTCGACCTCAGCGTCGAGCGGATGGCCCGGGCCTACACTCCTCAGCCCGCCGACGAGCTGCTCCGCGACGTGCGTACCAGCGCTCGCCAGATCGGCTCGCTGCTGGAGGGTCGAGCCACCCTCGCCCAGCGCCGTCGCCTGCTCACTGCGGCCGGGTGGATCGCGCTGTTCGCGGCCACCCTGCATGTCGATCGTGGGCAAAGG
>DATHTJ010000062.1:0-2755 GCA_035463315.1 Pseudonocardiaceae bacterium
GCACGCCGAGGTGGTGGCGGACGCGGAGGTGTGGGATGCGCAGGTTGATCGACCGGTGCGCCGGGATCGATGTCGGGCAGGCGCTGCTGGTGGTGTGTGTGCGGCTGGTCGACTCGGCGGGGAAGCTGACCGAGGAGATCCGATCGTTCGGGGCGACGGTTCCGGACTTGGTGGCCCTGCGGGGCTGGCTGGTCTCGGTCGAGGTGACGCACGTGGCGATGGAGTCCACGGGGGTGTACTGGAAGGCCCCGTACTATCTGCTCGAGGACGAGTTCGAGGTGTTGCTGGTCAATGCGCAGCACCTCAAGCACGTGCCCGGGCGTAAGACCGATGTGATCGACGCGCAGTGGATCGCGGAGCTCCTGTCCTACGGGTTGCTGCGGCCCAGCTTCGTGCCGCCGCGCCCGTTCCGGGAGTTGCGCGATCTGACCCGGTATCGCAAGGCGCTGGTCCGGGCCCGCACCGGTGAGGTCAACCGGCTGCACAAGGTCCTCGAGGATGCCGGGGTGAAGCTGGCGACGGTGGCCACCGACGTGATGGGGGTGTCGGGGCGGGAGATGATGCGGGCCCTGATCGACGGGGTGAGCGACCCGCAGGTGCTGGCCGATCTGGCCCGGGCTCGGCTGCGGGCCAAGCTGCCGCAGCTGCGGAAGGCGCTGACCGCCCGGTTCGGTGAGCACCACGCGTTCTTGCTGGCCCGGATGCTGGCGCATGTCGAGGCGCTGGAGGCCGACATCGAGGTGCTGTCGCAGCGGATCGCCGAGCTGGTCGAGCCGTGGGCCGGCCAGCTGATGATCCTGGACTCGATCACCGGGGTCGGGCCGCGGGCGGCCGAGGTGATCCTCGCCGAGATCGGCCCGGACATGAGCCAGTTCCCGACCGCCGGGCACCTGGCGTCCTGGGCGGGTCGGTGCCCGGGCCAGCGCGAGTCCGCCGGGAAACGCGGCTCGGCCAAGCCGCGCAAGGGCTCGCCGTGGTTGGCCGACGTGCTCACCGAGTGTGCATGGGCCGCGGTCAAGACCAAGGACACCTATCTGTCGGCCTACTACCGCCAGATCATGCGCAGACAGGGCAAGCAGAAGGCGATCATGGCGGTGAGCCACAAGATCCTGGTGATCGCCTGGAACCTGCTGTCCACCGGCGCGCTCTACGACGACCCCGGTGCCGCTGTGGTCCGCAAGACCACCGACGAGCAGATACGCCGCCGGGCGGTGCGCCAACTCCAGGCCCTCGGCTTGCAGGTCACCATCGAACCGCGAGAACCCCACGAGGCGGCCTGACACCGGCGGGTTGCGGGATTTTCGGAGCAGGGGCGGGGTCGGTCAACCCCGTGTTCGAGTAGGTGATCTTTTCTCTTGCGGTTCTTCGCCTGCTTGTGGGCGCGCCGGGATAGGCGTCGGGGTCCAGGATCGGCCCGCAGGGCCGACCGCGGAGCGGCCGGAGGTCCTGGACGTCGACGCCGCGCGGCGCATGCTGTTCGAGGCGGAGAAGAAGTTGCCGGGGTGCTCCCTTGGGCCGGGGTAGGGGGTCGGGTGCGTGCTCCAGGGCCGGTGGCCCAGTTGGTGGACAGGCCCCGGTGGGGGCTGTCGGTCATCCCTTCGCCGCTGCAGGGCGCGCGGCATGGAGTGCTGCGACAAGGGTTCGTGGTGGGCGAGGTCAATCAGACGGGGCGACCACGCCGCGTGCACGCGGGGGTCATGACCTGCACGACCCGCGCCCACCACGGGCTTGCGGTCGGCTCACGCCGCCGGGTTCGCGGTGTCCGGCCGGGTGGCTGCGGGCGGGGTCAGGCAGCGGACGCGGCCGTCACGCAGCCCATAGAACACCAGCTCGGTCAGCTCCCGGGCGGCGGCGACCACCCCGATGTTGCGGCCCCGCCGGTGGGCGACCCGGTCGCGGACCTGCCCGAGCCGGGTGTGCGCGGGCACGCGTTGCACGGCCTCGACCGCGGCCCACCGGACCAGGCGACTGCCCTGTTTGGTGATCGGGCCACGGTGCACGGTGGTGTCGGACTCGTGATGCTTCGGGGTCAGCCCGGCCCACGAGGCCAACTGCTCGGCCCGGCGGAAACGGCCGATGTCGCCGATCTCGGCCACGAACACCGCGGCCAGCACCGGACCCACCCCGGGGAGGGCCTGGATCGCGAGGTAGCCGCGGTCGGCGCGGAGCCGGCCGGCCACCAGCTTGCCGAACAGTTCGATCTCGAAGTCCAGCCCGCCGATCAGCCGCAGCGCCGAGTCGACCCGCGCCCGCGACTCCGGGGTCAACGCGACCCGGGCCAGCAGGTCCTGTCCGCCGGCGCTGAACAGATCGCTCATCCCGACCTGCACGCCCGCGCCGGCGAGCACGGCGTGGATCTGGCACTTCAGGTTCGAGCGCAGCCCGACCAGCTTGGCGCGGTGACGCACCCAGCCACGCAGCTCCCGCGTCGCGGGTGGGGCGATCCACGCCTCGGGCAGCCGGCCCATCCGCCACAGATCGGCCAGGTCCCCGGCGTCGAGTTCGTCGTTCTTCACCCGCCGCAGCGAGAACATCTTCACGCCCAACGGATGCGCCAGATGCACCGTCGCGCCCAGCTCGGCGAGGGTGTCCGCGGCCCAGTACCAGCCGTAGCACGCCTCCAGGACCACATCCGGGGCCTCGCCGGCACGGGTCATCACCGCCCGCAGGTACTCCGGGTCGTTGGAGATCCGCACCGTCTCCAACCGCTCACCGGTCTCGGTCATCCGCACCAGCACCGACCGGCGCCGATGCA
>DATHTJ010000063.1:0-2177 GCA_035463315.1 Pseudonocardiaceae bacterium
CGCCGGGCCACCGGCGGCATCCAGGCGCCGATGCTGACCCACCTGACCTGGTCGATGCTGATGCTGCGGTTCCTGCCCCCGCTGTTCCGCAGCCACCCTACTTCCGTCTCCGGACCCGCAGGGAGAGTCCACCACTCAGCAGCGTGACGCTCCACGGAGCGGGGCCGAGCTCTTTCCGACGAGCTTCAAGCGCTTGCCAGTAACGGATACCGAAGCGTCTCCATCACTGCTGAATCCTGTCACGTGCGCCAGCGCGTTGCGCATCCACACATCGGTGTCCTGCAAAGCAACCTCGGAGAGGTAGATGGCCGTCCGCGTTGAGCCGGATCTGGTCCGCGGTGAACTCGGCGAACTCCCGTTGGCGGGTTCCCTGGCGGGGCCTTGGTACCGGCACGAAGTAGGAGGGCGGGCGCCGCGAGTTCTCGATCCGGTCGGTGATGCCTTCGTCGTCAAACGCGAAGTGTCGGCTCGGCTCGTCGTACGGGCGGTTCAGGATCGGGTTATCGATCACCTTATCCGTCACAAGCCGGCCCGCCCTTCGGTGCTCATCAGGCCGTGACCGTAGTGGACCAGCCACGACCCATGGCGAGAGCATGACTAGACACCGCGCCGTCGCGGCATAGCGCACCAGTACGGTTCGGATCAGTCGAGCACCATCGGGAAGGGCGGAGGACCGATGCGCTCTAGACGTCCCGAACTCGGGGGATCGGGAGCGGTCCCGCGATGCGGGTGATCCACTGTGACGGGTCACCGGAGGCGGTCCGGGAGCTGGATGGCGCGCTGCACGCCGTGCTGGCGGGGGGCGAGGCGGTGGCGCCGCTGACCACCGGGGCCGCACCCCCGCCCCGGGACCCGGGACCCGGCCAGGTCGTGGTGACCACCTCGGGCTCCACCGGGCAGCCCAAGTGGGTGCAGCTCAGTGCCGCCGCGTTGACCGCCTCGGCCGCGGCCGCGCAGGCCTGGCTCGGCGGTCCCGGCCGGTGGCTGCTGGCGCTGCCCGCGCAGCACGTCGCCGGGCTGCAGGTGCTGGTCCGGGCGGCGCTGGCCGGCAGCCAGCCCGCGGTGCTCGACTTGCGCGGCGGGTTCGATCCAGCCACATTCGGCGCCGCCGCACAGCGATTGGCCCGGGACGCCGGGGGGCGGTGCTACACCGCACTGGTGCCCACCCAGCTGGCGCGGCTGCTCGACGCGGATCCCGGCTCACTTACCGGCTTCGACGCGGTGTTGCTCGGTGGTGCCGCTGCACCTGACCGGCTGCTGCGGCGGGCCCGGGCGGCGGGAGTGCGGGTGGTGACCAGCTACGGCATGACCGAGACCGCAGGTGGCTGCGTCTATGACGGGTGGCCGCTGAACGGGACCCGGGTCCGGGTGGATGGCGAGGGGCGCCTCGAGCTAGCCGGTCCGATGCTGGCCACCGGGTACCTCGACGCACCCGAGGACACCGCCGCAGCGTTTCGGGACGGCTGGTTCCGGACCTCCGATCTCGGACGGCTCGACGGCCAGGGCCGGCTGCAGGTGCTCGGCCGAGCTGACGACGTGGTCGTCACCGGTGGGCTCAACGTTGCCCCAGCCGAGGTGGAAGCCGTGCTCACCGGCCTGCCTGGGGTAGCCGCCGCCTGCGTGGTGGGCCTGCCCGACCCGGAGTGGGGCGAGCGGGTCACCGCCGTGGTGGTACCCGCCGATCCGGAGCGGCCCCCGGACCTCGCCGCATTGCGCGCCGCCGCCCGCCGCCTGCTAACCCCGCCACAGGCCCCCAAGGAGATCATCCTGTTCGACACGCTACCGCTGCGCGGCGTGGGCAAACCCGACCGCAGCGCCGTCCGGACCATGCTCACCCTGCGGGATCGCTGAGCGCACCTAGCCAGTGGGGAAGACCGTGCCGCTGCCTTGTCCGGCTGGCTGGTGGTGGCGGCCTGCTACCGCTACCGCTACCGCGGCAGCAAAATCCCGACACCCTGGACCCCGCAACCGACAACAACCACCACAGGAAATTGATCAACGGGCAAGACACGTGGAGAGCCCGGTATGCGGAGACGGTGCGCCGTCTAACTCGGCGCTGGATCGCCCCCGCAGGGGGCAGAGGTTCGGGAGGAGGTGACCTCTGGGACACCCACCCAACCTGAACGCGAAAGCGGGAGGGGAAAGCAGCATGGTGGGAACGCGCGGAACGCAGCGAA
>DATHTJ010000064.1:0-1716 GCA_035463315.1 Pseudonocardiaceae bacterium
GTAGTTGGCGCAGGCGGCGTAGAAGTCCGCCCGGACACCCACCACGACCAACCCGACCGGGTGCGGTGGGCTAGCCAGCTGTGACAGCGCTTCGATGAACGCGCGCCGCTGCTGATCGCTGAGGCACAGGGTGAACAGCTCCTCGAACTGATCCACCACCACGACAGCCCGGGCACCCGAATCCTTCCCACCAAGGAGACCGCGCAGCACCACCTCGGCCTGCTGCGGATTGGCCGCTAGCTCCTCCGCCAGGGTTGCCGGATCGGCACCGGTGAGTTCGGCGATCTGGGTGGCCAATGCGGCCAGCGGGTGCCCAGTGGGAGTGAACACCATCTTGGGCCATAGGTTCGACCCCGGCAGGGCGCCACTGTCCAGTTGGGGGAGCAGACCGGCCTGCAGCAGCGAGGACTTCCCAGCCCCCGACGGTGCCACCACCACCTGCACGCCACCCGCACGCAGTCGGGCATCAAGGCGCGCGGTCAGCTCCGCGGTCAGCTGATCCCGGCCGAAAAACCACCTTGCCTGCTCACGACCGAATGACGCCAACCCCGGATACGGACACTCCCCCGCATCCGTACCTGACTCAACCCGCCGCACACCGTCCGGATAGTGCAGGTGCAGGTCCCGGGCGGCTTGATTGATGCGCGCGTCACCAGAAGCGTGTGCCTCCTGGCGAACAGACTCCCCCGCCGGCTGCGGCGTCGAGAGTTCCGGGGGCCGCTCCCCGGAATGTCCCACCGATCACTCCCCGGTGGTGATGTGCAGGTCACGACCCGCTTGGTTCACCCGGCTACTGCCGAACGTCGTGGCCTGCATGGTGATCGTGGTGTTCTGCGCGGGATCGACGTCCGCCAGCACCGAACGCAATTCCGCCACCACCCGCTGCAACTCATCCACCAGCTGCGGGTCAGCAACCATCAGGCGCCGCAGCCGACCGTGCCACTCACCCACCAGAGCCTGCTCGACCTGCTCATCCCCGGCCTGCCGAGCAGCCAGCACCTCAGCACGGCTCTCCTCCAGCTTGGCCTGCACCGTCTCGGCCCGCTCCGGATGCACCCGCCGCCACAACCGGCCCACCGCGCTCGCGGCCTGCTCCCACGCCGCCGTGGCCAGCAGCTGCACCACCGTGGTCGCCGCCGTTGACGTCAACGCTGTCAGTTCCGGATCCACGTCCCCTCCTCCCGTCACTGTAGAGCAGCGTTCAGCCGAACAGCACGGTCCAGACGGTGGCCACGGCGAGCGCGCCACCGAGCAGCGCGATGAGACGCCGTCCGGCCAAGACACGCTGCTCGGCGACGATGCCGGCGGTGAGCGCTGCCATGACGATGAGGTTGCCGTGCCCGATCACGGCCATCAGCACCATCAGCGGCCAGCACGAGATGACGCAGCGTCCCGCCTGACGGACACCGAAATGCGCGCAGCCGTAATCAGCACGCCATCCGGTCGGTGGCAGCGGCACGGTGCGCTGGCAGGCGAGGACCGCTCGCCGCTTCCACGCCGTCAGCTGCCACAGGGTCGCGATCACCAGCACGCCTACGACGAGCTGGCGCTCATCAGGACCGGTTGACCTCAGGGCCCAGAGGAGCGCGAGAGCCAGCACCCCGAACAGCACCCACACGGCGACGTACGACGCGACGTAGACGGCCATCGCCCACCGCCGCCGTCGCCGGATGCTGTTGAGGCCGACGTGGCGGACGGCCGGCAACGTCACCGGCA
>DATHTJ010000065.1:0-10595 GCA_035463315.1 Pseudonocardiaceae bacterium
CATCGACTGGATCGCGGTGAAGCCGATGGTGAGGTCGATCATGATGATGACGCTGCCGAGCTCCTTGGCGAAGCTGGCCCGCTCGTACATGTCCTCCATCGTGGCTGCGGTGACGTTGAGGTAGTGACCTTTGATCTCGCCAGTGGCCGCCGACGCGCGGTTCACCCCCTCCATCGAGTACAGGTAGCGGTCGCGCCAGCGCATGAACGGCTGGGAGTTGATGTTCTCGTCGTCCTTGGTGAAGTCCAGCCCACCACGCAGCGCCTCGTAGACCACCCGGCCGTAGTTGCGGGCCGACAGGCCCAGCTTGGGCTTGGTGGTGGCGCCGAGCAGCGGCCGGCCGAACTTGTCCAGGTACTCCCGCTCGGTGACGATCCCGTGCGCTGGACCCTGGAAGGTCTTGACGTAGTGCAGCGGGATCCGCATGTCCTCCAGCCGCAGCGCCTTCAGCGCCTTGAACCCGAACACGTTGCCGATGATCGAGGAGGTGAGGTTGGCGATCGACCCTTCCTCGAACAGGTCGATGTCGTAGGCGATGTGGGCGATGTACTGGTTCTCGGCGCCGGGTACCGCGTCCACCCGGTAGCACTTGGCCTGGTAGGTCTTGTAGTCGGTGAGCCGGTCGGTCCACACCACCGTCCAGGTGGCGGTCGAGGACTCTCCCGCGACAGCGGCACCAGCCTCCTCGGGCGGTACCCCCGGCTGCGGAGTGATCCGGAACGCGGCGAGGACATCGGTGTCTTTGGGCTGGTAGTCGGGCTCCCAGTAGCCCATCTCGGCATAGGGGATGACCCCGGCCGACCAGCGATCTGCCTTCTTCTTCTGCGGTGTGGGGGCTTCGGTCTCAGTCACGCTGGGCCTCCTTGGGTCCTCTTTCTGGTCACTACCGAGCTTGGCGGTACACAATCAGTCTGTCCATCAAGTCTTTGCCGCAGACTGTGCACTGATTGCTCAGGGGTGGCTGTGACGCAGGGGTTTCGATGACACGGGGTGTCGATGACAGAGTCTCGTTTACGCACGTTGGTGGCACTGGCAGCCACCGGTTCGGTTCGCGCCGCCGCCAGCCGACTGACGGTCACCGAGTCCGCGGTGTCGGCCTCGGTCGGGGCATTGGCTCGCGAGCTGGGCGTGCCCCTGGTGGAGCCAGTGGGCCGTGGGCTGCGGCTGACCGCCTCCGGCATCGTGTACGCCCGATACGCCCGCCGGGTGCTAGGCCTGCTCGATGAGGGTGCCGCGGCGGCGGTCCAGGAACTCGATCCGGAACGGGGCCGGCTGCGGCTCGCTGCGGTCACCACCGCCGGCGAGCACCTGCTGCCAGCCCTGCTGGCCGCGTTCCGCCGCCGGCACCCGAAAGTCGCACTGGCGCTGGAGGTGGCACCCAGCGCGCCGGTGTGGGACCTGGTCAGCGCCCACGAGGTCGACCTCGTCATCGCCGGACGTCCGCCCGCGGGGGTCGCGGCCCAGGTAGTGGCCACCAAGCCCAACGAGCTCGTGGTCGCGGCAGCGCCGTCGGTCGCCAGGGCATTCGATTGGGCGACCACCCCGTGGCTGCTGCGCGAGCAGGGATCGGGCATCCGGGCCACGGCCGAGGCATACCTGAAGACCGAGGACGTCACGCCACCCCGTTTGGTGCTGGGTTCCAACGGTGCGGTGGTGGCCGGCACGGTGGCTGAGCTCGGTTGCGCGTTGGTCTCCCGGGACGCCATCGCCGACCTGGTGGCCGACGGGCGGCTGGTTGAGGTGCCCACTCCGGGTACCCCGATGCGGCGGCCGTGGCACGCGGTCGTCAGCGCCTACTCCGGCGTCGCCACCTCGCTGTTCGTCCAGCATCTGCAGGCCTCCGGCTGGCAACCACACGACCCGCAGTCCGCTGCGTCTTGAGCGTCTTTCCCTGCGTCGCTGACCCTCCCCCCACCCGCTCCACCCACTGGGGGAGGCATGTCACGCCGGTCCCGGTCTAGGGTCAATGGTGGCGGAGTGGACCGGCCCGCCCCCGTAGAGGGCCCAGAAGAAGATGCAGCGGAGGCAAAGTCATGATCGAGGAACTGCACGCGACTGCCCAGGCGATGGTGAGCCGGCCGCGCGGCATCCTTGCGGCCGACGAGAGCATTGGCACTATGTCCTCCCGGTTGGAGAAGGCCGGGGTCCCCGCCACGGCGGAGAACCGGCGGGCCTACCGCGAGCTGCTCGTGACCACACCGGATCTGCACAGCGGGATCAGCGGAGTGATCCTCGCCGACGAGACCTTCAACCAGAAGCTCAGTGACGGGAACTCCTTCCCACTCGCCGTCCACGCGCTGAATATCCTGCCTGGCATCAAGGTGGACACCGGAGCGAAGCCGCTCGCCGGGGCTCCTGGCGAGAAGGTGACCGAGGGTCTGGACGGGCTGCGGGAGCGGTTGGCCGACTACGTGTCGCGAGGCGCCCGGTTCGCCAAGTGGCGCGCCGTGATCACCATCGGGGAGGGCAAGCCGTCCGTTCGCGCGTTGCGGGCCAACGCGCATGCGCTGGCGCGGTACGCCGCGCTGTGCCAGGAAGCGGTGGTCGTGCCCATTGTCGAGCCCGAGGTGCTGATGGACGGTGACCACACCATTGACCGCTGCGCCGAGGTCACGGCGGAGACACTGCGGCATGTGGTGGCAGAGCTAGACGAGGCCGGAGTCGACCTCGCCGGCACCGTGCTCAAGCCGAACATGGTCGTGCCAGGCACCACGTCGGGCCAGCAAGCCAGCCCCGAGGAGGTCGCCGAGCGGACCGTGGCCACGCTGCTGGCGGTGCTGCCCGAGACGCTGGCCGGCGTCGCGTTCCTGTCCGGCGGTCAGTCGCCAGAGGTGGCCACCGCGAACCTGGCCGCGATGCAGCAGCACGCCACACCGTGGCCGCTGACCTTCTCCTTCGGTCGCGCGTTGGTCGACCCGGCGCTGAAGGCCTGGCACGGGGATCCCGCGCGGGTCGCCGCAGGCCAGCAGGCACTGGCCGACCGGGTTGGTCCCAACTCCGCCGCGGTGGCGCTGGTGAGTGCGTAACAGTGCTCGTAACAGTGCTGTAGCGCGGTTACGCACTCACGGGTCTGTTCCGCGTCAGCGGAACAGACCTTCCCGCAGCGCCGTGGCCACCGCCGCGGCTCGGTCAGTCACCTCCAGCTTGCGGTAGATGCCGCGGACGTGACTCTTGACCGTTTCCTCACCGACCACCAGCGCGGTGGCGATGGCGCGGTTGGACGAGCCAGCCACCATCAGCGAGAGCACCTCGCTCTCCCGTTGGGTCAGGCCCAGGTGCGCGCCGGGCCAGAATTCGCCAGCCTTCAACCGAGCCGCCGACGCCCCGGCCCGAGCGCTGAGAGCGGCGTCGAGCACCACCCCACCGGCGTGCACCCGCTGCAGTTGTTCGACCAGCTCCGGACCGTCGATCCGCTTAAGCAGGTAGCCTGCCGCCCCGGCCTGCATGGCCTGGAACAGATACTGCTCGTCGTCGTAGACGGTGAGCAGGATGACCTTGCGTCCGGGAGAGTCCTGCACGAGGTCGCGGCACAGGTCCAGCCCGCTCTCCCCGCCCAGCCGCACGTCGGCGAGGACGAGATCAGGGTCCAGCCCGGCCACCACCCGCCGCGCGGTCGCCGCATCTGATGCCTCGCCGACCACCCGAACCTGCCCGGCGAACCGGGCGAGCATCGCCTTGAGGCCGGTGCGCACCATCTCGTGGTCATCGACCAAGACCACACGCAGCGGCTGGCTGTCCATGTGCCGAGTGTAATCGGCGTGGGTGGCCTAGCCGGGAACATAAAAACGGGGACTGGGGGGATCCCCTCGCCTTTCCCTCTGGGAGGGGACGCCATGCCGGACAAGCTTGCTTACTGTCAGGCACCAGTGGACGGAGGCGCGCACGAATCGGTCCGGAATCGTGGGTCGCCGCTGGCGCTTCCAGAAAGAGGTGTGTCGTGCCCGATAAGTTGTTGCGGATGGAGCGCGCCGGGTCAAACGCAAGCCGACCGGTGATGCTCGCGATCGCCGGGGACAGCGCTGCCGGCAAGACTACGCTGACCAAGGGGCTGGTCGAGGCACTGGGTGCCGACCGGATCACCTCCCTGTGTGTGGACGACTATCACCGTTACGACCGGCAGGAACGCAAGGGATTGCCGTTCACCGCATTGCACCCGGATTGCAACTACGTGCAGATCATGGAGCAGCACCTGCAGCTACTGGCTACCGGTCAGCCGGTGCTCAAACCGATCTATGACCACCACACCGGTCTGCTCGCCCGGCCCGAACTCATCGAGCCCACCGAGTTCGTGATCGTGGAAGGCCTGCTGCCGCTGCATACCCCGCTGGCCCGGGCATGCTTCGACGTCACCGTGTACCTCGACCCTCCGGAGGAGATCCGCCGCGCCTGGAAGGTCAAGCGGGACACCACCAAGCGCGGCTACACACCTGAGCAGGTGCTCGCCGAACTCGACAAGCGGGAGCCCGAGTCCGCGGAGTTCATCCGCCCGCAACGATCCGCCGCCGACATCGTGGTCCGATTCGGTCCCATCGAGACGCGCCAAGACCCGCCGGACACCCCCCTGTCGGCCGAGCTGACGCTGCGCTCAACGATCCGCCACCCAGACCTCACCGGGGTCTTCCGGGAGTCCGATCGGCGCGCCATGCACTTCAAACTGGTCCGCGACGAGGACGGCAGGCCGGTGGATTCGCTGCACGTGCACGGATACGTGCCGCGTGAGGAGAGCCAGCTACTGGAGAAGGCGATCTGGGCGGAACTCGGAGCTGAAAAGGAACTGCCGTCGTCCTTGGGCCAGATCGGTGAGGGCATCCGCAGCGAGCCGCTGGCGATCACCCAGCTGCTGCTGCTATACCACATGCTCGACGCAGTTCGGTGATCCCAGCAGCTACCTACCGCGGCGGATGAATCACCGTCACGGTGCCGTCGCCCCTGGCGGTCACGTAGGCGGTGCCGTCTGGGCCGACTGCCACCTCGTCCGGTGAGAAACCGACGAACTTAGTGTCGATCACCGTTCCGGCTTCGGTATCGATCACGCTCATGGTCTCGTCGGCGACGTTCACCACAAAGGCATGGCGGCTGCTGCGGTCGACGGCCAGCCCGCGCGGGTTGATGCCCACCGGAATGGTAGTGACTTGCAGGAGGGCGTTGTAGAGATCTATCCCCAGCTGCGACGGTAAGTCGATCACGCTCACGTTGTGGTCACCGAAGTTGGTCACGTAAGCGTGCCGACCGTCGGGGTCGATCGCCACTTTTTGTGGGGCGCGGCCGACGATCACGGTACGGGCCACCTTCTGAGCCTTGATGTCGATCACGGTTACCGTGTTGCTGCCGCTGTTGGCCACGTAGGCGAACTCACCTTGGGGGTCGATGGCGACCCCATCCGGATTGGCGCCCACGGGCACGGCACCGACCACCTCGAGTGTCTTGCTGTTGATCACGCTTACCGAGTTGCCGTAGAAGTTGGTCACCAAGACGTAATGGTCACGGGGGAAGACCGCAACTGCGGTCGGGTTCGTGCCGACCGGCACGTTGCGGATCAACTTCCCGTGTGCGGTGTCGATCACGCTCACCGAGTTCTCGCGGTGGTTGGTCACGAAGGCGTGCCGGCTGTCGGGGTCAACCGCCACACCGCGCGGACCGGCACCAACAGCAATCGAGCCGATCACCTTGTCGGTGGCGGTGTCGATCACCCAGACGGCGTTGTCAGCGTGGCTGACCACGTAGGCATGCTTGTTGTCGACATCGACTGCCACCCCTCGCGGATCGCCGCCGACGGTCACGGTGGGGTTCGGGTTGGGCTGGGCGGCAGCCGGGCTGATCCCGCCGACCGCAGCAGCAACCGCAGCGGCCGCCACCACCGGTACCAACACCCCAGCCCACCGCCGGGGTCCGACCCGAACCCGGCTGGTTGGCCTGCTTTTCCGATGCTTCGCTGCCGATCGGATGGTCATGCCGCTCTCCCCTTGATCGCCGATGCACACGGCTACGCCATTGGGAGTAACGACGGTCCTCGTCTTGCGATTCGCATCGTCGGTGCGGTGTCGTCGGCAGAGGTCGGCACAGCCCTCAGGCTGCGGGTCGAGCGGGTTGACGATGCACCGGCGATGGCATCAACCGTCCAGCGCGTAGCCGGCGCCGCGCACCGTGCGGATCCGGTCAGCACCTAGCTTCCGGCGCAGGTAACCGACATAGACCTCCACGACGTTGGAGGATCTGGGCTGCCCCCAGACCGCCGCGGCAAGCCGGTCCTGCGACACCGGCTGGCCCGGTTGGCCCGCCAACGCGACGAGCAGGGCGTACTCAGTGGGTGACAGCGTCACCAGCCGGCCGGCGACGCTGACCAGGCCGAGGGCGGTGTCGACCGCGACCACCCCGGCGCGCAGCACGGTCCGGTCCACGGAAAGCTGATCCTGGACCCGCAACCGCAGCCGGCTGACCAACTCCTCCACCGGGAATGGAGTGATCAGGTAGTCGTCCTGACAGCCCCGCAGCAGCGACACGATCTGCTCCCGTTGCTCGCGGGAGGTCAGGGCGATGACCGGTAGCTGCGGAGCCACCCTGCGCAGCTCGTCAAGGAAAGTCCGGGGATCCGGGCCGGCCAGCGAGACATCGAGCACGATTGCGGCGAGGGTGCGCGCGCGGGCCGCGTCCAGCACGTCCGGCACGGCGTCCAGGATCCGGGTCTCGAACCCGGTGGCCCGTAGCGCCTGCAGCACCCGGCTCGTTGTGTGGTGCAACGGCACCATGAGAAGAACCGGGTGCCGGAGGACCGCCGGACGCTGATCAGGCTGCATCGCCGACAAGAATCCCGCGCCGTGCGGCGTGGGACAATCGGTAAGCGGCAAGATAACCCAGGCGGTCCAACATGTCACGGATTGTCGTTGAGTGCGTTGCTCGGCATTCGGAGTAATCAGCGCGCCGTTCGGAGTAACCGGCGGGCGCTCGTCGCGCCTCGGGGCTGGATGGGCGACAACGGACCGGTAACGCTCTCAGGTTGGGCGGGCTAGGTGCCCACTTCTCCCTACGGTTTCGCGCCATGCGACGGCAGCTGGAGCGAATGCTGTGGGCAACGGCCTTCCTTGCCGTGCTCCTGGCGCCGGTGCTGCTCAGTCTGCACACGGGAGACGGTTCCTCGCTGCTGTCCGGGCTGTCCGTCGGGATGGGACTGCTCGCCACCTCGATGCTGGTCTGCGCGGTCGTGCTGCCGTCCCGGCTGCGCTCGCTGACCCGCACGCTCGGCATTGAGGGGGTGCTCGGGATACACCGCTTCGCTGGGTTGGTCGTCGCAGTGCTCGTGCTCTTGCACATCGCCCTGGTGGTGGCGGCGAACCCAGCCAACGCCAGCCTGCTCGACGTTGTCCATGCGCCCAATCGCGCCCGAGCAGCCACTGGCGCCACCGTCGCGCTCGGCGGGCTGATCGGACTCACGGTGCTGCGCAAGCGGCTGCGGCACCGCTACGAGGTGTGGCGCTGGGTGCATCTGGCACTGGCCGGCTCGGTGCTGGTGCTCACCGCGTTGCACATCTGGTGGCTCAACCACCTGGTCCGCGACGCCGCGATGCGAGCGTGGTTCGCCGTCCTCGCGCTGGGCGTGCTGGGGGTGCTGGGATACCGGTGGCTGTGGCGGCCGGTCTTCAGTGCCCGCAGCGAATATGTGGTCCGCGAGGTCCGGGTGGAGACCGGCAGCGTGAGCACGCTGGTCCTCGAGCCCCGCCGGGACCGGCATGTGCTGGGTCGCCGGGCCCTGGAGTTCGCGCCGGGCCAGTTCGCCTGGCTGCGCCTGAAGCCGTCGATCCGGGCCCAGGAGCACCCGTTCACCATCGCCTCCAGCGCTCACCTGGGAGCCGGGACGGAGTTCACCATCCGGCACAGCGGTGATTTCACCCGCACGCTGCGCCAGCTGCGCCCGGGCAGTCCGGTGTGGGTCGACGGCCCGCACGGCGCCTTCAGCGTCGACCTGCAACCCGCCACCGGCCTGGTGATGATCGCCGGTGGGGTGGGCATCACCCCGATGATGAGCATGTTGCGGACCCTGGCGCACCGCCGCGACCGGCGCCCGCACCGGCTGGTGATGGTCGCGCGGACCCCCGATGAGCTGCTGTTTCGCCACGAGCTCACGGCACTCCAGAAGCGGCTGGACCTCACCGTCGTCGAGCTTGTTCGCCAGCCGCCGACGGGCTGGACCGGGGCCTCCGGTGATGTCGATGAGGAGCTGCTCACGGCGCTGCTGCCCGGCGAGTTCCGACGCAACCAGCTCGACTACTACCTGTGCGGTCCACCTGCGTTGATCACCGATGTGCTGACCGTCCTCGACGGGCTAGCCGTCCCGTTCCCGCGGATCCACACCGAACAGTTCGACCTCGTCTGACCCACCAACGGAGAAGGGCTTCCTTTCGTGCGGCCTCCGGTACCCCGATTCGTCCGATGGACCGTCGTCCTGGCCATGATCGTCGCGCTGACGGTCGCGGTGTTCCAGTACTGGGGCACGTCGCAGTACGGGGTAGCCACCGCCCGCAACGAGATCACCCCAAACGAGATCACCCCAAACGAGATCACCGCAGACAAGATCACCGCAGGCAAGATCAACCAAGACGAAACCGCCCAGAGCGACGAGTGGACGCAAACACCGTGGGGTCCGCTCGGGCCCGCTGACCGGAACCTGCTGATCAAGATCCGGCAGGCCGGCCTGTGTGAGGGGGCCACCGGGCTGCAGGCCCAGCACCAGGCCGGCAGCACGCAGGTCCGCACCATCGGCAAGCACGTCGCTGCGGAGTACGCCGACCTCGACGGCCAGGTTCGCTCGGTCGCCGACAAGCTCGGCGTGGCGCTGCCCGACCAGCCCACCGAGCAGCAGAAGAGCTGGATGAAGGAGCTGTCCGGGCTATCCGGCTCGACGTTCGACCGTACGTTCGCGCAGCGGATGCGCTTCGCACACGGCGAGGTACTCCCGGTCATCACTGGTGTGCGGGCCGGCACCCGTAACGACCTGATCCGGTCGTTCGCTGCCACCGCAGCGGCGTTCGCCAACCGGCACATGGAGTACCTGGAGCGCACCGGGCTGGTCAACTACGCCACGCTGCCCGAGCCGCCGCGTCCTGCGGAGACGTTCCCGGCAGCAGCCGGACCGCCGCGGGCCCTCGGGCAGCAAGCTGCACCGATGCCTCCCGCAGCTGGTCTCCCACCCGCCCGGGTCCCACCCGCCGGCCAAGAACAGCAGGTTAACCAAGTGGTGAACGCCACCCCGGTTGGTGGCCCGAACGTCGTGGTCGCTGCCGTGGTCTACATCGGCGCGCTGTTGGGTATCGTCGGACTGCTCACCCTGCTGGGCAACGCCGGCCTGCGGGCCCGGCGGACCAGTACGCGCCCCGCTCGGCCCCGGCACGCCGCTCAGCGCTGGTGACGCTGCGGCGGATCGAGCACCGGCCGGCCACACAGCTCCAACACCACATCCCGGTCGTCGTCGGCTGCGCTACGGTTTCGCCTGCTATGCCCGCATGCCACGCACCGATGCACCACGACAATCCGATCACTCTCACGCAGCGCACCGACCGGCTCCATCGCCCCGCCGCACTCGGCGGCCCGATCGCCCGGGTTGATGTCAACGTGTCGCGACCACAGGCACCGTGGGCAGTGGTTGGTGTAGCCGCTGCCGCGCACCGACGTACCGCAGCGCAGGCAGGTGAAGTCCTCCCGGCGACGGGTGAACGAGCGGGGTTGGGTCATCGACACCAGCGTCCCATTGCATCAGTTCGGCAGTGCCGGTGGTCCACAGTAATGTGGCATTACCCTGGGTTGGTCACGAAGCTGGGCTGGTCACGGCATGGGCTGGTCCAGCGACAGGCGCATGGAGGGTCGACATGACGCGGTTTGTGCGGGACAAGGACGAGCGCATCTGGACAGTCCAGAGCAGGATCAACTGGTCCCAGCCAGCGACAGCGGAGCAGTTCGAGCACGACATGGCCGACAGTTATGTGTCTGGCGTCGCGATGCTGGTGGTCGTCGTCGCGCTGGTGCTCTTCGTGCTGTTGTGGACTCCCGCGGGGGTGGTCATGCCGCCCTGGTTGGTGCTGTCGTTGCTGCTGGTGCTGATGGTGGCGGCGATGCAGTGGATGCTGAAGCGGCCGTGGACCATCGTGGCGGAGACCCCTAGGGCGGGCGAGAAAGAGGGCGAGCACTGGGTGGGCACCGCACACGGCATGATGGCGGCCCGGCAGGACACTCGTCAGGTCGTTCAGAACCTGGAAAAAGGGGCCATGCCCGACGACGGCACCGGGCCGCTTCAGAAGATCACGTGATCATGCGGCTGGGCCACCGGTGAGCGCACGCTGAAGCCATGCCGGAGGTTGAGGCACTCGCGCACCACCTTCGCGAGGAGGGCACGCCGCTGGCTGCTCGCAGCCTGTCCCGGTTGCTTCGCTGAATGCGGCCAGGAGTACCGCATCGGGTGAAGGAGAATCGATTCACCTCGCCTCTGCGGTGGCGCGCACTGCCCGGGCTGAGTTTGCTTCGTCCTGTGGTCCGGCCCGCTCCGCCGCTGCACTCCGTCCCCCGCTCGACTGGCGCGAACACGACGGGCAGCTCCGTGTTCGCCGCCC
>DATHTJ010000066.1:0-2567 GCA_035463315.1 Pseudonocardiaceae bacterium
ACGCGGCGGAACTGCTTGCTGGCCTCGAGCATGCCGGCGGCGCACCAGCGCAGCGCCATATGCCCGTCCTGCCAGTTCTTCACGTTCGTGGCGTGGTCCCGGCAGATCGAGATCATGCTCTCGATCACGTTCGTCGATCTCAGTGTGCGGGCCAGGGTGGGCGGCACCTGCAGGCGGAGCACGGTCAGCGTCTCGGTCAGGCCCTCGCGCAGGCTGGCAGCGGCCCCGGGGTGGGTCCGGTCGAGTTCGGCCGCCAGCGCGGTCAACTCGGCCTCAGCGGCCAGCGCGGACTCGGCGTGATACGCCCGCCGCATCCGGGACGTGACGACCGAGCGCAGCCGCTCCGGCAGCCGGTCTCGCACGTTGCGGATCTTGTGGAGTTGACACCTCTGGATGACCGGCCGGTCGAACACGTCGAGCACGGCGCGGCGCAGCGCCTTCGACCCGTCGATCACGACCAGGACCGGGCTGCTGACGTCCAGGCCACGTTCCCGCAGCCCGACCAGCAGATCGGTGACCAGGGTCGTGTTCTCCGTCGACCCCTCCACCAGGGCCAGCGGGTGCTTCGTGCCGTCGATACCGATGCCGAGCGCCACCACGCAGCAGTGCGCGCCGAAGTGCACCCCGTCCACCATCACCGCCACCAGATCCACAGTGGACAGATCCGCGGCCAGCAGCTCCTGTAACGCCGACTCGGTAGCCGCGACGAACCGCCGCGACACCGCCGAGCGCGACGTGCTGGCCGCGACCCGCTCGGTGCGCCGCCCGACCGGCTCCAGCCCGACCGGATAACGCCGGGTCGACAGGCCGGCCAGCATCCGGTCCATCGCCATCCGGCCGAGGATCTCGGTCTGCGAGAACAGCTGGTAGGACGGCACCGCCACCTCAGCCGAGCCGTCCACGGTCCGCATCCGTGGCCGGGCCACCGGCATCCGGCGCCCGCCCAAGGTCACCGACCCGCGTTCGTGTCCGTGCCGCACCGCCGCCCGGTCCGGATCGTGGCGGCCTTTCGGCCCGCACGCCGCGGTCACGTCCTCCTCCATGATCGCGGCCATCACCTGCAGCCCAGTCCCGACCGCAAGAGCCAGCAACCCCTCGCGCAACTCGCCGGCCAGCTCAGCCAGCGCCACGCTGACCATCTCCGGCACGGCCGGCTGACTCGTGTCGATCCCCACGTTCTGGTAGTCCTTACCCACGGCGGTCCCCTTCCTCGGGTCGTTCTTGGCGGAGCACCCGAGTACCTACCTCACGGCAGGTCTCAGGCGGGGGACCGCCACCTCAACTTCTACGACGCCCGGGACAACCTCCGGGACAAGACCCTCACCGCTTTGTCGCGCTCCGCGCGCCGCGATCTACCTGCGCGTCTCCCAGGACCGCGAGGAGGTCGGCGTCACCCGTCAGCAGGGAGGACTGCAAGCGACGCCGTCGGGGCCCACCTCCCCTGGCGGCGGCCCGGGCGGCTCGCGCACCATCGGCGGCCGTCGCGCGGCCCGGTTCCGCTGGCGCCGTGACGGACCACTAACCCGACTTGGTCACGATCATGAGGTTTCGTGGTGGCGGGGCTGTGGCCTGACATTGGGGATCGGCGGTGCTCGGTGACATCCGCTGATCATCCGCTTGTAGGCGCGCTGCGGCTGGTTCGGGTCATGTGAGGCGAACCCGTGTGTTGCGCTAGGAATCCGCCATGATGCGGTCGTAGGTGCGGCGGGCTCGGGCGTTGCGGGCGCTGGCGCCGTAGCGGCGGAGCATCTGGGGGGAGGACCAGCCGTTCAGCTCCATGAGGTCACCCTCGTTGCCGCCCTTGTCGAGCCACGAGTGGGAGAAGTGGTGCCGGAACTTGTGCGGGTGAACGACCACCCCGCACTGCTGCCCGCGGCGGACGATCATCTGGTAGATCCCGTTGGCCGTCATCGGCGGGCGGTTGTTCATGCCGAGCCACAGCTTCCTGCTATGCGCCCAGGGGTGGCGGTCACGCAGGCGGAGGTACCGGTCGATAGACCGGGCGGCGTCGTAGCCGAACTTGACGATGCGGTCCTTGCGGCCCTTGCCGTGGACGCGCAGCTCGCGGTTCTCCAGGTCGAGCGCGTTGCGGTCCGGGCGCTCGGGGTCGTAAACGATGTTGGCCAGCTCCGACAGCCGGACGCCCGTGGCCCGGAACAGGTCGATGATTGCCTTGTCCCGCCGATCCATGAACGACTTGCCGGCGCAGGTCTTCGACAGCAGCCGAAGCTCCTCGTCGGTGAAGACCGGGACGACCTTCTCGCCGACTTTCGGCGGCTTCAGCCGCGCCATCGGGTTGGGGACCTCTTCGTCGTCCGCGTACCACTTGAAGAACTGCTGGAGCGCCCGGTACTGGTTGTTGGCGTAGCTGTCGCTGTACGTGTCGAGCAGTCGGACCATCCAGACCTTGATGTCCTCGCCGGTGACGGCTGACCAGTCACCCCGGCCGCCGGCTGCAGGAGCGACGCCGCCGCGAACCACTGCACGGCTTCGATGTAGGTGCGAACGGTCTTGGGGGACTTGCCCTCGGCCGACAGGTGCAGCCGGAAGGACCGGATGGCTGGGGT
>DATHTJ010000067.1:0-26804 GCA_035463315.1 Pseudonocardiaceae bacterium
CACGACCTCGCGGTGGTGCGGCACATCGCCGACCGGGTCGCGGTGATGTACCTGGGCAAGATCGTTGAGATCGGGCCCGTCGACGCGGTGTACAACGCGCCGCAGCACCCGTATACCCAAGCGCTGCTCTCGGCGATTCCGCTCCCCGACCCGCGCAAGGAGCGGGCCAGGGAGCGGATCCTGCTGACCGGCGATCTGCCCAGCCCGGCCGATGTGCCCTCGGGCTGCCGGTTTCGCACCCGTTGCTTCCGCTACGCCGTACTGGCCCCCGAGCTGCAGTCGCGCTGCGAGCAGGAGGAGCCCGCGCGGGAGCAGTGGAACGAGGCCGAGCACGAGGCGGCCTGCCATTACGCGGCAGCGCATGCGGTGCTGTGACTGCACCGCCGAGAATTACCGAAGGGATGTGCGGATGAGGCAACAGCTGCTGGGGGTGTTGGCTGCAGCGCTGACACTGGTGCTGGTGAGCTGCGGTGGGGGCGCTGGCGGGCAGGTCGGTCCTGGTCCGCAGATCGGTGCCATCGACATCGGAGCGGCGCCGGCCGACACGTTGCGCGAGGGCGGCACCTTCCGGTGGACGATCGACTACATCCCGCCCAACTTCAACTACAATCAGGTCGACGGGCCGGACCTCAACAACCGCCACGTGCTCGGCGCCCTGGTCCCGTTCCTCTACCCTGCCCAACCCGACGGCACGGTGAAGATCAACGAGGACTATCTCACGTCCGCCACGCTGACCAGCACGAACCCGCAGGTGGTGACCTATACCTTGCGTGACGAGGCCACCTGGAGCGACGGGACACCGATGACCTGGCAAGACTTCCGAGCCCAGTGGCAGGCCCTCAACGGCAGCAACAAAGATTTCCAGGTCGCCTCCAGCACGGGCTACAAAGACATCACGTCGGTCGAGCGGGGGACGTCCGACAAGCAGGCGGTGGTGACCTTCGCGGCTCCCTTTTCTGACTGGCAGACCATCTTCGATCCGCTGTACCCAGCCTCCACCAATACGAATCCGGCGGTGTTTAACACCGGATGGACTCAGGAGCTACCCGTCACGGCGGGCCCGTTCAAGGTGGCACAGATCGATCGAACTGCCAACACCATCACGGTGGTGCGCGACGAGAAGTGGTGGGGGCGCAAGCCTCGGTTGGACCGGATCATATTCCGCGCTATCCCGGCCGAAGCACAGTTTGACGCCGTGGCCAATAATGAGACCGACTTCACGGACATCGGCCCGGATGTCAACTCCTTCACCCGGGCACAGAGCGCAACGGGGGTGACGATACGCAAGGCGCTGGCACCGAATTTCCGGCACATTACGTTCAACGGTCGCCCCGGCACCATCCTGGCCGACCAGCGGCTGCGCATCGCGATCCAGAAGGGCATCAACCGCCAGGCCATCACGCAGGCCCTGATCGGCCGGATCGTGCCGAGCGTCACGCCACTAGGCAACCACATCTACGTCCGGGGCCAGCAGGGCTACCAGGACAATTCCCAGCTCGTCGACTACGACCCAGCTGAGGCGTCCAGAATGCTCGACGCCCTGGGCTGGATCCGGGAGGGCCAGGGCACCCGACGCAAGGACGGCCGGGAGTTGGTGATCCGGGATGTGATCCCAACCCAGACGCCGACCAGCGAGCAAGAGTCCCGCCAGGTGCAGCAGTTCCTCGCCGAGATCGGCGTGAAAGTCGACATCACCCCAGTACCATCGGGTGACTTCTTCAGCAAGCACCTCATTCCGGGGAATTTCGACATCACCCACTTCTCCTGGATCGGGACGGTGTTCCCAGTCTCATCGAGGGGCTCGATCTATGGCACCAGGGGTGACACCCAGCAGAACTTCGGCGGGATCGGAAACGAGACCATCAACAACCTGTTCGCGGAGGCGAACCGCGAACTCGACCCAGCACGCAAGATCGAGCTGGCCAACCAGATCGACCAGGAGATCTGGAAGACTGGGCACTCGCTGCTGCTCTACCAGCGTCCCAACGTCGTCGCGGTGCGCGACGGTGTGGCGAACTTCGGGGCGTTCGGCTTCGCCGACGAGATCTACACCGATATCGGCTTCACCCGGTGACCCGTCGTGCCCGCCCCGGCCGCAGCCGCGCGCTGCGGTACGGGGCGGGCACGTCCGCACTGGTCCTGCTGGTCTGCGCGGTGATCGCGGGCCTGTCGATCTGGACGCTGGGAACCGTCGGTGAACGGGTCGCCGGGGCCACCGCTCGTTCCTCCGGCGAGGTCGTTCGTGCCGAGGGCCGGACCGTTGACGTCCGCTGGTCGGCGGCCGGCGGGCAGCGAACCGACACCGTCGCGCTGGCGGTGTCGGCTCCTCCGGTGGGGGCCCGCACCGAGGTCGCCTACAACCCCCGCGAGCCCGCCACTGTGCTCCTTCCCGGCAGCACCGAGCTGGCCGCGGTGGACCGCGCTGCCTCCGGAGTCGCCTTCAGCGGCCTGATCGCGGCGATCGTACTGATCACCTTCGGGTGGCAAGTGATCAGCCGCCGCCGGCTGCGCCGCAGACCACCGCAGCCCATGCAGGTGCGCCGGGTGCGCGTGCAGTCGGGGTTGCTCACCCGATCCTGGCTGGAGCTGGACGCGCCCCCGCGGTGGATCCCGGTTCACTTCGACCCGATCCTGGTGGCGCTGCCGGCCCCCACCACGGTGGCGCTGCGCGGCGATCCGCGGGGTCGCGGGCTCGTCGCCGCCGAAGTCGACGGCGTCTGGCTGGATCCGTCCGGCCCGATCCGGGCCACCGAACCCCGTGGCCGACGCATCGACAGCCCGGCGATCCCCGACGCCGATGCGCTCGGGGACATCAGCTGGCGCCGTCAGTTGCGGGCCGACGCAGTGCTGCTCACCCCGGCCCCTGTGGTGGGTCTGCTGTGGGTATTCCTCGACGGCGGCGGCCTGCTCACCTGGACGTGCGCCACCACGCTCACCGCCGCCCTGGCCCTCTGGTGGGCCGCCCTACGCGGCACCGACCCCACCTGAACCGCGCGGCGTTGGGTTACCCCACTTCCCATTCGTTGGCGTTCCAGGTGACGCCGCTCGAACCATGGCGGTAGACGTTGTCGATGTTGTCGGGGTAGGCCCACATGATCGGAACCTGGAACAGCGGAAGCGATACCAGGTCACCAGCGAGGAGCCGGTCAGCTTTCCGGAGGGCGTCTGCCTGGGTGGACTCGGCGTACTCCGTCTCCGCGACGCTCAGCGCAGCGTCGACCTCAGGGTTGGTGTAGCGCTGGTGGTTGAACTTGCCTTTGGTCGCGTAATGGTCGGCCAGGGACCGCACTCGCGGAATACGCGAGCTCGTCATCAGGGCGACGTCGAAATTTCCGCGGGCAAGCGCCGCATCCAGACCCTCTGGAGTGGCACCGTCCGCGATCTCCATTCCAGCCTGCCGGCACTGCGTCCGGATGAGCTCGACCTCCCGGGAATGACCCGGCGAGGCGTCGTGACTGATGGCGAACGACAGGCGCTGATCCCCCCGCGAATACACCCCGTCCTGGCCCAGCACCCAACCCGCTCGCTCCAGCGTCACCTGCGCTTGCTGCGAGTCGGCGACCATCTTCTCGGAGTAGAGGTCATCGTAAGCCGCATCACCCGAGAGAAATGCAAGGCTTCCCAGTGGCTGCGTTTCCGGGAGCACCCCGCGGACGAGTTCGTCGACGAGCTTGTTCCGATCGACGCACTGGGCAAAAGCAGTCCGGACGACAGGATCCTTGAACAGTGGACTGGCCAGGTTGAGGTCCAGATGCTCAGCGGTGGGCCCGCCCCGTGCCTCGAATATCACGCCCTGGCCCGAGAGCGCCCGCAGCCGAGCCGCCAGCAGCGGATCGGCCGGCAGTTGCGCCACACTGAACTGTTGGTCCTGCAGGCCGGCCACCGCCGCGGCGCCGTCGACAGACTCGAGAACGATCCGCTCCGGGCCTCCGGGGTTGCCCACCCACGCCTTGTTACGGATCAGCACGGTCTGTTTGCCCGGCGTCGAGCTGTCGATCTGGTACGGGCCTGACCCCGGCATCGTGGCGGCGTTGAAGCCGGTCCAGGCGCTGTTCCAGAAGTCACCGGCCTTCTTCAGGTCGGCCGGCGCGGACGTCGAGCTTAACGCGGTGATATCGACGATCCCGGTCTCCCGCTCAAGGATATGCGCCGGAAGAATCGCGTGATTAATGTAGTTTCGACGCCAGTCGGCGTAGGGTGACCGGTAGGTCTCGACGAAGGTGTGCTGGTCACGGCACTCGGCGGTCGCCCGCTCATATCCTCGTGTTGTCGCCGGCGTGAAGTACGGTGACTTGCCACTCCCCGCGAGCCAGGCAAGGTAGAAGTCGTGGCAATTCCACGGCTGACCATCCGACCATCTGACGTTTGGCTTTATCTTGTATGTGACCACCTGGGGGTCCTTCGAGGTCAGCTCGGCTGACACCAGCACGTCGGAGTTGAGGAGGAACATGCCGTTTCTGTCGACGATGAATGGGTCTGCGAGCACCTGGTTGAGCACCAGAGCGTTGCCCGGATTGTTGTTCGCCTGCGCCGTCTTGTTGTTGTACGCGGAGTAAGGTGCGTCGTGCGCGATGACGATCGCAGGTCCGGGTAGGACCTGGGGAGCACGGTATGACCCACCCCCGATGCCGTCGGGACGGTCAGTCCCGCTGGCGGCCACGCAACCGGTGACGGCGAGGGTGAGGCAGACGGTGCCCACCAGAAAGCTGATCCGTAGCGGAATCCGCCTCGAGTTCCCCATCACACAGACCTCCTGGTCATCACCGTCGGAGCTGCCACCGGGCGGCGCCGTCGAGAGGACCCTCCAGCGGCGTACCTGGGGACGTGTCGTGCAGCTGGCTGATGGTGACCAGCAGTGAAGCCTGCTGGTAGAGCGGGATCGTCACGGCCCGCTCCCACAGCGCCGCCTCGACGGTAGGGGCGACCGGGCCCACCGGGTCGTCCTGGGTGAGCGCCCGCTCGATGAGCGGCTGCAGGGTCAGATCACACAATCCCGCCAGGTTGGGCGGCGCAGGCGCCAGCCTCGCCGGCACCACCACTGGGCAGCCGTACCAGGATGCCAACTGGGTGGCGGGGTGGCCGGCGGCAGGCTGCGGCAGCACAGCGATGTCAATGCCTCCGGCGTTGGCCAACTCCGCTGTTTCTGGACGAAATGACACCCCGGTGATTCCCGGCTTCGGGCCGAGCATGGTGCCGAACAGCTCGTCGGGGTCGACCTCACGCAGCTGCGCCTCGATCCCGGCGGTCCGAAGCTGATCAACCACTCGTGCGGCGAGCGTCCCGTACGGTTCGCGATCCGCTGGCGCCGCCACCACCAGCCGCAGTGGCTGCCCGGCCCGTTCCCAGCCTGCTTCATCACGGGTGTACCCGGCGTCGGTGAGCAACCGGCGCACGGTATCCGGATCCGGCGCCACGGGGACCCCGGCGGCTGGCGCGGTGGCCTGGTAGCCCGGCGCCGACGGGGCGAGCACCGCAGAGTCGGCCCGCAGCGCCGCGGAGGGGCCGCTGGCGACTCCGGTGGCGATCAGCGAGCGGCGGTCCAGTACCGCGGCCACCGCGGTGCGCACCCGCTGGTCGCCCAGCACCCGGCTAGCCGGGCGCAACAGCACCGAGGCGAGCACCGGCTGCGGCACGACAACCGGGGTCACCCCCAGGTCGGCCCCGAGGCCATCACCGTTGCGCAGCAGCGACTCGGTGATGGCATCGGGGCGACCGAACAGGGCAGCCTGCGCGCCGCCGTTGCGCAGCGCGTCCGCGAGCACCGCGTCGCTGCCCTGGCGGAACAGGATCCGGTCCAGCTGCGCCGGGGTATCCCAGTACCGATCGTTACGTACCAGCACCATCTCGCCGCGGGATGGGTCGACCGAGGCCATCGCGAACGGGCCACCGGAGACCGGGAGACCGGCGTCGAGACCCTTGCTCCAACCGCCCGGTGCATCCTTGAGCAGGTGCGCGGGCAGCAGGTGGCGGAACAGGGTGGGCCAGCCGGCGTAGGGCCGGTGAAAAACCACCTCAACGATCTTTCCACCGTCCCGCGAGACCACCTGGTCGATCAGCTGGTAGCCGGCCGAGTCCAGCACGCCGGGCTGGGTGCGCATCTGCTCGGCGAGGTAGCCGAAATCCTCAGCGGCGATGGGGGTGGTGTCCGACCATTGCGCGTTGCGCCGGATCCGGTAGGTGACGGTGAACGGTGCCGTGTTCGTGACCTCGGCGGAGTTCAACAGCGTGTCGTCGAGGACCCACTGCCCCGCCGCCGTTTGGTGAAACGCCGAGGGCAGCAGCAGGCCGGCGACCGCCGTCGAGGTCGGTGTCAGGTCGGCCAGGCTGTGCGGGTTGAAGCCGCCGACCAGCCCGTCCACGCCGACCACCACCTCCCGCGTGGGGGGCGGGGCGACCGGGGAGCTCACCATGGCGTTGCCCGGTAGGACCAGCGGGAGCGGTTGCGCGGTGCACGCGGCGAGCGCGGCGCCGACGATCAGCGCCGTCACTACCCTGCACGCGCCACCGGGTGTTCTCACGAGGCGACATGGTGCCGTAGGGCGGGTCACGCCGGGGACGGGGGATGCCCTCGGCTAGGCCCGCGTCACCCGCTCACGGGCGCGCTTCCGGGCCCGCTGGGTGGCGTCCAGGACGACCTTGCGCACTCGCACCACCTCCGGAGCCACCTCGACGCACTCGTCGGCGGCGCAGAACTCCAACGCCTCCTCCAGCCCGAGGGTCCGGGGCCGAGCCAGCCGCTCGAGCTCCTCCCCAGTGGAGGAGCGCATGTTGGTGAGCTTGCGCTCCCGGCACACGTTGAGGTCGAGGTCTTCGGAGCGGGGGTTCTCGCCGATCACCATCCCGGCGTAGACAGCCGCGCCGGGCTGCACGAAGAAAGTGCCCCGATCGGCCAGCTGTGCCAGTGCGTACCCGGTGACCGAACCGGACCGGTCGGCGACCAGCGACCCGGAGCGACGGGTTCGCAGCTCCCCGGCCCACGGGCGGTAGCCATCAAAGACGTGGTGGGCAATGCCGGTGCCGCGGGTGGTGGTGAGGAACTCGGTGCGGAAACCAATCAGCCCACGTGAGGGCACCGTGAACTCCAGGCGCACCCAGCCGTCCCCGGACGTAGCGCCCAGCTGTTCCACCCGACCCTTGCGGACGGCCAGCAGCTCGGTCACGGCACCAAGGTGCTCCTCGGGCACGTCCACGGTGAGGTGCTCGAACGGTTCCTGCACCGTGCCATCCACGGTGCGGGTGACGACCTGTGGCTTGCCGACGGTCAACTCGAAGCCCTCTCGCCGCATGGTCTCCACCAGGACAGCCAGGGCCAGCTCACCGCGGCCTTGCACCTCCCAGGTGTCCGGGGATCCGGTCGGCGACACCCGGACACTCACATTGCCGACAAGCTCGGCATCCAGCCGGTTCCGAACCAGGCGGGCGGTGAGCTTGTTGCCCCCGCCACGGCCGGCCAGCGGGCTGGTGTTGATCCCGAGCGTCATTGCGATCACCGGCTCGTCCACGGTGATCCGGGGCAGCGGCCGCGGATCGTCGATGTCGGCGAGGGTGTCACCGATGGTGATCTCCGCGATTCCCGCGATGGCGATCAGGTCACCGGCCTTCGCGCTGGCCGCCGGGACCCGGTTGAGCCCCTCGGTGCGCAGCAGTTCGGTGATCCGGACCGGACGGATCGACCCGTCTTCCCGGCACCACGCCACGGTCTGACCCTTGTGCAGCCGCCCGGCGCGGACCCGGCACAGCGCGATTCGCCCCAGGAAAGTCGAGGCGTCGAGGTTGGTGACGTGCGCCTGCAGCGGCGCGTCGGCGTCACCTGCGGGCGGGGGCACGTGCGTGAAGATGGCGTCGAACAGCGGTCTGAGGTCCTCGGCGTCCGGCAACTCGCCGTTCTCCGGGCGGGTCCGGCTGGCCCGCCCGGCCCGGGCGCTGGCGTAGAGCACCGGCATGTCCAGCACCGAGTCGGCGGCGTCGTTCTCCAGGTCCGCAGCGAGATCCAGCAGCAGGTCGTGGGTCTCGTCGACCACCTCCGCGATCCGGGCATCCGGCCGGTCCACCTTGTTCACCACGAGCACCACCGGCAGGTGCGCGGCCAGCGCCTTGCGGAGCACGAAGCGGGTTTGCGGCAGCGGGCCCTCGCTGGCGTCGACGAGCAGTAGCACACCGTCCACCATGGACAGCCCGCGTTCCACCTCGCCGCCGAAATCGGCGTGCCCGGGAGTGTCGACCACGTTGATGGTGACGACACCGTCCGGCGTGGAGCGGGTGACCGCCATGTTCTTGGCCAGGATCGTGATGCCTTTCTCCCGCTCCAGATCACCGGAGTCCAGCACACGGTCCACGTCGCTGCGCCCGGTCACCGCGCCGGACTGGCGCAGCATGGCATCGACGAGCGTCGTCTTACCATGATCGACATGCGCGATGATGGCAACATTGCGCAGGTCGGTGCGCACGCGGGTGGGGACGGCGGTAGGCACGCGGGAACTCCTCCATGGGTGCCGGGAAATGTCCACGTTACCCGGCCGCCCGGGGATGGCCCGCCTCACCTGGCAGTTCTCAGCAGCCACATGGATGCTTGTCGCAGTTCTGGGGCCCTGCGAAGGGTCACATGGATGCTTGTCGCAGCGAGGCCCCCGTGAGGAGGGGCTTGAGGTGGGGGAGGACAGTGCGGTCGGAGTCCAGCCAGTCCAGGTCGGCCAGCTCGGTGACGTCCACCCATCTCAGCGCGGCGTGCTCAACCGGAACCGGCTGCGCGGCCGGGTCGGCCAGCCGCGCGGCGTGCACCCGCAGCACGTCACCGACGGGCAGCGGCACGTCCGGTCCAAGCTGCGCACCCGGCACGATCTCCACGGCGAGTTCCTCGCGGCATTCCCGGACCAGCGCATCCCGGGGGCTCTCATTCGGCTCGACCCGGCCGCCCGGCAGCTCCCAGCGACCCGCGGTCGAAGGCGGGTGCGCCCGCTGCTGGGCGAGCACCCGGCCCTGGTGCAGCACGGCTGCCGCGACCACCAGCCGCCCGGCCGGGACCCGCTCGGCGACCGCAGGGCGCGAGGCGTTGGTCAGCGCAGTGCTGGGCGGCTGAGTGCTGGGCGGCTGAGTGCTGGGCAGCTGGGGCACGACGGACATCCTCGCACTGCGCTGGGGCTCGCCGCGGACGCTCCTCGGGGTTGGTAGCGGTTAACGGCGCTCGGAGGCCAGGTTGGCCGCCCTTGAAGGGCGGCCAACTGGCCAGTGCACCTCGAAGCGGGCGCCGCCGTCCGGGGCCTCCCCGACCCGGGCGGTGCCGCCGTAACGGCGCACCGTCTCGGCGACCAGCGCCAGCCCGAGGCCAGTCCCGCCGCTACCGCGGTCCCGGTCACCTTGCACCCGGTGGAACCGGTCGAACACCCGATCCCGGTGCTCGGCAGGCACCCCGTCGCCGTCGTCGTCGACCAGCACGCGCACCTCGCCATTACCCGGCAGTACCGCTACCCGCACGGTGTGCTGGGCATGCCGCACGGCGTTGGCCATCAAGTTGTCCAGCACCCGGGCAACGTCGCTGGGTGCGGCGTGCAGTATCGCTGGCGCAGGCGCGGTAACCCGAACCGCAGCCTGCCCGTGCCCGGCGCGGTGGGCCGCGTGCCGAGCCACCTCGGCGAGGTCGACCGGCTCGGCGGGCAACCGCTCCCCCGCATCGGACCTGGCCAGCGCAAGCAGGTCATCAAGCAGCGCAGACAGCCGCTGCGCCTCCGCCGCGACGTCCTCCAGTGTCACCCCGGCCAGATCCGGGTCCGGGTGGGCCACCGCCACCTCGGCCTGCGCCCGGATCGCCGCGACCGGTGAGCGCAGCTCGTGCGCGGCGTCCCCGGTGAACCGGCGCAGCCGCTCGGTCGCGGCGTCCCGCCGACCCAGCAGGTCGTTGAGCGCCTCAGCCAGCGCCCGCAGCTCATCCCGGGCCGCCGGCAACGGCAACCTCTCCCCCACCGGCAGCTCCGTCGCCGCCACCCGCATCCGGGCCACCGGGCGCAGCGCGAGCCAGGCGGCAACCCAGCCGGCCGCCCCCATCGCCAGCGCGGCCAGCACCGCGGCCACCGAGAGCACCACGGCGGTTCGCCCGATCAGCGTCGCGTAGGCGACCGACTCGGCGCCGGCCACGACCAACCGGGGCGTGCCGTCCGGGGCGCTGGCAACCCGCCCGAACCAGCGGGTCGGGTCGCTGGGTCGGCCAGGCTCGAACGTCCACACGGCCTGCCCCGCCAGCAGCCGGCGGATGTCCGGTGCGGACAGCGGTGTCGGCCCGGCACCGTCGACGGGCGCTCCGGCTCGATCCAGCACCCGGATTCGGACCTCGCCGCCCGCCGGTTGCGGTGCCGGGCGCCCGGCCATCACGGCGGGCCCGGCGGCACTCACCGCCGCGGCGAGATCACCGTCCAGGGCCTGGGTCAGCGTCCGCGCCACGACCGCAGTCGAGGCTTTGGCCAGCAGCAGAAACAGCACCAGACCCACGACCGTGACCACCGCGGCGACCCGCAGCGGTAACGGGCGGCCCACCCACATCCGGCGCAGCGCGTTCATGGCCCATCCAGGGCACCGACTGCGTAGCCGTGCCCACGCACTGTCTGCAGCACAGCACCGCCCCCGACCGCGTCCAACTTGCGGCGCAGGTAGCCGACGTAGACTTCCACGGCGTTACGACTGGCGGCCTGCTCATCGCCCCACACGGCGCGCAGCAGCTCGTCCTTGCTCACCACACTGCCGGCCCGGCGGGCCAGCGCCACCAGCACCGCGAACTCTCGCGGTGACAGCTGCACCGGTCGGCCAGCCCAGCTCACTCGCCGCCGCGCCGGGTCGATCACCAGGTGCCCCAGGGTGAGCACCGTCTCCCCGCGCTGGTCGGTGTGCCGGCGCAGCACGGCGCGCAGCTGGGCCACCAGCACCACGAACGAGAACGGCTTGACCAGGTAGCCGTCGGCACCGAGGTCCAGCCCATCGGCCTGGTCGATCTCACCGTCCTTGGCCGAGACGAGCAGCACGGGGGTGGCCACGCCGGCCGCCCGCAGCCGCTCCAGCACCCGGTACCCGGACAGGCCCGGCAGCATGATGTCCAGCAACACCGCATCGAAGCTGCCGGTCAGCGCCGCGCGCAGCCCGCTGGGCCCGTCGGATGCGGTGACCACCTGCATCCCCTCGGCGCGCAGCCCCCGCTCCAGCGCGCGCCGGACCCCGGGCTCGTCGTCGACCACCAGCACCCGCGGGCTCACAGCACCCAGCATGCCTGTTCGGACTACCCTGCCCAGATGGCTGCGGAAAACGACCTGCTCATCGACGTCGACACCGTCGCGGGAATGCTCACCGGCGAGGGTCCGCCGGAGGGGGATCGAATCCGGTTCCTGCTCGATGCGCTGGCCTCGGCCACCGACGACGCACTGGACTTGCTGTCCGGCCGAATCGAGTGTCATACCGCACGCGGCGGTGTGGTCGAGCCGCAGCTTGCCGCACTGCGGTCGCAGGCTCGAAGCAGGGAGGAGAAGGTTGCCGTTGCGCTCATCGCCGCCCGCGCTGCCGAAGGCGCCGGGGACTCTGCAACGGCGCGTGACCTGCTCGACGAGGCGCTGACGCTGCGCCCCGGTCTGGAGCCGGCTTTGCACGACGCCGCCCAGTACGCCGCCGCGCGCGGCGACTACGTCACCGCGGACCGATACCTGCGGCGCGCCGAGCGTCCCAGCTCGCTGCGACCGGGGTTGAGCGAGGCCATCGCCGCGACCTCGACGGCTAGCGATGTGGGGCGCAACAGCCCCTGTCCGTGCGGCTCGGGCCGCAAGTTCAAGGTCTGCTGCCGGCGCGACGCACCACCTGCCCTGGCTGCCCGTGCCCAGCTCGTCTACGCGCTGTTGGGCACCTACGGTGAGCGCGCTCCCGCCCTCGAGATGATCACACCACTGATCGACCGCACTGCGGACGCACCACGGTACGCGATGTTCCTGCTGGATCTCGCGCTGTTCCAGGGTGGCCTGGTGGAACGGTTCCTGGCCGCTCGCAGTCACTGGCTGCGAGCGGATGAACGCGACCTCATCGAAGCCTGGCGGCGGATCCCGGTCACCCTCTACGAGACCCTCGACGTTGCGCTGGACAGCAGCGTCACGCTGCGCCCCCTGCCGGATGGCGACCCCATCCACCTGGCCGACAAGCTGTTCTCGCAGTGCGCCCAGCGGCTGGAGCTGTTCTGCGGCCGGGTGCTGCACGATGACATCGAGCCTCGCCTGCTCGCGCTGCCCGTCCACGTCCCCCGCCACCGCCGCCGCGACCTGCTCAGCCTGCTCGCATCAGGTCCCTCGATCGAGCAGATCACGGACTTCTTCGCTCCCGAGCCCCCTATCCAGTTCCGTAACAGTGACGGCGACGACCTGCAGGACTGCAGCGTCACCTACCAGGTGCCCCGCGCGCAGCAGACCTTCGACCGCCTCGTCCAGCGGCTGACCCAGACCGATGGCGAGGTGATCGACTGGCACCGGTCCCTGCCCGACGGTCGAGTGCTGAACCTCGGGCAGATCCAGCGTGCGGGCGAGGACTTCACCGTCACCGCCAACTCGTCGGCGCGGCTGGCCGAACTCGAGGCCCACCTGCGCGACGTCGCCCCGGACGCGGTCGAACGTGACCGGCACACTGAACACCTCAGCCCAGACCCCGACGGCCGCCCAGGCCGAACCGTCATCATGGAGAGCTACTTCCTCGGCGCCGGCTCCGCTGCCGACACAGGCGAGTCCGCCGACCAGCTGAGCCGCAACGCCGAAGCAAGCTGGCTTGACACTCCTGGCGTGATCGGCGACCTGAGCCCCCGCGACGCCGCCGCCTCCAGCGATCGCGCCATCCTCGCCGAGCTGCGCAGCACGGTCGACGACGTCGAAGCCACCCTCCTGCAAGCCCAGCGCGCCGGGCGGCCAACGACAGGTCTGATGAGCCCGCACCGTCTCCGCGACGCACTGGCACTCGACAACCACGCCCAGTAGACGTGGCAGCACGCAGACACGGAGAGCGCCCGTCGCGACGGTCCAGCGCCCTCGGGAATGACCGCACACATTCGGCCCGCCCCATCAGGATCTACCGCGGTGGGCAGCTACTGATCGAGGGCAGCCCGACGCTATAGGCGTAACGAATCCGTCTCTCCTCCGTAAGATTGGGTAATGACTCGCGTGCGGCGCACGATGGGACCACCTCAGAGAGGCGAGGATGACCACGCTCGACTTCGAGCTGGAGATCGGCTCGGGTGCCGCGGGCACCTACCCGGTGGTCGCGCGTGCGCCTGGCGGTGAGGTCGCCACCAGCATGCGCTTGCCTTTGACTCCCGTCGAGCTCGACCAGCAGATCGCCGTGGTCAGGGGTGCGGTGCTGGCATCCACCGCGGTGGTGCGCCGTGCGCCGACCACTGACGAGAAACCCGTGCGGGACCTGGGCCAGCAGTTGTTCGAGGCACTGGTCGCCGGTGATGTGCGGGGCCTGTACGTGGCCAGCAGGCAGCGCGCCCACGAGCAGGGCAGCGTGCTACGGCTGGTGCTGCGGGTGCGTCCGCCGGAGTTGGCCCGGCTGCCGTGGGAGTTCCTGTTCGATCCCAACCAGCAGGACTACCTGGGTTTGAGCATGCCGCTGGTGCGCTACCCCGAGGTGCTGGCCCCCCGCCAGCCGCTGCAGGTCGCCTTGCCGCTGCGAATCCTGGGCATGGTGGCGTGCCCGGGTGATCAGCACTCGTTGGAGGTCGACGAGGAGCAGCAGCGGCTGCTGACCGCACTGGCGGGTCTGGAGCGCGACGGGTTGGTGGAGCTGTCCTGGGTAGCCGGGCAGACCTACAACGATCTGGAGGACGCCCTGGACCAGGATCTCTGGCACGTGTTCCATTTCGTCGGTCACGGTGGGTACGACCGGGTCGCCGAGGAGGGCACCCTGGCGTTGGCCGACGATGCGGGTCGCACCGACCTGGTCGGTGCCGACGATCTCAGCCGGCTGCTCGCCAAGCACCCTACGCTGCGGCTGGTGGTGCTCAACGCCTGCGACACCGGGCGGGGTGGCGGCTTGGACGCGCTCTCCAGCACCGCCGGGGCACTGGTGCGCCGGTGGATCCCGGCGGTGGTGGCGATGCAGTTCGAGATCACCAACCCGGGCGCGGTCGTGTTCGCCCAGTCGTTCTACCAGAGCGTGGCCAAACGGCGGCCGGTGGACGACAGTGTCGTGCGTGCCCGGCAGGCGCTGCGGCGCGCCAAGAAGGACACCCTGGAATGGGGCACCCCCGTGCTGTACCTGCGTGCTCCCGACGGGCGCATCTTCGAGAACACCAGCCCCCTGCTACCGCAGCCCCGCCCGTCCCAGGACCCGATCGGCACGCGGGAGCTGGAGGCCCTCTACGACCGAGCACTGGCCGCGTTCTGGACCGAGCAGTGGGATCAGGCCGTCGTGCTGCTGCAACAGGTCCTCGCCCACCGCCCCCACCACCATCCCGACGTTGCCGTCAAGCTGAAGCATGCCCGCCACCAGCAGCAGCTGGCCACCCGCTACGCCCAGGCCTGCGCGGCCGCTGAGGCCCTGGACTGGGACGAGGCAGTCAAGACGTTCACGGTAATCATCAAGACCGACCCCGCCTACCGCGACGTCAGTCAGCGGTTGGACAACGCCCGGCACCGGCAGCAGCTCGCCGGTTGGCAAGCCGAGGCTCGTCGGCTGTACCAGGCCGAGGAATGGGCGGCCGTGGTCAAGATCGGTGAGCGGCTGCACACCCTGGACTCGACCGCCGCGGACCCAGACGGGCTGGTGAGCTCGGCGCGGGCCCAACTCGCCGCCGCGGAACAGGCGGTACAGATCGCCGCGCAGTACAGCAGCGGCCTGCGCCTGCTCGACGCTGGCAAGTGGCAGCAGGCGATCGAGGTGCTGGAGCGACTGGACCCCACCTATCGGGACACCGCGGCTCTGCTGGCCCGGGCCCGCCGGGAACTCCCCCACCCGCCACCGCCGCACTCGCCCACCATCGCCCAGCACCCCACAGCGCTGCAGACCCTGCGTCACCGCAAAGCGGTCAACGCGGTGGTCTTCAGCCCGGATGGTCGCCAGCTGGCCACCGTCAGTGACGACAGAAATGCGCGGATCTGGAATGTCACCAGCGCAGAGGAATGCCTGAGCGTGCGGCACAAGGGCGTGCGGCCCAACGCACGGGGGCGGCCCGCGAACGTACCCGGGCGGGCCGTGGCGTTCAGCCCGGATGGGCGCCGGCTGGCCACCGCCAGCGGCGACGAGACCGCCCGGATCTGGGACACCACCAGCGGGCAGCAACTCACTGCGGTCACCCACGACAACGTGGTGGTGGCGGTGGCGTTCAGCCCAGACGGGCACCGGCTGGCCACCGCCGGCGACGACCACACCGCCCGGATCTGGGACACCACCAGCGGACAGCAACTCACCACCCTCACCCACGACAAACCCGTACGGGCGGTGGCGTTCAGCCCAAACGGGCGCCAAGTGGCCACCGCCAGCGACGACAAGACGGCGCGGATCTGGGACGCCACCAGCGGGCGGCAACTCGCCGCCATCACCCACAACGACTCGGAGCAGTCGCCACCGGTCGAGGAGCGCACGCATTGGCGTAGCCCACTCGCCTGGCCCACCCACAAAGCCTGGGTGCTGGGGGTGGCCTTCAGCCCGGACGGGCGACTGCTGGCCACTGCCAGCGACGACCACACCGCGCGGATCTGGGTGCTGAGCGACGATGAGTAACCGGGGTCCGCTTGCGGCGGAGGTCCTCGTCGCCGCTGAGGTCTCCGCCGAGGAGGAGCAGGCGATCGTCGAAGCCTTTCGCGCTCTCGGCATTGCTGCGCGCACCCGGATCGTCCCCACTCGCCGCGCTCTGGAACAATTGCACTGGCTGGTATTGGCCGCGCTGCCGCTGCACGCCTTCCTCAGCGGACTCGGCTCCGCCGCCGCTCAGGACGTCGCCCAAGGCCTCACACGCCTGGTCGGTCGGGTGGTCGGTGCCAAGTGCGCGACGGCATCGCCCGCTCAGGTGCTGGTGCTCCAGGACGCCGCGACCCGGCTGCAGATCGTGTTGGAGGCCGACCTGCCCACGGATGCGTACCAGGCTTTGGTCGCACTCGACCTCTCGGCATTCCAGCACGGGCCGGTGCACTACGACCGCCAGCGCGGCAGGTGGCGCTCGGAACTGGACGAGTGGCAGCAACGCCAACCACTACGCGGCTGATCCCGCCGCTACCGCCATTCGGAGCCGAATGGCGGTCCAGGTGGCTTCCAGATCGCTATTCGGCTCCGAATGGCGGGGGCCGGCCGCCGTCACCCTGCTCACCTCTTGAACAGGTCTCAGGGCTTTCTCAGGTGGTGCGGAGCAGCATCATCATCAGCGCCGCACGAGCAGGAGGAAGCGATGAAACTAGCGACGGCGGCACTGGCTGCGGTGGCGGCCGGCGCGATCGGTCTCGGCGTGCTGACCATGCCCGCCAGTGCCAGGTCGGATCCCGCGCTGCCCCCGGTGTCTGCGGAGGATCTGGTGGCCTCGGTGCTCGCCGCACAGACCCCGGCGTTCGGGGGCACCGTCACGGTGGACAACGGGCTGGGTCTGCCCGCGCTGCCCGGGGTGGCAGATTTCGCACCACTGACCCAGCCAGAGACAACATTTCGGGTCTGGTCCGACGGGCAGGGTCACGGCCGGTTGGCGCTGCCCTCCCGCGGCAGTGAGCAGGTGCTGATCGAGGACGGCACGACGCTGTGGCGCTACGACTCCTCCTCGCGCACCGCGACCGCGCTGGAGCACGGCGCGCGACCGGCTCGTCAGCGCCTCCCGGTGACCGATCCGGCGCAGACGGCCCGGGAGTTGGTCGGCGCCGTGCGCCAGAGCAGCACGGTGACCGTGGACGGTACCGGCTACGTCGCCGGACGGCCCGTCTACCAGCTCGTGCTCACCCCCGCACCGACCGAGCGGACCCTGCTGCGCGAGGTGCGGGTGGCGGTCGACCTGGTCCTGCGGGTCCCGCTGCAGCTCACCGTGCTGACCAACGGATCCCCCGATCCGGCCCTGCAGATCGGCTTCACTGACCTCAATGTCGGCACGCAGGATCCCGCGCTGTTCCAGTTCACCCCGCCGGCGGGGGTCACGGTGGAGCGGCTCGATCCGTCGAAGAACAGGCCGTCGAGGGCTGGGGCACCGGGTCAGCCCGACGCCGCAGGGACCATGGTTCGCACCCAGGGTGACGGGTGGGACACCGTGGTGCTCGGGCAACTCCCCCGCGCTGGCTCGGATCCGCAACGCGACCCGCTGGCGGTGTTCCAGCAGATCGGCCGCCCAGCCAGCGGGCCGTGGGGCAACGGCTGGGTGGTGCAGACCGCAGTGGCCACCGTGCTGGTGACCTCCGACGGGCGGGTCGCCGCCGGCGCGGTGCCGCAGCAGGTGCTCGACGAGGCCCTGACCCGGTGACGGCCGCGCCGGCGATCCGGGTCCGGGGGCTGCGCAAGGTGTTCGGCACCACCGTGGCGGTGTCCTCAGTGGACCTCGACGTGCCAGCCGGTGCCGTGCTCGGGGTGCTGGGTCCTAACGGCTCGGGCAAGACCACGCTGATCCGGATGCTGCTGGCGCTGTCCCGGCCCACCGCAGGCACCGTGGAGCTGCTCGGCGCGCCGGTGCCAGCAGCATCCGGGAAGGTGCTGCCGCACGTCGGCGCGCTGGTGGAGGGTCCCGGCTTTCACCCGTTCCTGTCCGGCCGGGAGAACCTGCGGCGCTGCGCGGCTGCCGAGCCGCTGCTGCCCGCCCGGGCGATCCCGGACGCGGTCGAGACCGCCTTGCAGCGGGTCGGCCTGGCGCCCGCGGCGACCCGGCGTTACCGCGCCTACTCGCTGGGGATGAAACAGCGCCTGGGCCTGGCCGCGGTGCTGCTGGTGCCCCGGCGGCTGGTGGTGCTCGATGAGCCGACCAACGGCCTGGACCCCGCCGGGACCCGGGAGGTCCGGCGGATCATCGCCGAGCTGCACGCCGACGGCGCCACCGTGCTGGTGTCCTCCCACCTGCTCACCGAGGTCGAGGCGACCTGCACGCATGTCGCGGTGCTCGCCGAGGGGTCGCTGATCGCGGCAGGCCCGCTGGCCGCACTGCTCGACGGGGAGGCGCCCGCGCTGGATGTTCGCACTCCCGATTCCGCCGTCGCGATGCAGGCGCTGCGCGCAGCGGGGATCGGTGCCGCAGGCCGCCCAGACGGGGTGCGCGTCGAGCTGACCGGGACCGACCCGCCGGCGGTGGTGGCGCTGCTGGTCGGCGCCGGGGTCGCGGTGCACGAGGTGCGGCGCTGGCAAACCGGGTTGGACGAGCTGTTCGCCCAGCTGACCGAGGGGAACGGGCAGTGACCACCTCCGGCGTATCGGTGCGCGCCCCGCTGGTGCGGTTGCTGCGCAGCGAGCTGCGCTGGGTGCTGCGCCGGCCGCGCACCCAGGTCGCGCTGGGCCTGCTCGCGCTGGTCCCGGTGCTGATCGGGATCGGCATCGCGGCGACCGACTCGCCGGGCCGGTCGGGACTGCTCACCCAGGTCGCCGGTAACGGGCTGGTGCTGCCGGTCGCGGCGCTGTCGATCTCGCTGACGCTGCTGCTGCCGCTGGCCGTGGCGATGGCCGCCGCCGACGCGCTGGCCGGCGAGTCCGCGCACGGCACGCTGCGCGGGCTGCTGCTGGCCCCGGTGAGCCGGGCCCGGCTGGTGCTGGTCAAAGCGGTCGGCGTGCTGGCCGTCGCGGTGGCCGCGGTCGCTGCGGTCACGGTGGTGGGCATCATCACCGGGCTGGTCCTGGTCGGCCCTTCCGGGACCACCCACGGCCTGCTCACCCTGTCCGGCACCGAGGTCGGGCCGGGATCGGCGCTGGTGCGGGTCTCGCTGGCGGCAGCCTGGACGGTGGGGCAACTCGCTGCGCTCGGCGCGGTGGCGCTGGCGGTGTCCTCGACGACCGACCATCCGCTGGTGGTGCTCGCGGTGGTGTTGGGTGGGCTGATCGTGTTCGGGGTGCTCTCCGCGATCCCCGCTCTGGACTGGCTGCAGCCGGTACTGCTCACCACCGGGTGGTTCGCGATCGCCGACGTGTTGCGCGACCCCTTACCGCTGGACGGGCTCGCCTCCAGCAGCGTCCGTGCGGGGTGCTACCTGCTGCTCGGCGTGGGGCTCACCCTCGCCAGGACGGCCACCCGGGAAGCCTGATTCCCGGTAGCGTCTTAACCCGTGCGTGAGGCAATGATCCGTTACCGGTCGATCCTGTCGGACAGCGCCCGGTGGGAGGGCTTCCCGTTCCGGGAAGGCGACATCGTCATCAGCACCCCGTCGAAATGCGGCACGACCTGGACGCAGATGATCTGCGCCCTCCTGGTCTTCCAGACCCCGAACTTCGACCGGCCGCTTGCCGAGATCTCGCCGTGGTTCGACATCCTGACGACCGGCCGTAGCGAACTCATCGCCACCCTTGAGGCGCAGCCGCACCGGCGGTTCATCAAGACCCACACCCCGCTCGACGGTCTGCCGCTCGATGACCGGGTCACCTACGTCTGCGTCGGCCGCGACCCCCGCGACGCCGGCTTTTCCTGGTGCAACCACGTGGCCAACCTCAACATGGAAGCCTTGCTCGCCGCCCGGCGCAACGCGGTCGCTCTCGATGACCTCGACGAACCGCTGCCCGATGAACCGCCGGTGCTCCCGCCGACCGAGATCGAGCGATTCTGGCACTGGGTTGAGGACACGAGGCCTGCCACCGAGTGGCTGGTCAGCCTGGCGACTTTGTTCCATCACGTCCGCACCTTCTGGCCAGCGATGGCCGGTGCCCCCAACCTCGTCCTGCTGCACTACGACGATCTCCAGACCGACCTCGAGGGGCAGATGCGCTACCTGGCCCAGCGACTCGGCATCGACGTGCCCGCGCAACGGTGGCCGGAGCTGGTGCCGGCTGCCCGGTTCACCGAGATGCGCCGCCGGGCCGACAACCTCGTGCCCAACCGGGGTAACGCCTTATGGCACGACAACGCAGAGTTTTTCCACCGGGGGACGAGCGGGCAGTGGCGCAGCCGGCTAAATGGGGACGACCTACGGCGATACCACCTCCGGGTCGCCGAGCTCAACGATCCGGAGGTGGCTGGATGGGCGCATCGAGAACCGCCAGCCGGCGACGAGGCGTAACGTAGACGTGCTGTCGCGATCGCCGCCTGCATGACGCGCTCGCGTTCGATGGTGACTTCGCCGCCGCCGGCTTCGTCAAGTTGCGGTAGGAGTTAACCTATAGCGCGCTCGGAGGAGGCGGGCCTGATGAGTGTGAAAGCGTACGCAGCGAAGGCTGCAAAGGGGATGCTCGAGCGGTACGACTACGAAGCAGGGCCGCTCGGCGCAGAAGACGTCGAGATCCAGGTGACCCACTGCGGTATCTGTCACAGCGACATTTCGATGATCGATAATGACTGGGGCCAGAGCCAGTACCCCTTGGTGCCAGGGCACGAGGTGATCGGGATCATCACTGCGGTAGGTACGAACGTCGGTGGCATACGCCAGATCGGGCAGCGTGTGGGAGTCGGCTGGCAGGCGGGGTCGTGCGGCACATGCGAGTGGTGCGAGCGGGGCAAGGAGAACCTCTGCGCCGCCGGCCGCCCGACGATCGTCGGACGCCATGGAGGATGGGCTAGCTCGGTTCGCTGCCAGGCGGAGTTCGCCGTGCCCATTCCGGACGAGCTCCCCTCGGGGAACGCGGGACCGCTGATGTGCGCGGGCGTAACGGTCTTCACGCCCATGGTGGAGTACGGCGTCATGCCGTGGATGCGCACCGCTGTCGTCGGGATTGGCGGTCTCGGCCACCTGGCCGTTCAGTTCCTCGCGAAGTTCGGCTGCGAGGTGACGGCCATCTCGTCGAGCTACGACAAGAACGAGGATGCTCGCACACTCGGCGCAGCCCGTTTCATCGTGACCAGAGGAACAGACGAGCTGCAAAAGGCCGCCGGAGCATTCGATTTCATCTTGTCGACAGTGTCGGCGGATGTCCCCTGGGTCGACTACCTCGCAGCGCTTCGACCGCAGGGGCGGCTCGTCATCGTCGGTCTGCCGGAGACGGATATCCGGTTTCCGGTGGCGCCGCTGCTCTTGGAGCGCTCAGTGAGCGGCGGCGCGGTCGGAAGCCCCTCGGACATCGCGCGCATGCTCGAGTTCGCGGCGCGTGCGGGCATCGTTCCGAGAGTCGAGCAGTTCCCGATAGCGGACGTGAACCGCGCCGTCGATCACGTGCGCTCGGGTACGGTGCGCTTTCGCGCGGTACTGGTCACCTGATACGGCAGCGCCGCGACGCCGGCGGAACCGCCGGCAGCCAGCACGACAGGATGGGGACATGACGAAACTCTGGGACGACGAGCAGGTGGCAGATGCCCTAGAGGGGCTCACCGACTGGCAGCGTGACGGTGACGCGATCGTGCGTACCGCGAAGCTGCCCAGCTTCCCGGCAGCCATCGAATCGGTGCGCGCGGTGGCCGAGATCGCCGAGGCGCGCAATCACCACCCCGACATCGACATCCGCTGGCGCACCGTGACCTTCCGCTGCAGCACGCATTCCGAGGGCGGGATCACCGGAAAGGACGTCGAGCTCGCCAAGGAGATCGACCGCGTGCTGGCCAGCGCGACAAGCTGAGCGACCCCCTCACGGTGCGCACAGTTGGCGGCTCTTCAAGTACAACCAACCGGGGGCCGGGCCGTCTCTAACGACAGCCAACTCCCGGCTGGCCCACCACTGGGAAGTTTGCTGTCGTTTGAGGCAGTGATCCGGGGGGTTGGTGGTCCTTGGAGGACCACCAACTGCGGTCTAGCCGTGCCAGATCTCGTCCAAGGCAACGGCGAACTCCCGGGCCGCTTCGTCTGGATGCAACCGTAGCCGCGACATGGCCAGGTGATAGACCTCATCATCACTGCGTCGACCGATCACCCATACCACGACGACCGAGCCGTTCGGATCTACCCGGTAGACGATGCGATAGTCGCGATCACCGATCACCAGTTTTCGGAACGTCGTGAGGTTGCCGCTGAGCTTGCTGCCCAGCGGTGATCCGCGCTTCTCGGGTTCCGTTCGGAGCTTCTTGATGCCCTTCAAGACGATGACGCGCGCAGCACCGTCCAGATCACGGAGATCCTCGCGCGCGTCCTCGGTCAGCCGAACCTCGGCCATCCCCGATCCGCCTCAGTCCTCGTCTGACAATGCGTCAAGATCGACACCTAGCTCGGCAGCGACCTCTTCCAAGCTGTACCGCCGGCCGCTGTCAGTCACCGTTCGGGCAAGTGCCACGCTCAACAGGCGTAGGTCGCCCTCCAGTTCCTCCAGCCGTGCGAGCCGCTCGACGGCGTCCATACCGACCACGGCGGCGACAGCCTTATTATTCCGAAGCACGACCTGAGTTCGCCCCTGGGCGGCGTCCTGAATCAGCCGCGACACACCTCTGTTACTGGCCTCGGTCACGCTGATCAAGTCTTGAGTATCGACGTTCACGTCTTGTTCCTCCCGCAAATGTACCCAGGATTCTACCCAGAAGTTGCAGTGGCGCACCAGAGGGTCTCGCGCCTTGGCACCCTGCAGCCCGGGGACGGGCAGGGGCTCGTGCCCAGTGCCGGGCGCGGTTCTGGACCTCGACCGTGAGCGGTCGACCCAGACGACTGTCGGCGATGTAGGGGCCGGCATCCAGGGGACGTTCGCGGAACTGGCTTACGGCCCGGCCCACTGCACCCGCAGCACGTCCTCCCGCCTCTGGTCCTCCAGGATCAGGTCACCAGTCCCTTGCCGTCCAGGCCGAACACCAGCCGCCGCATCAACCCGTCCGCTTGTCGTCGCTGTAGGCGACCCCGCTCCACGGCAGCAGCGCGAGCATGATCATCGCTTCGGCCAGCGCTGACCGCACCTCCACCACAACAGCGCCGGCTCGCAGGCCGCCGAGAGATCTGTGGCCGGTGCCAACCGATCCGACGGGCGTTGCCGACCGACTGCTGGACGAGTACCGCCCCAGGACAGCTTGACCTTGCTCCACTGGAGCGGCTGGATGCGCTGCGACCAGATGCGATTTCGACGTGGTGGCCGAGCAACGGCTGGGGTGAGCTGGTACCCGTGGTCGATCGTGCACCGGACAGGGGCAATAACTGTCCTGGTGGCTCGGCTAGCTCGTCGCGATCAAGGATGGCGGGGCTAAGGTCCTCGTGCGTGGCGGCGACTCACGGGGGCTGCGACCAGGCAATGCATCAAAGCTGCGCTGGCTCAGTCACCCGCTTCCTGCGGATGATTGCTGTTCTCTTCGTTCGGCCCAGCACCGATGCACGGTGGGTTGCCTGCCGTGTGGCTGTTACCCGGTTGGTGTCACATCGACAGTCCACGGCAGATGGCGAGTGTCCCCGCGCCTGCGGTGAGGAATGCAGCCAGTGACCACGACTCGGCTATCAAGACCACAGCGGCAAGTGCGACCGTCGGGGTCATGAGCAGCAGAAGCCGGCATACGGGCACCCAGCCGTCGTGCCTGAGGCAGTCCCAGATCTCGAATGCCAGGCGCCAACCGGGATGGTCGCCCGGTCGCGCACCCGGCATCACACGCCGGAACTCGATGGGCATCATGGCCCCTTCAGAGAGCTTCCCCACTGGGCTGTGTCGCGCTGGGCGAGATAGGTTGAGCTAGCTGAGGGCAACGCACTCCGTTCACTGGACAGCGCCCGCATCGCGCAGCGACTGCACGAGAACCAAGTGCATCGCGTGGGACCACAGCAGCGGCGTCGCCACCGGTCCCCAACGCGTCACCCACGGCGCCACCATGTCCGGCGCCTGCGGGTGTTCGGTGAGCTGTTCAGGCAGGTGACCATTTGCTGTGAACAGTGACTCGACCCAGTCCAGTCGTTGACATGCGCCGTTCAGGTCGCCCACCGCAGCCATGTGGATGCCGAGCCAGGCGGTCAGCAATACCCATTCCCCGCCGCCGTAGAACGTGTCCCCGAGGTATCGTCGCACGCCTCCACTCGGGCCGGTGAGCTCGTCGACAATCCGCGCGACCGTCCGCTGCATGATCGGGTCGTCGGCGGGCACCACGGCGAATGGTGTGGCTAACCAGAGCAGGCTGGCGTCGACCCCGTCGTTGCCAGTGTGCTTGATGAACGCCCCGTCCCGTACGTGCTCGTCCAGCAACAGTCCGTGCAGCGCACCGGCATGCTCTGTTGCGGCGTTGTCGCCGATCAGCTCGGCTGCGGCGGTCAGGCCGGCGATGACCGCGCCGAGCGTGGAGGTGTGCCGCCACTGCTGGTGTTCTTCCCAGCAGTCGAAGCAGTTCCACGTTCCCGTGACCTGGAGGTAGCGGCTGACCAGTGCGGCGGCTTCCTGCTGATCGGTGGTCAGCGGGTGGCCGTGGCGCACGTGTTGTGCGAGTGCCCACAACCAAGTGCCGTATCCGTCCAGCTGGAAATTCGGCCACGCTGCCTGGCCGCTGTCGGCGGGCTTCCCGGCGTTCACCGGCTGTCCGCTGTCTTCCAGCCAGTCGGGCTTCTCTAGATGACCGGTCAGCGTGTAGCGCGTCGGGGGCAGGTGGGGCACAGTTGCTCCGTGGGTGCCGGCTGTGGTGGCGGCCTCGAACAACCCCTGATACCGCAACAGGGTGCGGGCGACAAACCCGTGGAAGGCGGCGGCGCTGCCGTGTTTAGCGTGCAGTCCCATTGCGTAGGCGCAGAACGCGCCGTCACGCAACCAGGCGTAGCGGTAGGTGGGGTAGGTGGGACAGGCGACATAACCGCCACCCGGGTGCTGCCCGGCACGCAGGACACCAATGCTCGCGTCCACCCAGTCGGTCCGGTCGGTGGTCGTGGCGTGCACCGGGTGATGGGCATTGCTCATTGCGTGTCATCTCCCTGTTTGAGGGCAACGGATCCCGGTCGTGCTGCAGAGCGGGTCGTCGCAGTCGAACCAGGTGGCCACATTCGTGCTGAGCTGACCAGCTCCTGGAGTGCCAAGCAGGCCGCTCCCCTCGCCCATTGGTCGTCATCGAAGAGGTCGATGATCAGGTCACAGTCATCGGCGGCGGTGGAGAAGGAGTGCTTCCGCCACGATGACTCCAGTTCCGAGCGGAATAAGGGGTAGGCGATTGCCCCCTCCGCCGAGAGGATCACCTTGTTCAGATTGAGCAGGTTGCACAGCGCGGCGAGCCCGCGTCCCAGAGCGTGCCCCGTGACGGCAAATGCCTCGCGGGCGGCAACGCCTGCCGCTGTCTGCTCGTCCTGCGCCAGGCGCATGGCCTGCTGCACCGACCGGCAATCCCGAACCCCTTTATCCTGGAGAAAACGCAGGATTGCCCGGTCGGACGCGACGGCCTCCAGGCAGCCGCAGTTGCCGCAGATGCGCTCGGGGCCATCCGGTTGCAATGGTAGGTGGCCCAGCTCGCCGGCGAGACCGCTGACCCCGGTATACAGCCGCCCCCTCAGCACTAGCCCGCAGCCGGCACCGGCCCCCGTGGTGACGACGGCGAACGACTCGGTCCCGCGTCCCCTGCCGAACCAATGCTCGGCCACGGCAAGCGTGTTGACGTCATTGCTGACCACGACCGGGAGACCGGTGGCCACCCGCAGCGGACCGGCGATGTCGACGTCGGGCCAGTCCATGATCCACGACCACACGCACACCCCGGTACCGGTGTTGACGTGCCCGCCCACCCCCACGCCGAGCGCAGCAGGGGGAACCCGGTTCGCAACGGCAACCGACCGCAGTTCCTGGTAGACCTCGTGCGCGGCCAGCATGGTCGGCTCCGGTTTGTGGCTGTGCAGCCTGCGTACCGCACGCGCCGTGATCTCGGCGTTCATATCTGTCAGCACGCCAGTCACCGCCGTCGGGGCAAGCTTGATCCCGACAACCGAGGTGCAGTTGCGGTTCACAGCGAGCATCCGCTTCGGTCGTCCGGGACCGACCGAGACCGCGACCCCGACCTCCTTCAGGATGCCGGCCTCCACCAGGGGGCGACCACCTTGGTGATCCGGGAGGGTGAGAGCCCCGTGCTTGCCGCCAGTCCTGCCCGGGAGATCGAGCCCTTGCCCAGAACGGCGGTCAGGATCCGGGCCTTGGCTTCCTCACCGAAGACCACTAGTGCACCCTCTTCCGCACAGGCGCCTGGACGGTGTCATCGGTCCTCCTGCGCTCGTCCGCCGGGGGATGACCCCTCCTGGCTCCGCACGCTACCGATAAATAATGTCCCTAGGAAAGAAATTCCACAACGGAGTGCGGCGAGACCGCCTCTAACGGCGTAAGCAGACGGCTGGACGGGCAGACATGGCGAGGCGCAGGACATCCCGCGTGGTGAGCATCAACTACGGCCGCTACCCGGCACCCAAGACGCGGAATCAGCAAGGCTGCGGTCTCGGCCTCTTCCAGTGGGCTTAGGGTTTCCTAAGGTTTGCTTTAAGGTCAATGATCACCGAACTATCCACTGCTTCCCACCTCGCATCCGGCTGATTCTCGACCCCTTTGATCCGCACACCAGGCCGCCGACAGCCTCCGTCCGTGACGCGGCGCCAACCCCGTCTGGATAAGACAAGGTGGGGTTCGGCTTCGGGTAGTGGACCAGTTCAGGACACTGATCAGCAGGCGCAGAAAGGAAGGGGTACCGAATGCGGGTGTTGGTGCTGGGCGGTACCTGGTTCCTTGGCTGCCGGATTACCGAGCGGCTGCATGAACGTGGCGACGCCGTGCTGGTAGTGCACCGTGGCCGCGCTGAGCCCGATCAGTGGATCCCCGTGCACCACCTGCACACCGATCGGCACCAGCTCGCCGACCACGCCCAGACTATCGCCGAG
>DATHTJ010000068.1:0-15150 GCA_035463315.1 Pseudonocardiaceae bacterium
CGGTGATGAAGACGACGTCCCAGCCCGCCGCGTGCAGGCGATTCAACCGGTCACGGTCCGGCCCAACCTGCAGCAGTGCCCCGTGCCACACCCCGTCGTACTCGACAGCGAGCCGGCGCTCGGGGAAGGCGAGATCCGCCCGGCCCACCAGGCTGCCGCGATGATAGACGCGGTACTGCACCTCGGGGTGCAACCCATCCAGGGCGAGGTGCACCCGCATCCGCGACTCCGGAAGCGACTCGGCTCGCGGGTCAGCCAGTTCGAGCGCGCGGCGGTCCTGCACGATCCCTCGGTCGCGACGCCCGGCTAGGTAGAGCTGCATCTCCTGCCGGCCGACCAGCGCCGCCCGCAGCGAGGCATCCAGATCGGCGACCGCATCCGGCAGGGATCGATCAAGTAGCAGGTCGAAGGCCATCCGTTGACGGGTTGCCAGCCGGACTCCTGACCACATCTCGGTCTCGTCGTCGCGAACCTCGCAGCGCCGCAGGTCCAGACCGGCTCGGCGGAACACCCGGGTCTCCAGCCCGACGACGGCTTCGACCGGGTCCTCGGTGCGCGCCAATGGCAAGCCCCGCAGCGTGGCAGCTGACCGACCTGTGATCACCGCTTCAGCGGGCAAGATGAGTGCCGCCCCCTGGCACCGCACCTCGTGGGTCAACGGCAGCGCCGCCGGCAGGTAGACATCCCGAAAGATGCGACGAAATTGTGGACCGCGCAACTGGCTCGAGGTCACCGCCCCGGTAGCAACAGCCTCCGAGCCCCGAAACGGTCCAGTCAGGTCGTCAAACCACCAGCGTGTCCCCATGCGGAGCAACATCCCGCGAGCCTGCCCAGCTGTCCAACCGCCATCCACAGGCCCTACTAGTTGTCCACAGGCACCGTCGGGCGCTTCGCGCCCTCCGAAGCGCGACAAGCATCCATGTCGCGGTCTAAGGTGCCCTCCCGACAGCGACAAGCATCCATGTGGCGGAAAGAAGCGCCCGAAATGTGGGTGGAGGTCGTAAGGTGGGGGGTACGCGTTCCGGGTGCGCTCGGGGCGCGTTCGCCTTGCTGGTCGCGCACTCCCGGCAGGCGGTATTCCACGAGGGAACGGTGAGGTCAGTGCCGACCGGCAAGGTCAAGTGGTACGACGCGGGCAAGGGCTTCGGTTTCGTCACCCAGGACGGCGGTGCCGACGTCTACGTGCGGGCCGCCGCGTTACCAACTGGGGTGACCGACCTCAAGACCGGCCAGCGGGTCGAGTTCGGACTGGCGGATGGGCGGCGCGGCCCGCAGGCCCTGTCGGTGCGGTTGCTGGAGCCGCCGCCGTCGGTGGCGGAGGCCCGGCGCCGGCCGGCCGAGGAACTGCACGGCCTGATCGAAGACATGATCAAGCTGCTGGAGTCCCGGGTACAGCCGGACTTGCGCCGCGGTCGCTACCCGGACCGTCGCAACACCAAGCGGGTCGCGGAGGTGGTGCGGGCCGTCGCCAGCGAGCTGGATCCCTGACCGGGGTCCTCAGGTGGGCTGATCGGCCCGGCGGGTGGCCGGGTGCTGGCGCAGCGGGGCGCCCGCGCCGAACCCGGGAATCAGCGACGATCCGCGCCGGGCCAGCAGGGTCTGCGTCAACCCCAAGCCGAGCAGCACCGATACCGAGGCGAACCCGATCCAGTAGATGGGTGGCAGCAGCACACCCAGCGCGCCGCCCAACACCCAGGCCATCTGAAGCACCGTTTCCGACCGGCCGAACGCCGAGGCACGGGAAGCCTCCGGCACCTCCCGCTGGATCACCGCGTCCAGGCAGACCTTCGCGATGGCGCTGGCGGTCGCTGCCACCAGGGCGGTGGCCGCCGCGACGGCGATCCCGGGCACCAGCGCAGCGAGCACCGCCATGGTGAGCCCAGCCGCCACGCAGCTGAGGATGGCCTGATCAGGTCTGCCGAAGTGCATCCGGGCACCGACCGCATTGCCCAGGAAGCTGCCGGCCCCGGCGACCGCCCCGACGATGCCGAGCAGCAGTAGCTGCCGCCCTGGCGAGCTCTCGGCCTGCGCCTTCACCGCGAACGCCACGAACAGCGTGAGAAACCCGGTGAGCACCCGCGCGGTCCCGTTGCCCCACAGCGCGACGGCCACGTGGCGCCCGATCGGCTGCCGGCGCCGGGTCGCGGTGCCGGTGGTCTCGGTCCCCAGCGAGGCCGGCACCTCACCCTCGGTCACCTCTACCCAGGACGGGATGCGCAGGCAGAGGGCCGCCCCCGCCAGGCAGACCACCGCAGTGAACAACAGCGCTCCCGGCGATCCGGCCAGCGCCGCCACCCCGGCGGCGAGGGCACCCGATACCCCCCCGGCGACCAGCCCGAACACGGTGAGCCGCGAGTTGACCTTCACCAAGGTGATCTGCGGGGGGAGCAGCCGCGGGGTCACCGCCGCCTTGAGCACTCCGAAGGACTTGGTCAGCACCATGAAGCCCAGCGCAGCCGGGTAGAGCAGCCAGTCGTTGACGTGTGTGGCCATCACGACCAGCAGCAGAGCGCGGCCGACGAACGACAGCGCCATCGCCACCCGCCTGCCGTGCTGCAGCCGGTCCAGCAGCGGGCCGATCACCGGGGCGACCACCGCGAACGGTGCCACCGTGATCAGCAGGTAGAGCGCCACATTGGCTCGGCTCTCCGCAGTGGCGGCGGCGAAGAACAGCGTGTTGGCCAGTGCGACGGCGATGGCCGCGCTGGCCGCGTAGTCCATCATCGTCGTGTAGGTCAGCGAGGACAGCCCGGAGCGCCCCGCACCGTCGGCCGTAGTGGCCCGGTGGAACAGTCGCACGCCGTCCCCGACCAGCTGCCTGCTTCGCCAGGCCGCCACCCGCGTGACGGTGATCTTGCGCGGGTACGGCGGGCCACCTGATGCGGGATGCGGAAGCACCGGAGCCGTCGCCGAGTCGTCTGCTGGGGGCGGGACATACCGATCGCTGGGTCGCGGCGGTACCCAGGCTGGGGACGGCGGTGGGGTGCTGCTCGGGCGCCAACCGTGGTCATCGGGCACCCAGCGTCGGCCGCGGCCTCCCCCCCGGCGCCCCCGGGCGTCGGGGGGCTCGGCGCCGGACGGGGAGGGGGGCCGCTTCACGCGTCTATCCTGCACCACCCGTACCAGCGTGACGCCGAACCCTGGGCTCGGAGTCACGACGGGACGAAGCGAACCCGCAACAGCAACGGCCAGTTCTTGCCGGTGACGAGGAAGTCCTGAGTGCCCGGGATCGCCGCGATGCCGTTGAGCACCTCCGCGGCGGATCGCGGCGGCGCGCTGAGCAGACCGGACGCGTCGACCACGCCGGTCACCGCGCCGGTGTCGCGGTTGATTCGCAGGATGCGGTCGTCCTGGAAGACGTTGGCCCAGATGACGCCGTCGGCGCACTCCAGCTCGTTGAGCTGCCGCACCGGCTCGCCGTCGAGGCGCACCAGCACCTGGCCGACGGGGTCGAAGGTCATCGGGTCCCGGAAGGTGAGCCGGTCCGAGCCGTCGCTCATCACCAGCCGATCCCCGTCATGGCACAGGCCCCACCCCTCGCCGTGGTAGCTCACCCGGCGTCGCTCGGCCAGCGTCGCCGGCTCGCGCTCGATCGCCGTCCCGCTGGTCCAGGTCAGCTGCCACAACCGATCGTCGGCAACGGTGAGTCCCTCGCCGAACAGGGGAGCGGGCAGCGTTGCCTCCCGCAGCAGGGCCGCGCTGGACAGCGCGGTGGCCCGGACCCGGGACTGCCCGACCAACCCGCTGCTCTCGTAGAGCACCCCGTCCTGGATCTCCAGCCCCTGGGTGTACATCGTCGTGTCGTGCGGGAGCGTGGCCAGGACCTGCACGCGCAGCTGCTCGGCGGCCGAGTGCGTGGTGCAGCCGGCCAGCGCCGCAGCCGAGAGCCCAGCAGCTGCCAGCACTGCGGTCACCCACACAGCAGCGGGCCGGACGGGTAGCACGGAGACAGGGTCGCACAACCCTGCTGGCCGGGTCGTCGGCGCGGACTGCCGGTGCGGCACAATCTACAGGTGTGACTCCCCACACCACCGAGCCAGGCTCCGAACTCGTTGAGGCCGTCGAGCTGGCCCGGCAGGCGGCGCAGGTCGACGCGGGCGACAGCCCGGTGGGCCGGCAGGTGGGAACGCAGACCGAGGACGGCGGCGCGGTCACTCACCTGTTCGAGGCCAACCTCCCCGGTTACCGCGGCTGGCACTGGGCGGTCACGGTGGCCTCGGCCGGCCCGGAAACTCCGGTAACGGTCAGTGAGGTGGTGTTGCTGCCCGGTACGGACGCGCTGGTCGCGCCCGCCTGGGTGCCGTGGACCCAGCGGGTCCGGGCGGGTGACCTCGGGGTGGGGGACCTGCTGCCGACCGACCCGGATGACCCGCGGCTGGTGCCCGGTTACCTCAGCGACGATGACCAGCCGGTGGAGCAGCTCAGCCCGGAACTCGGCCTGGGACGACCCCGGGTGCTGAGTCGTGCGGCTCGCCTCGCGCTGCTGCAACGGTGGCGTGACGGTGACCGCGGCCCGAACTCGGAGATGGCCCGCAGCGCCCCCGACCGGTGCTTGACCTGCGGCTTCTACCTTCCGCTTGGCGGGGCGCTCGGCGCGGCCCTCGGTGTCTGCGGCAACGATCTGGCCCCGGCCGACGGGCAGGTGGTGCACGCCGAGTTCGGCTGCGGGGCGCATTCCGAGGTCCAGGTGGACACCAGCCCGAGCGTGCCGGTGGCCGAGCTGGTCTACGACGACGCCGAGCAGGAGCTGCTGCCCTGGCCACCGGCGGAGTGAGACCTGCTCGCCAGGGTCGAACCATGAGCACCGGCACCGATCCGTTCGGCACCGCGGCGCTTCGTGACGGGGTCCTGGCTGCCTGGCGGGGGTCCCCGACGCGGTTCCGGGAGGATGCCAACACCGAGTCCGACCTCGCCCTGCTCGGTTACGCCGACCGGTTGCTCGTCGAGCTGGCGCAGAACGCCGCCGACGCCGCGCAGCGCGCGGGTGTGCCGGGACACCTCCGGGTCACCATCAAGGAGGGTGAACTGCGGGCCGCGAACACCGGCACGCCACTGGACGCCGCCGGGGTGGCCGCGCTGGCTGCGCTGCGCGCCTCGGCCAAGCGGGCGGGGAGCAGCGTCGGTCGGTTCGGGGTGGGCTTCGCCGCGGTTCTCGGGGTCACCGACGAACCGCAGGTGGTGTCCCGCTCCGGTGGGGTGGCGTTCTCGGCGCAGCGCACCGCCCACGCGGTGGCCAGCGACCCGGCGCTGCGCGCTGAGCTGCGGCGCCGCGGTGGCCGGCCCCCGGTGCTGCGGCTGGTGTGGCCTGCCGACGGTGACCCGCCACGTGGGTTCGACACCGAGGTCCGGTTGCCGCTGCGTCCCGGGACCGACCCGGACGCCCTGCTTGCGGCGTTCGCGGACGAGGCCGGCGACCTGCTGCTGGCGTTGCCATGGCTGCACCGCGTTGACATCGGTGATCGGGTGCTGCGCTGCGAGGGCGAGGACCCGGTGCTGGTACACGACGGTCCCGGGCTGCGCCGGTGGCGGGTGGTGCGCCGGGCCGGGCTGCTGCCCACGGCCGCGCTGGAAGGGCTTGGCGCCGAGGCTCGTCCGGAGTGGAGCCTGTGCTGGGCACTGCCGGTCGACCCCGACGGCGTCCCGGTACCGTTGGCCGGCGAGGTGCTGCACGCCCCCACCCCGACTGCGGAGCGGCTCACCCTGCCGGCGCGGCTGATCGGCACGGTGCCCGTCGACTCGTCGCGGCGCCACGTCCATCCCGGGCCGGCCGCTGACCTGTTGCTGCACGCCGCCGCGCAGGCTTACCCGGAGCTGGCCGCTGCGCTGGCACCGGCTCAGCGCACCGCGCTGGTGCCGGCGCCCGGGTTCCCGGCCGGCGAGGTCGACGCTGCGCTGCGCGACGCGGTACTGGAGGCGCTGCGCCGCGCCCGGTGGCTGCCCGACGCGTCGGGCGGGCAGGCCGTTCCCGCCAGCGCCCTGGTGCTCGACGTGCCGTTGCCTGCGCTGGCCGAACTGCTCGCCGACGTCACACCCAACCTGCTCGACGCCGAGCTGGCCGCCCCCCGGCACGCTGCCGCGCTCGCCGCGCTCGGGGTGACTCGGTTGCGCCCGGCGGCCATCGCCGAGCTGCTGGCCGGTCTGGACCGGCCGCCGTCGTGGTGGCGGAGCTGTTACTCGGCACTGTTCCCGCTGCTGGAGGGCGATCCGGCGGCCCGCGAGGAGCTCGGTGCGCTGCCGGTCCCACTGGCCGACGGGCGCACCGTCACCGGCCCGCGTGGGGTGCTGCTGGGTGATGTTGGGGGCGCGGTGACCGGCGCCGTCACGGGGGAGCTGCGGCTGGTGCACCCGGACGCCGCGCACCCGCTGCTGGAGCGGCTCGGGGCTCGCCCGGTGGGCCCCGGGGAGCTGTTGGATGCGCTGCGTCCCGCCGTCGAACGCAGTGTCGATGACGCCGAGGACGGTCTCGACGTCACCGGGCTCGCGAGGGCGGCGCTGTCCTTAGCCGGGCGGCTGACCGGCCAGCTGGGCGAGCCAGCCGGCGCCCGGCCCTGGCTGGGCGCGTTGGCGCTGCCCGATGACACCGGGCAGCCGCGACGCGCCGACGAGCTGGTGCTGCCCAGTGGAGCGTTGCGGGGGTTGCTCGCCCCGGACGGTCCGCTGGGCGTGCTGGATCCCGCCGTCGCCGCCGAGCAGCCGGCCGCGGCGCTGCGTGCGGTCGGGGTGCTGGACTCGTTCACGGTGCTCGACGACCCGTGCCCGGATGGCCCGGACCATGAGCTGGACGGCGAGGAGCAGTGGTGGGCCGAGACCGGAGGCCTCGAGGGTGACCCGCCCGCGCGGCTGCTTGCCGTCCGGGACCTGGATCTCGTCGATGACGGGTGCTGGCCGGCCGCACTGCGCCGGATCGCCGCCGACCCCGCTGGTCTCGCTGCGCTGCGTCAGCCTGGTGGCTACACCGGCTGGTGGCTGGCCCGGCACGCCCGGCTCGGTGGTCATCCGCCGTCGCACTGGCGGCTTGCCGGGGCCGTCGCACTGGAGGGCCTTTACGACGTGGTGCCGGCGTGCGACACCGGCGAGGCGCTGCTTGCCGCCGCCGGGGTCCGCACCGGGCTGAGCATCACCGGGCCTGCCGACGCCGCCGACCTGCTGGCCCGGCTGGCCGATCCGGCCCGCCCGGTCACCCCCGCGACGGTGCATGCCGCGCACGCTGCGCTGGCCGGCGCCGACCTCGACCCGGCGGACGTGGCGCCCCCGGCTCGGGTGCGGGCGGTGACCGGAGAGGTGATCGACGCCGACCGCGCGCTGGTGCTCGACGCGCCGTGGCTGGCCGCGGTGCTGCCGGCCGGGGAGTTGGTATCCGGTGGTGAGCCCGGTGCCCTGGCCGACCTGCTGGACCTGCCACTGGCCTCTGAACAGGTGGCGCCCGAGCTACTCGACGCCGGTGCCGGGGCAGCGGTGCGGTGGGCGGAGCTGGTGGAGGTGGTCGCAGTGTGCGCCGCCGCCGGACTCGCCGTCCCGGACGGAGCGCTGCGGCTGCACGAGCAGCTGCGGGTGCGGCACGGCGGCACTGAGCACGCGGTGCCGTTCTGGGTCACCCCGGATGGCACGGTGCACGCCGCCGACCCCGTCCGAGCCGCTCTGCAGCTGCGCCGCTGGTGAGGGGGAAACAGTGTTATAACGCTGAAGACTGTGAGGTCGATTTCTCATAGCACGCTGGACTGTGGAAGCTCACCGCCCATTGCCATTGATCCGCGGACAGCGGTCAGAGCACGCCTCGTTGGGCGCTGCGGGCCCCGCGCCGGGCGGCGCTGCGCTGCGCGCGCATCATCGCGAAGCCGAGGAGACCAAGCAGGCCGCCGATCACGCAGGCTCCCGTCCACACTGACGGACCCCTGACGACCAATAGCACCACCGCAGCGGTGAACCACGCCAGGGTGCCGATGCCGACCACCGGCCGCGGATCGGCGAGACCACGGGGTAGCGGCGGCGCAACGGGCGGCACAAACGTTCACGCTAGCGCGTGCGGATAGGACTGGTCAGCCCCTGATGCACACCCTGCCTCGAGATCATCGAGTGGATGGCAGGTACCTGAGCGGCTCGCCCGACGTCACTGCCGCTGGCACGGCACCATCGGAGGTGGCTCCCCGCAGCAAATCCACCCGGGTGGTGGGGTTTCGGGGATCAGGGTTGACGGCAAGAGAAGGCTAGCCTAACTTAAGCCATGCCGGCTTCGTGGTGGGAGTCTAGGCACGTCAGTTGGGAACACGTCGGGCCCGACCTGGAGATCTTCCGGTCGGGCCCGACGCTCGACCTCGGTACTGACGGTGCGCACCAGATCCAACCTCAGCAGGGCTTACCACAGCCCCTGGCAAGCAGGTCTCAGCCCCTGGCAAGCAGGTCTCAGGCTGACGGCCAGGCGTGCACCGGCTGGTTGGAGTGCATGTGCTCCAGGTAGCGGCGCAGCATGCCGGCCAATGCGGCCGGCCGGTCGGCACCCTGGGCGGCCAGTGCCTGCACGGTCGCCCGCTGCCAGCTGGCACCGTTGCGACGCGTCACGCAGCGTTGCTCGATGACTGCAAGGTAGCGCTCCCGGGCAGCGTCGGACATTCCGCAGCTGCGCAGCCCGTCGTGGGCCAGCGGCAACAGCTTGCGCAGCACCAGCTCGTCGGGCCGGACCCACCCGTTACCTGGCCAGTACAGCTGGGCGTCCATGCCGAGCCGGGCCCCGGCGTACAGGTTGTCCTCCGCGGCCTGGAAGGACATCTGGCTCCACACCGGCCGGTCGAGCTCGGTGAGCCCGCGCATCGCGCCGAAGAAGAACGCGGCATTGGCCAGCACGTCGATGACCGTCGGCCCGGCTGGCAACACCCGGTTCTCGATGCGCAGGTGCGGCACCCCGGCTGCGACGTCGTAGACCGGCCGGTTCCATCGCCAGATCGTGCTGTTGTGCAGCCGCAGCTCCGACAGCGACGGCGCGCCGCCCTCGGCGAGCACCGCCAGCGGGTCCTCGTCCTCGGTCTGCGGCAGCAACGGCGAGAAGTACCGCGCGTTCTCCTCGAACAGGTCGAAGATCGAGGTGATCCAGCGCTCGCCGAACCACACCCTCGGGCGCACCCCCTGGTTGCGGAGCTCCGGCGATCGGGTGTCAGTGGACTGCTCGAACAACGGGATGCGGGTCTCGTGCCACAGCGCCCGGCCCAGCAGGAACGGTGAGTTCGCGGCCAGCGCCACCTGCACCCCGGCCAGAGCCTGTGCAGCGTTCCAGTGCGCGGCGAAGTCGCGGGGAGCGACCTGCAGGTGCAGTTGCACCGACGTGCACCCGGATTCCGGGAGAATCGAGTCCGCGGCGCACCGCAGCCGTTCCGGTAGGCATCCCTCCAGCGGCACTCCCTCCATGTTGAGCTCGAGCTCCTCGCGCCGGGCGGCCAGGATCTGCGTGTTGAGCAGGGCGTAGCGCGACGTGGGGGACATCCATCGCCGGTCGAAGTGGTCCGCTCGCAGCGTCGGCAGGATGCCGATCATGACCAGGCCGACGCCGGTGTTGCGGGCCGCGTCGTTGGCGGTGTTCAGCGCGGCTCGCAGCTCGCGCTCAAGGCCGAGCGCTTCGTCCGCGGCCAGCGGCCGGGGCGCTACGTTGATCTCGATGTTGTGCTGGCCGAGCTCGGTCTGGAAGGCCGGGTCGTTGATCTGCTTCAGCACTGTCTGGTTGGCCATCGCGGGATCGACGTTCTTGTCGATGAGGTTCAGTTCGAGTTCCAGCCCCATCTGTTCGGGGCCGGCGGAGAAGCTGTCCCCGGCGAGCATCCGGGCCAGCGCATCCAGGCAGCGCTGGATCTTCTCCCGGTAGCGCTGCAGGTCCTGCTGGGTGTAGATCGGATCGAGCACGCCCTCACCCATCCTCCCGCCACCCGGCGCGCCCTCACCGTGACCCCTCACCGTCACCCCTCACCGTGACACAGCGCCGCGAGTCGTGACCAACCGCCGAACTGGTGGGCTGGCCTTATGCGCACTTTGCCACACTGACAGCGTGGGCGAGATCGTCGAGGTGCACGACGTGGATGACCCACGGCTGGCCGATTTCCGCGACCTCACCGTCGCCGACCGTCGTCCGGACCGTCCCGGCGGGCGGGGTCTGGTGATCGCCGAGGGTGTCGTCGTGGTCCGCCGGCTGCTGGACTCGCCGTACCCGCCGCGGGCCGTGTTCGGCGTTCCGGAGAAGGTCTCCCCGCTCGCTACCGACGTCGCCGCGCCCTGCTACATCGGGTCGCCCGAGCTGATGGCGCAGGTGGTCGGCTTCCACCTCAATCGAGGCGTGCTGGCAACTGCGGACCGGGCGCCGGTGCCGCTGGTGCCGGAGTTGATCACTCGATCGCACCATCTCGCGGTGCTTGAGGGCGTCAACGACCACGAGAACCTGGGTGGATTGTTTCGCAACGCGGCCGCCCTCGGGGTGGACGCGATACTGCTCGGCCCGCGCTGTGCCGACCCGCTTTACCGGCGCAGCGTGCGGGTGTCCATGGGGCATGTGCTGCGAGTTCCGTTCGCCCGGCTGCGCTGCTGGACCGGAGATCTCGACGCGCTGCGGGCGGCCGGTTTCCGGGTCGCGGCGCTGACCCCGGCGGGGGATGCCGTGCCGTTGCCTGAAGCCGGCCTGGGCACTGGCCGGGTGGCCTGGTTGCTGGGTGCCGAGGGCCCGGGGCTGTCGGCCGAGGCCCTGGCCGCGGCGGACCTGGCGGTGCGCATCCCGATGGCGCCCGGGGTGGACTCGCTCAACGTCGCCACCGCCGCTGCGATCGCCTTCGCGACCGCGCGCAGCGGCCTCATCATGCCTGGAGTGCCCTGACGTGAACGGCGACCGCGCATGGCTTGAGCTGCGTGCTCGCGCCAGCATGCCGCCCGGGGAGCCGACGCCGTGGGCGACCGGCCTCACCGTCAGTGCGGTGACCGCAGTGATCGTCGGGATCGCGCTGTTCAGCCTCTCCCAGGGGCTGGCCACGGTGGGGCTCTGGCCTGTTGCGCTGGCGAACCTGCTGGTGGGCGCGGGGCTAGCACCGTCGATGTGGCTGGCCTGGGCGACCCCGATCTGGCGCTGGGTGGCCTACGGCACCGCCACAGGCATCGCACTCACCTGGATCACCCTGCTCCTCTCCCTCCTCGGCTGATCGCCCAGATCCGCGTTCTGGATGCAGACTGCTGTCAAACAGTGCCAGAAAACTGCAGTCTGCATCCAGAACGCGGTCAACGGGGCGGGGAGCGGACGCCGAGTAGGACGTCTTCCCAGGAGGGGATGGTGGTGCGGTCCTTGCGGGGGCGCTTCGGCGCCGCGGGCTGCGGCTCGGCCGGGTGGTATGCCGGTCCGTCGTCGGGCACCGCCCGAGCGCTGGGCCGCTGCTCGACCACCTGCTCCTCGGGCCGCGTCACCGGTGGCACCGTGCGCAGCTGCGCAGCTGGTTGCGGATCGATCAGGCCGGTGGCGTGGTCATCGATCGCGGTCACGGTGCCGCCGTGCGCGCCCGGGTGGAATGTCCACTGCGCCCGGTTCTCCGACCGACCGGCCCGCCAACGCAGCTGCACGACCCACTTGCCGTTCTCCCCGCGCCAGGAGTCCCAGGTCACCGCCCCCAGGTCGTGACCCCGCTGGCGGAAGGTCTCGGTGACGACCTCCTCCAGGGTGCGCACATCGGGCCCATCGGCGCGCACCGGGTGCGCCTGCTGGGCCAGCATCGCGGTGCGAGATCGCTCCAGCAGCACGGGGTAGGCGAACCCCTCGATCCGCTGGCTCGGGACGCCGGCAGCCGAGGCTACCTGCTCGACGGAAGCTCCGGCCCGGATCCGGGCCTGGATCTCACGGGGTCGCATCTGGCTCTCCGGCTCGATCTCGATCTGACCGAGGCGAGGGAGATCACCCCGTACCGCTGCGTGCAGGCTGTCATCGACGGGCACGGTGAACCGCTCCTGCCGCTCGCCGGGCCGCTGCGCCACCGCCTCCAGGATGACCGTGCGGCCGTCGATCCCCAGACCGACCACCCGCAGCGCGCGCATCCGAGGACCTCCGCATCTCCTACCCGCCACCGTAGGTCGGCGGGCGGCTGCACCGGGGGAGGCGCGCCGCCGCCGACCATGCCTCACCCCAGCCGCTCGACCACCCAGTCGATGCACCCGATCAGCGCGGAGATGTCGTCCGGTTCGACGGCCGGAAACATCCCGATCCGCAGCTGGTTGCGGCCGAGCTTACGGTAGGGCTCAGTGTCCACGATGCCGTTGGCCCGCAACACGGCGGCGACGGTGGCGGCGTTGACGCTGTCGGCGAAGTCCACGGTGCCGACGACCAGCGAGCGCTTGGCAGGATCGGTGACGAAGGGCGTCGCGTACGGCGAGGACTCGGCCCAGGAGTACAGCCGCGAGGAGGAGTCGGTGGTGCGCCCGACGCACCAGTCCAGCCCGCCGCCGGCCAGCATCCACTCGATCTGGTCGAGCAGCAGTAGCAGCGTGGCGACCGCCGGGGTGTTGTAGGTCTGGTCCTTGAGGCTGTTGTCCAGCGCGGTGGGCAGCGAGAGGAACTCCGGCACCCACCGGCCCGACGAGCCGATCTCCTGCACCCGCGCCACCGCGGCCGGACTGAGCAGCGCGATCCACAGCCCGCCGTCGGAGGCGAAGCACTTCTGCGGCGCGAAGTAGTAGACGTCGGCGTCGGTGGCGCGGACCGGGAGACCACCGGCGCCGCTGGTCGCATCGATCGCCACCAGCGCGCCCTGCGACCCGGCAGGCCGGCTCACCGGCACCATCACCCCGGTCGAGGTCTCGTTGTGCGCCCAGCCGATCAGGTCACAGGACGGGTCGGCGACGGGCCGCGGGGCGTCCCCGGGCGGGGCGGAGACCACCACCGGGTCGGCCAGGAACGGCGCGCCCCTGGTGACCGCGGCGAACTTCGCCGAGAACTCGCCGTAGGTCAGGTGCAGCGAGCGCTCCCGGACCAGACCCAGGGCTGCCGCATCCCAGAACGCCGTGGTGCCACCGTTGCCGAGCACCACCTGGTAGCCCTCGGGCAGAGAGAACAACTCGCGCAACCCCGCGCGGAGCCGCCCGACCAGGGACTTCACCGGCGTGTGCCGGTGCGAGGTGCCCATTACTGAGGCACCGGTGGTGGCCAGCGCGGCCAGTTGCTCGGGCCGGACTTTCGACGGCCCGCACCCGAAGCGCCCGTCGACGGGTTTGAGCTCGGCGGGGATGGTCAGCTCGGCGGTCTGCGTCATGCGGAAGATCTCCATGGTTGTGGTCGGAAGCCCCTAGTTTCGCAGGCCCTGGTGACTACGCTGACCACGAGGCTCCGGTGATGCGCTCGTACACCTCGATGTACCGCCGCCGCGTTTCTGCCACGATCGCCGGGGGGATGGCCGGCCCGGGTGGCTCGGTGTCCCATCCCGTGCCGACCGACCAGTCTCGGACGAACTGCTTGTCCAGGGAGTGCTGCGGCTGCCCGGGCCGCCATGTCGAGGCTGGCCAGAAACGCGAGGAGTCCGACGTGACCGCTTCGTCTCCAAGCGTCAACTGCCCGTGAGCGTCCCAGCCGAACTCGAACTTCGTGTCCGCGACGATAATGCCGTTGTTCAGAGCGTGCTCTGCGGCTGTTGCGTAGAGTTCCAGCGTCAGGCTACGAAGGCGTTCCGCGGTATCCTGTCCCGTTTCGCGTGCCACATCGTCAAAGGTGATGAACTCATCGTGCCCGGTGTCCGAGTATTTGGTGGTCGGCGTGAAGATCGGCTCGGGTAGCCGGCTCCCCAAGACCAGCCCGGGGGGTAGGGAGATGCCCGACACGGTGCCGCGCTTCTCGTACTCCCGCAGTCCCAGGCCGGCAAGGTAACCGCGAGCGATGCATTCCACCGGGATCATCTGCAGTGGCGTGCAACGGATCGCCCTTTTCGTGAACTCCGGCGGCACATCGGTGGCGGAGATCAGGTGGTTGGGCGCCACATCACCGAGTCTGCCGAACCACCACACCGACAGTTGGGTCAGCAGTGCACCCTTGTCGGGAACGGGCGTCGGGAGGACCACGTCGTACAGGGAGATCCGGTCTGAGGCGACGAGCAGGATGTCACCGTCGATCGAATACAGGTCCCGCACCTTGCCAGCGGATATGTGCTCCACGCCGATCACCGTACCCAGTCCCCGAGGACAGCGACCTCTGCAGCCGGCGCCGGGTGGAGTCGGCCCGATGCCCGTTCAGAGCTGCTGCGCCGATATCCGGCCATGGGCCGGGTCCTTGCTCGGAATGCTGCCGAGCAGGTTTCGCGCCCGCTTGTCGACGAGCCCGGTCAACAGCTGCTGAGCGTAGCCGAACACCAGGACGTAGGCCAGGATCTGCGGCTGCGTGTCCAGGGCCGTGAGACCGGGGACGAGCTCTCCGCGGATCACGATCAGCGCGCCCAGCGCCGTCAGGGCCCCCGCCGGGAGCTTGAGCAGGGCCAGCGCGATGGCCACGTTGTACGGCGTCGAGCTGCCGTTGGTGTTCCGGATCGATACGGCGGCGGCCAGAGTGCCGCCGAGCAACCCGAGCAGGGCAACGACCTGAATGTCCCCTGATGAGGCCTGTCCTTGCCCAGTTGGGCAGCTCGTGACGTTCGCAGTGGTGAAGCAGAGCGGGACGGCGCCCGGGTGGGCCGCCACCCAGAAGACGACGATCGACACGAACAACGCGAGGAGTAGTGCCGTGACGAGGACGATGTTGCGGAACACCCGGACGCGGGAGTGCAGCCGATCAGTCGTCTCGTAACCGACACGAACGATCTTGCTCAGCATGATGCGGGTGGCTGCGCCGTCCTTCATGGACAGCAGTTTCTGGGCAGCAGCGCGCCGGGGGTCGCCACGGTTCAGCCCGATCTCGGTCCGGGCCACGGCCTCGGGAATCTCGGCGTCGACCTCGTCATCGGAGTAGAGCCGGACCATCTCCGCCTCGGCCCGGTGCAGGTTGTGAAAGGCGGCCTCGATGCAGTTGCCGCGCCACCAGCTCAGGAACGGGGTGTACCCGGGATCGACGCCGCGCGCAGCCCGGTCCGCTCGGCTCAGCAGCGACTCGATGCCGTCATGGAGCGCGTCGGCCTCGGCGGCGGGGAGGGGCCGCTCCGTTCGGGACCGGATCGCCCGCATCCGCAC
>DATHTJ010000069.1:0-8305 GCA_035463315.1 Pseudonocardiaceae bacterium
ACGATCACCGACTCGCAGGGCAGGCACATCGTGATCTCACCCGCGCAGGCCGACGTCGTGAGTTCCAAGATGGGCGACATCGCCTACTGGTTCGAGGACATCAAGGACGACTGAGCGTTCAACGATCGGTGAGTTCGATCATCGCTGAGGTGTCCAGCAGGTAGCGCTCTGACTCACCCCGCAGGATCTTGTGGCGAATGCGGCAGACTGGCCAGGTAGCGCCGCCGTCGAGAGGAGTGGCCCGTGACCCGGCCGCAGGCCGACGTGCTGGCCGTCGCTCGCGAGCAGGTGCTCGAACGTGGTGAAGGACTGTCGGAGCAGCAAGTCCTCGCGGCGCTGGAGTTACCTGACGAGCGGTTGGAGGAGCTGCTCGCACTGGCGCATGAGGTGCGGATGCGGTGGTGTGGCCCGGAGGTCGAGGTCGAGGGCATCGTCAGCGTCAAGACCGGGGGCTGCCCGGAGGACTGTCACTTCTGCTCGCAGTCAGGCCAGTTCATCTCGCCGGTGCGGGCGGTGTGGCTGGACATCCCTGGTCTGGTCGAGGCCGCCAAGCAGACTGCGGCCACTGGGGCGACCGAGTTCTGCATCGTCGCCGCGGTGCGTGGGCCGGACCGGCGGCTGATGTCCCAAGTGAGAGCCGGCATCGAGGCAATCCGCGCCGAGCCGGAGATCGCGCACCTCAACATCGCCTGCTCGCTGGGCATGCTCACCCAGGACCAGGTGGGCGAGCTGGCCGCGATCGGCGTGCACCGCTACAACCACAACCTGGAGACCGCCCGCTCGTACTTCCCGACCGTGGTGACCACGCACACCTGGGAGGAGCGCTTCGAGACACTGCGGATGGTGCGCGAGGCCGGGATGGAGGTCTGCTGCGGCGGCATCATCGGCCTGGGGGAGACGGTGGCGCAGCGTGCCGAGCTCGCCGCGCAGCTCGCCTCGCTGGCCCCCGACGAGGTGCCGATGAACTTCCTGATCCCGCAGCCTGGCACCCCGTATGAGACCTATGACGTGGTGGCGGGCGCTGACGCATTGCGGACCGTGGCGGCGTTCCGGCTCGCACTGCCCCGCACCATCCTGCGTTTCGCCGGTGGCCGCGAGCTCACCCTCGGAGATCTGGGCGCCGAGCGGGGCATGCTCGGCGGCATCAACGCGATCATCGTGGGCAACTACCTGACCAACCTCGGCCGTCCCGCGCAGGCGGACCTGGAGATGCTCACCGAGCTGCGCATGCCGATCAAGGCATTGGGCCAGACGTTGTGAGCTTCTGCGACGCTTGTGGACGCCCGGTTGACGAGGGGGAGCACGCCGGCTGCGCTCGGCGCCGGGAGCGGGAGCCGCCCCGGTACTGCCCGGAGTGCGCGCGCCGAATGGTGGTGCAGGTGACGCCGGCGGGCTGGTCGGCCCGGTGCAGCGCACACGGCCCGCACCCAGGGTCGGGATGAGCGCGGCGCCGGTGGAGGTCCAGCAGGCTCCCGAGCCGGTACCGGCTCGGCCCCGGGCGGGGGTCCGCGCCGATCTGGGGCCTGAGCTGGGCGTGCTGTGTGCGGTGGCGGTGCTGGGCCTGCCGTTGGGCGCCCTGTGGTCGTGGCTCGCGCCCCCGGAGCTCGTCATGCGCTCGGACCGGGCGGCCACGCCAGGCGGCGTGCTGCCCTTTGCCGGGCAGAGCGAGCACCGCTTCGACGACATGGCCACTTTCCTGCTGCTCGGGCTGGCTGCGGGTGTGCTCACCGGTGCGGTGCTCTGGCTGCTGCGGCAACGGCGTGGCCCGCTGGTCCTGGTCGCCGGGGTGCTCGGCTCGCTGGTCGCGGCGTGGCTGGCGATGCGCATCGGGCTGTGGCTGGCCGCTGCCCGCTATCCCGATCTGGCCAGCACCGGCCTGGCGTTCCCGCGCGCCCCGGTGCTCGAGTCGAGCTGGGTGGTCATTGCGCAGCCCTTCGGTGTCGCCGTCACTTACTGCATCACGACCGCCTGGAACGGCACTGCCAACCTGTGCCGTGAGTGCCATTGAGTGCTATAACACTGTTACGCACTCGCAGGGTCAGTTGCGGCTGGTCTGTACGGCGAACTGGTTCAGCGGGACCGGCACCGCGCGCAGCGTCCGCAGGAATGCCGCCTCGCGGACCAGCAGGATGCGTACCAGGCGCAGCCGCTCGGCCGGGTCGCATTCCTCGAGTAACGCCTGCCGGTCCTCCAGGGTGAGCAGGCAGTCCGTGGCGAGCAGGTGCGGCAGCGCTGCGACGTCGACGTCATCGGCGGGCTCGTCCCAGTCCCCGTGCTGCCATGCCGCGGAGCAGTAGTGCCGGTGGGCTTCCCGAGCCAAGCGGGCCAGCATCGGCAGCAGCATCAACTCGTCGTCCGGTGGGTTGTCATCAGGCACCCACTCGACGCTGCCGACCAGGTAGGGCGCTGACGTGTCATTGATGTCGAGCAGCCGGAACCGCTTCTCGCCGCGGGTGACGATGTCGAAGCGGCCGTCGGGAAGCCGGCGAGCCTCCCGGAGCACCGCACTGCACCCGATCTCGTGCGTCTCCTCGGCAGCATCCAGACGCTGCTTGACCGCGATCACGCCGAAGCTGCGGCCGGGCACGGCTCCGGTCACCAGGTCGACGGTCAGCTGGCGGTAACGGGGCTCGAAGATGTGCAGCGGAAGCGATGCCCCGGGCAGCAGCACCGTGCCTAGCGGGAAGAGCGGGAGTGTCTCGGCCACGACATAACGCTACGACGCTGTGGCTGGATCCGCTGGTTGGGTGCGTACTCACGAGCCAGGCAGCTCCAGGGGGTGCCGTGATCCTGGTGGTCGCAGCACCGCGAAGGGGTCGGTGACCCGCATGCCGTACTCGGCGAAGCGGTACAGCGCCGCCGGTCGGCCGCCGGATGGCCCGGGTGCGGCGGTGTCGCCGGTGGAGACCAGGACTCCACGGCGGGCCAGCACTCGCTGCAGGTTGGTCGCCGATACCCGGTGGCCCAGCGCCGCGGAGTAGAGCTCGCGTAGCCGGGACACGGTGAACTCCGGTGGTGCCAGCGCGAACCCGAGATTGGTGTAGGAGAGCTTGGCGCGCAGCCGGTCCCGGGCCCGACGCACGATCAGGCCGTGGTCAAACGCCGTGCACGGCGACCCTCGCAGGACATCCGCCACCGGGTGCCACGCCGTGTCGGGCGGCAGCGCGGGATCGGCCACGCAGGGCACCAGCCCGAGGAACGCGGTGGCCACGGTGCGCTGTTGCGGCATCCGGTCCGGCGCGCTGAACACCTCCAGTTGCTCCACATGCGCCACCTCGCGCACGTCTACCTTCTCGGCGAGCTGGCGCAGCACCGAGGCCTGCACGTCCTCGCAGTCGCCGAGCCGGCCACCCGGCAGTGCCCAGCGCCCGGCGTCAGGCTCGATGCCGCGTTGCCACAGCAGCACCTGCAGCTGCCCGTCGCGAACCTGCAGTACCGCAGCGAGAACTTCGTGCACCGTGAGCCCCACGCTGTTATTATTAAGTTTTCGATTATAAGGCGAAAACTGGGGTAGGGGTCAGCGCGGGTGCTGGCGACGAAAGGAGGCGACATGGCCGCTATTGCCGTACCGGAGCGGACCCACGCCGGCCACCCCGCGCCGGCTTCCGATCGGGCCTGGCGCGAGGAGGTCCGCGAGCTCGCCCGGCAGCGCGACGCGGTGCTGCTCGCGCACAACTACCAGGTGCCCGAGATCCAGGACATCGCCGACCACGTCGGGGACTCGCTGGCACTGTCTCGCCTCGCGGCCGACTCGGCAGCGAGCACCATCGTCTTCTGTGGCGTGCACTTCATGGCCGAGACCGCAAAAATCCTCGCCCCGGGCAAGACGGTGCTCATCCCCGACGCGCGGGCGGGTTGCTCGCTGGCCGACTCCATCGACGCCGAGCAGCTGCGGGCCTGGAAGGGTGAGCACCCGGGCGCAGCGGTGGTGTCCTATGTGAACACCACCGCCGAGGTGAAGGCCGAGACCGACATCTGCTGCACCTCGTCCAACGCCGTCGAGGTGGTCGAGTCGATCCCGGCCGACCGGGCGGTGCTGTTCCTGCCCGATCAGTTCCTCGGTGCGCACGTCCAGCGCGTGACCGGCCGCGCGAACCTGCATATCTGGGCCGGGGAATGCCACGTGCATGCCGGGATCAATGGCTCCGAACTGGCCGCCAAGGCCGCCTCTGTACCCGACGCCGAGCTTTACATCCACCCGGAATGCGGCTGCGCCACCAGTGCCCTCTACCTGGCTGGCGAGGGGGTGGTACCTGCCGAGCGGGTCCGGATCCTGTCCACCGGCGGGATGCTCGATGCCGCCCGGGCAACCGACGCCCGCCAGGTGCTGGTCGCCACTGAGGTTGGCATGCTGCACCAGCTGCGACGCGCAGCTCCCGAGGTTGACTTCCGCGCGGTGAATGACCGCGCCTCCTGCCGATACATGAAGATGATTACCCCGGCGGCACTGCTGCGCTCGCTGCGCGAGGGCACCGACGAGGTGCACGTTCCCGTTGAGATCGCCGAGCGGGCCCGGGGTGCCGTGCAGCGCATGATCGCTATCGGCCGGCCTGGCGGCGGCGAGTGACGGGCTGGGAGGTCACCGCGGACCTCGCGGTGGTCGGCACCGGTGTCGCCGGGCTGACCGCTGCGCTGCGCGCCGCCGAGCTCGGCCTGCGGGTGGTGGCCGTGACCAAGACCACGGTTGAGGACGGCAACACCCGGTGGGCGCAGGGCGGTGTCGCGGTGGTGCTGCCGGGTACCGGCGACAGCGTGGACGCGCACGTGACCGACACGCTGGCGGCCGGGGCCGGGCTGTGCGACGAGGTCGTCGCCCGGGCGATCCTGGCCGCCGGCCCGGCCGCGGTCAGCGCGCTGCGAACCCGCGGTGCCGTCTTCGACGGTGGTGTCGGGGGCTTGGAGCGCACCCGGGAGGGCGGGCACCGGGCCTTCCGGGTGATCCATGCCGGTGGTGACGCCACCGGAGCCGAGATCGAGCGGGTCCTGGCCGGCGCGGCCCGCGGCGGGCAGCTGCCGCTGCTGGAAGGTCAGCCGGTCACGGAGGTGTTGCGCGACGACGCTGGCCGGGTGGCTGGGTTGGCGCTGCTCGACGGCAGGTGTGGCGTGGGCGTGCTGCGGGCCCGGGCCGTCCTGCTCGCCACCGGAGGGCTGGGCCAGCTCTACCTCGCCAGCACCAACCCCGAGGTCGCCACCGGCGACGGGCTGGCGCTGGCCTTGCGGGCTGGGGCACTGACCGCCGACCTGGAGTTCGTGCAGTTCCACCCGACGGCGCTGCACCTCGGCCGGGGCTCGCGGGGCCGCCAGCCGCTGGTCACCGAGGCGATCCGGGGGGCCGGTGCGGTACTGCTGGACACCACCGGCGCCCCGGTAATGACCGGCGTGCACCCGCGGGGTGCCCTCGCGCCGCGGGACGTGGTGGCCGCCGCGATCACCCGCCGGATGGCCACGACGGATACCGACCACGTGCTACTGGATGCCACCCACCTCGGCGGCGCGGAGCTGCGCCGTCGCTTCCCGACGGTGCACGCGGCCTGCACGGCGATCGGCGTGGATCCGGGCCGCGCCCCCATTCCGGTGTCTCCGGCCGCGCACTACCAGTGCGGGGGCGTGGTCACCGACACCCGCGGCCGGACCACGGTGCCCGGGCTCTACGCCGCCGGGGAGGTGGCCCGGACCGGTCTGCACGGCGCGAACCGGCTGGCCTCCAACAGCCTGCTGGAAGGGCTGGTGATGGGCGCCGAAGCTGCGGAGGCGGTGGCCACCGACCTCGCAGTGTCCCAGCGCCCCGGTCCGCCGCTGCCCGCCTGCGACGTGCACCCGGTCGCCGATCGCGACGCGGTGCAGCAGGCGATGAGCGCGCACGCTGGCATCGGGCGTGACGCCGCCGGGCTGGCCACCGCCTCGGCGGTCGTGGGCGCCACCACGTGGCGGCCGGTGCGGACCCCTCGGGACGCCGAGGACGCGGGACTCACCCTGGCCGCGGCCGCGCTGCTCGCCGCCGCGACCGCGCGCACCGAAACCCGGGGCTGCCACGTCCGCACCGATCATCCACGCACCGCGGCGCGCTGGCGGCACAGCCTCACCGTGATGCTCGATGACGCCGGGGCCGCGGTGGTCGCCCAGCCGATGCTGGTGGGAGGGGTGGCGTGACGCCGGTCGCGGCAGCCTTGGTCGCCGCCGGCCTGGACGTCGACGACGTCCACCGGGTCATCAGCACCGCGCTGGAGGAGGACCTGCGCTACGGCCCGGACGCGACCACCGCGGCCTGCGTGCCCCCCGGCGCTGTCGCGGCGGCCACCGTCTCGCCGCGCAGACCCGGCACGCTGGCCGGGTTGCCGGTGTTCCTCGCCGTGCTCGACGCGGTGCTCGGAGCCGGCGGGTATGAGATCACCGCCCGGTGCCAGGACTGCGACCGGCTGGCCGCTGGGGATGTGGCACTGGCCGTTCGCGCCCCGGTGGCCGGCCTGCTCACCGCCGAGCGCACCGCGCTCAACCTGCTGTGCCACCTGTCCGGGGTGGCCACCGCGACCGCGGCCTGGGTGGATGCGGTGGCTGGCACCGGTGCATCGATCCGGGACTCCCGCAAGACCCTCCCCGGGCTGCGGGCGTTGCAGAAGTACGCGGTGCGCTGCGGTGGTGGGGTCAACCACCGGATGGGGCTCGGGGACGCGGTGCTGATCAAGGACAACCACGTGGCCGCCGCCGGTTCGGTGACCGCAGCCATCGCGGCCGTCCGGGCGGCTGCCCCTTGGCTGCCCTGTGAAGTGGAGGTCGGCACGCTTGAGGAGCTGGACGAGGCGCTGGCTGCCGGGGTGTCGTTGGTGCTACTGGACAACATGACGGTCGCGCAGTGCGCCGAGGCGGTCCGCCGCGCCACGGGCTCGGGCACCGAACTGGAGGCCTCCGGCGGCCTGACGCTGGACGTCGCTCGCCCCTACGCCGCCACCGGCGTGCGCTACCTGGCGGTGGGCGCCCTTACCCACTCAACCCCAGCCCTCGATCTCGGCCTCGATCTGTTGCATCCCCGGTAGGCGCCATTCGGAACCGAATTGAGGTTCCGGGGCCTCGACAATCGCCATTCGGTTGTCGCCCGCCTGGTCGAGGACGTCGATGATGATGCCGATGACCGTGATCACTTGGGCACGACCGGCGGGCAGCCGAAGGAGATTGTCTTCTCCGGGCGGGAAGGGAGAAGGTAGCTGCGTGGAGATCGGTGGCATCACCCCGAACGTGCTGGACGCCGTGCTGTTGCTGTTGTTGGTCTCTGTGTTGTTCCGAGGCTGGCGGCAAGGCGCGGTGTCGCAGATCGCCGCGTTCGGTGGTTTGGTGCTCGGGCTGCTCGCGGGAATGTTGGTGGCACCTCTGATCAGTGGCTTGTTCGTCGACGAGCCAGGGCGGGGTCTCGCGCTCCTGACACTCGGCGTGCTCTTCATGGCGATGCTGATTGGCCAGGGCATTGGCGTACGCATCGGCTTACGCCTGCACGGTGCCGTGCACCGCGCAGGGGTGAGCACCATGGATAGGGTCGCGGGTGTGGGGGTCGGCGCGCTCGGCCTGGTGCTCGTTGTCTGGCTGTTGTCGAGTGTGCTGGCGCAGGGCCCGTTCCCCGGTCTCGCGCAGCAGGTCCGCGGCTCGCAGGCGGTCCAGGCCCTTGACGCTGCGCTGCCGCCGCCCCTGGACGTCGCCGGCCGCATCTCCGGCTACCTTGACGACCAGGGCTTCCCCCAGGTATTCGCGGGCCCGAGCCGTGGGATCACAGCACCACCTGTGCCACCCACCGCCAACGAAGCGGTACAGGCAGCGGCCGCCGCCGGGCAACCGAGTACGGTGCAGATCCTCGGGCTGGGCTGCGGTGGCACGATCGGCGCCGGGTCCGGATTCGTCACCCAGCCCGGGTTCATCGTCACCAACGCCCACGTGATCGCCGGCTTCGACTGGTTGCGCGTGCGGGATACCGTCGGCGAGCATTCGGCTGTGGCGATCCACGTCGACCCCGCCCTCGACATCGCCGTGCTGTCCGCTCCGGACGTGCAGGCGCCCGCGGTCGGCTGGGCCGACGCCGCGGCTAACCACGGCACCGAGGGGGTGACCCTCGGGTTCCCCGGCGCCCAGTCGCAGATGGTGGCGCGGCCGGCGACCGTGCGCGCCCGGATCGAGGCTGTAGGACGCGACATCTACGGGGAGGGCAGCGTGCGGCGCGAGATCCTTATCCTCGACATTTCCGTGGAGCAGGGGGACTCCGGTGGACCGTTCGTCACCAGCGCCGGCCTGGTCGGCGGTGTCGTGTTCGCCGGTGACCCCGGGG
>DATHTJ010000070.1:0-5567 GCA_035463315.1 Pseudonocardiaceae bacterium
GGCCCGGTCGAGGTACGCTGGCGCGTCAATGTGCCGTAGGTGGGACTGAATTCTGATGGTGACCGACCCTGTCGACGAGCCCTTCTTCCGTGAATGGCTGCATGGCCGTGCGTGCGGTGCGAAGCGGAGCAAAGTGCGTGCTCAAGTTTTTCTTGAGGCACTGCTCGGCTCGCGGTACGACGACTTGATGCGCACCCCGGTCCCGCTTGTTGTGGCCGTCGGGTCCAAGGGAAAGGGAACCACCGCGGCATATTCATCGGCTGCGCTAGCCGCCGCCGGCTTACGGGTTGGCACAGTGACAAGCCCAGGGTTTCGAAGCCATCGAGAACGCATCCGGGTAGACGGGCAGTCCATCACGCCGACCGAGCTCGCCATGTTGGTGATGGCTATCGAAGAGACACGTGAACGGCATGGGAGCGACCTGCCCAATGACGGGTACCTATCTCCCACCGGGCTATTCACCATGGCCGGGGTTCTGCACTTTATCGACAGTGCATGTGACGCATGGGTCTTCGAGGCCGGGATGGGCGGGCGGAGCGATGAGGTCTCACTGCTGTCGCCTGATGTAGTGGCGGTGACACCCATCTTCGAAGAGCATGTCGGCATCCTGGGACGTGATGTCCGAGAAATCGCAGTGGACAAACTCGGAGTTGTGACGGAGCGGACTAGCCACGTTGTTACCCAGCCAGGGCAGCATCCGGTGGTCGCCGAACCACACAGTCGGACAACTGCCGAGTTGTTTCGCAGCATTCAGCTTCCCGGCCGTTTCTCAGTTCACCACGGACGAGCTCGCACCTGGGTGCTCGACACCAACGGCGCGGTCGTCCGCCTCGAGGTCTACTGCAACCGCGGCGAACCCCGACTCGTCATCGAACCACGCTCATAAGCGGACAGCGGGGCGTCGGGTCGAGCTCAGACCACGGCGCCGTCGCTGCTCCGGATCGGAGCGGGCTTGCGCTTCGGGGCGGGAGGCGGTGCGCTACGGCGGGATTCCAGCTCCACTGCGAGTGGTGCGGCGATGCTCACCGTGGAGCAGGTACCGACCACGATGCCCAGCAGCAGGGCCAGCGCGAAGTCGGCCAGCGAGTCACCACCGAGCAGCAGTAGCGCCGCCAGGACCACCAGCGTGGACAGGCCGGTGTTCACCGTCCGGGGCAGGGTGGCGAGCACGGCGGTGCTCACCACCCGCCGGAACGGAGTCTTGCGCTGCGCCGACCAGTACTCCCGCACCCGGTCGAAGACGACCACTGAGTCGTTCACCGTGTAGCCGATGATGGTGAGAACCGCCGCGAGGAACACCCCGTCAATCGGCTTGCCGAGCCAGGCGAACACACCGGTCACCACCGCGACGTTCGCGAACAGCGCCGCGACGGCGCCGGCTCCGAACGTCCAGCGAAACCGCGCGGCGAGGTAGGCCAGCTGTGCTGCGAGCGCCACCCCGAACGCGATCAATGCGCCGCGGCGCAGCTCGTCACTGAGGCTCGGCCCGATCAGCTCGTCGCGCAGCACCTGGCCGCCGAGCGCGTCGCCGATGGCCGCCACGTCGGCGTCGGTCAGCCCGCCGGTGCGCACCGTGATGTCACCGTCGTCGGACTCCTGCACCACCGCGCGCGGGAAACCGGCGTCGGCGACGGCGTTGCGGGCGGTCTCCGGATCCGGCAGCGTGCCCTGCTCTGCGGTGTACTGCACCAGCCGGCCACCGGTGAACTCCACGCCGAGCTCGAGCCCGCGGATCGCGATGCCGGCCAGCGCCAGCAGCACCACCACCCCGGACACCACGAGCCAGCGCCGGTGCCGGGCCATCAGTGCGGGATCCCGGTCGGTGAGCCACTGCCGCACCCGGCCGAGATGGGAGATCCCGGAGATCCGCGGGCGGCGGTTCACCGGGCGCAACCGCAGCGCGAGATCGGCCAGCACCCGGGAGATGAGCAGCGCCGAGAGCAGCGAGACCAGCACACCGATCGTCAGCGTCACCCCGAACCCACGCACCGGCCCGGACGCCAGGAAGAACAGCAGCCCAGCAGCGAGCAGGGTGGTGACGGCGGAGTCGGCGATCGCCGGCAGCGCCGCCTTGTGCCCGAGGGTCCCCGCACGGGAAAGGTTTGGTTTGCGCGCGTACTCCTCGCGGGCCCGTTCGGCGATGAGCACATTGGCATCCACCGCCATTCCGATGGCCAGGATGAACCCCGCGAGGCCGGGCAGGGTGAGAGTGGCGCCGAGTGCGGTGAGCGCGGCGTAGGAGATCACCGCGTAGGCACCGAGCGCGAGCACCGCCACCGCGCCGATCAGCCGGTACACCGCGAGCAGGAAGATCCCGGTCAGGGCGATACCGATCAGCGCGGCGGTGGCACTGGCGTCGATGGCCTCCGCGCCCAGGGTGGCGCCGACGGTACGCTGCTCGATGATCTCCACCGGGATCGGCAGCGCACCACCCTCGATCAGCACCGCGAGGTCGGTCGCCTCGTCCTGGGTGAACGATCCGGTGATCTGGGTGCGGCCGCCGGAGATGCCGGCCCCGCAGCCGACCGAGGGATCGACCTGGGGGGAGGAGATGATCTGGTCGTCCAGCACGATCGCGATCCGCCGGGCCAGGTCACCTGGTGGGGCGCACGCCGCCTGCGCGGTGAGCTGCTGCCAGGCCTCGCCGTCGGCGAAGTCGATGTTCACCAGCCAGCCGCGGATGTTCTGCGCGTCGAAAGCAGCGCTCGCGCCATCGACGTCGTCGCCGGTGATCGCGGCCGGGCCCAGCGGCAGCAGGATCCCGGCCTCGTCCGGGAGCTGCCGCTGCGGCTGCGGTTGGTCAGGCCCGAGTCCGGCAGGCAGGACAGGATGCATGGACAGTTGCGCGGTGCGGCCGATCACCGCAGCCGCCTCAGCCGGCTCGGTGACGCCGGGCAGCTCGACGATGATCCGGTTCTCTCCGGAGCGGGACAGCGACGGCTCGGCGACACCGAGCGCGTCGACGCGCTCCCGCAGCACCTCGAGCGCGCGGTCGGTGGACTCCGCGTTCGCCTCGATGCCGGGGGCGTCACGGGTCTCGAGGACGATCTGAGTGCCACCGCTGAGATCCAGTCCGAGTCGCGGCGCGGAACTCAGGGCGATGTAGCCGGACAGGGTGACGAGGGCGAGCGCCAGCAGGGCGCGCACCACGGTGGGGCGGTTCACGGGTGGTCCTCGAGGGCAGTGGGCCGATGGGGTCAGCGATCGGCGATCGCCGGTGGAGCCCTCTCCTGCCAGGTTCCGGTCTCCTGCGCGGCCGGTCCGTGGTGCCGTGGATGCGCGCCGCTAGACCCCGGGCCCGCCGTGGGCCGTTGCGCGGCCTCGGCGGGTAGGCCGGATGGCGTCGGTGCAGTGAGGTGCACAGGCGCGGGCGCCACCTTGTCGTCATCGGGGTGCGGCGCGATGGTCGCCAGGTCCACTGTGGAGGGAGCGGCACCGGTGAGCGCCGCCGCCGGACCGGCAAGGCTCACCGCGCCCGCGAGCAGGACGAGCACGAAGATGATCAGTAGTGCACCGGGGCGGGCGTGTCGGTGCACGTTTCGACCCTACCCGCCGGTGTGATGTATCCAGTCTTTAACCTGCCGGTCGCCCGGAGCGCTCCGCGCCGCGCCCGGAGTTCGGGTGGCCGATCCGCAGTGGCGGCCTACTCTCACACCGACTCGACTGGCGAGCCTCCCAGTCCGGATACCGCGCGCGGTCAGGGCTCGACCAGCCCGGCGCGGATCGCGAACCTGGTCAGGTCGAGCCGGTCGCGCATGCCGAGTTTCTGCAAAATGTTCGCGCGGTGCCGGTCGACGGTCTTGGCGCTGATGACCAACGTGTCGGCGATCTCCTTGGACGAGTGCCCTTCGGCGATCAGCTTGACGATCTCCTCCTCGCGGGGGGTGAGGATGCTGTCCGGGATCCGCTCGCCCTGCCGGTGGCGCTGCAGGTAGTCCCTGATCAGCGCAGCGATCGCGCCTGGGTACAGGAAGGGCTCGCCGCGCATCGCGGCCCGGCACGCCTCCACCAGGTCGCGGTCGGCGACTGACTTCAGCACGTAGCCTGAGGCGCCCGCTTTGAGCGCCTCGAAAAAGTACTGCTCGTTGTCGTACATGGACAGCATGAGGATGCGCACCCCGGGTGCACGCCGGGACATCTCCCGCGCCGCCTGCAGGCCGGTCATCCGCGGCATGGCGATGTCCAGGATGGCCAGGTCGACGTCACCGCCTGAGGAGAGCTCGACGGCCTCCGCGCCGTCGCCGGCCTCGGCGACCACAACGAGGTCCGGTTCGCCGTCCAGGATCAGGCGCAGACCGCCCCGCACCAGCGCATGATCGTCGGCTAGCAGGATTCGTGTCTTGCCGGCTTCCAACTTCGCCTACCCCCGCTCCACCTCAACCGGGACGGCCAACCCAGACCGTTCAGCAGGAACAGCCGCCAGAACAACCCCGCCGCCGGCGTCCTGCCCGTCGTGATCACCTCGAACTCGTCGCGAACACTGATCGACGACCCCTGACATACCAACAGCGTCACCTCACGGTGCCCCGCTGTCTATGGAGCCCGGACCCCATTTCTCACCGCCCACTGGACCACGCGGCCACCACATCTACATACCTCAGGACACAGAGATGAGTACTGGGCCCGATAGCCACCCACCTCCACAGCGGACAGGCTGATCACAAGGTTATCGCCCCGAGAGGATGCCTGATGAGGGACCAGATCGCCCGGTCGGGCGGGCTTGCAGCCGCGGGCCGAGTCCACGGGCGGGCCGTGAAGCGCCAGATCAGATGACCGGAGGACAGCATGCCGCTCTCACCGCGCGAACAGAGAATACTGACCGCGATCGAGAACGAGCTGAGCGAGGAGGATCCTACTCTCGTCGCGACTTTCACCACAATACGGTCACCGTCGCCCGTCTTGCAGCGGTTACCACTATCGGCACGTCATACGTGGCTGTTGATCCTCGCACTGCTCACGCTGGTCATCCTGCATACACTCGTCCCGCAGCTGGGTATGGCCGGGTCGGCGATCCTCACCGGGATGCTGATCGTGCCGTGGATCGTGAGCGCCTCGCGGGCGGCGAAATGGCGGTACGGCAATGTTCCGCGAACATCGCAGACAGGGCCCGCTGATCAGAACGTCTTGACATGACGGACACCGTCGGACGATGCGCCCAGTTGGGCGGCGACGAGAGAGGGATTCACTCATGATGGGCGTGATTGTTGTCCTGTTGCTGGCGTGGGCTGCACTGTCGATTCTGGGGGCGGTCATCGAAGGGCTGTTCTGGCTGGCCATCGTTGGCGCGGCACTGTTCCTCGGGACGGCCGCCTATGCCGCTATTAAGCAGAGTACGCGACACGATAGCCATTGACGTGCTGCCCCGTGGGCAGCGAACAGACCGAGTTCGGCTTGGCGCGATTCAGGAAGGTCGGTGCCGTGGACATATGGGTCATCTGGTTGATCATCGCGGTGGTGCTGGGCGTCGCTGAGATTTTCACGCTGACCGCCGCGTTGGGACTGCTCGGCGGGGCCGCCGTGATCGCATCGTTGTTTGCGGCGATCGGACTGCCTATGCCCCTGCAATT
>DATHTJ010000071.1:0-6724 GCA_035463315.1 Pseudonocardiaceae bacterium
CGCAAGGTATCACCGGCCGCGACCCATCCGGAATTCCAGTTTTGGGATGACGGCAGGTCCCAGTTGCTTTGGAGCGTATCGGTCTCGTAGAAAAGGTGGTTAAAGACCTGATAGAGATCATGGCCTTTTTGGGGTCGGCTCAGACAGGCGCCGACGGTGTGGTACGGCTATGGGACCCGACCACCGGGACCTCCCTACGCACGCTGAAAGGCCACTTCGGCCAGGTCCGAGCGTTGGCGGCCGACCCGACGGGCAGCTGGCTGGCCTCAGCCGGCGCCGACGGTGTGGTACGGCTATGGGACCCGATCACCAGGACCTCCCTGAGCACCCTGAAAGGCCACTCCGGGTCGGTCTTGGCATTGGCTGCCGACCCGAGGGGCCGCTGGTTGGCCTCGGCCGGTGACGACGGTGTGGTGCGACTGTGGGACCCGACCACCGGGACGCTGCTCGCTACCGTCGTAGCGTCGGATGCGGGGTGGGCGGTGCTGCTCCCGGACGGCAGCTTCAAGCTGCATGGCCAGCCCGCTGGCATATGGTGGCTGATCGGGTTGTGCCGGTTCGACGCCGTGGATCTTCCGGACATCGCGCCGTACCAGCCGCAGCTGCGGCAGTTGCCTGACAACACCCCGATCCGCTGATGGCCACTGACCCGCGATGGGACCAGCTCAGCCAGCTCGCGCAGGCCGCCTGGCGCTGGGCCTGGGCCACCGCGACGGCCCGCACCGGGGCCGTCGAGCCATCGGGCGTGCTGGTCGACACCGTGGATCTGCTCGCCGGCCTAGCCTTGGCTCACCGTTCAGACAGCCCGGTCAGCCAGTTGCTCGCGCATTTTCACATCCCGCCCGGTGCCCTGCTCGGCGACGGCGGCACCCGCCAGTACCGGGCCGAGGCGGTGCTGGACGCCGCCCGCCGCATCCCAGACGCCACGATGCCCCAGGTCGACGAGCAGGCCGAGCAGATCCTGGAGTACGCCCTTACCGCGATGCCGACCAGCTCCGACGGGCTGGTCACGCTGTCCATGCTGTTCGGCGCGCTGCTGGAGACTACCAACCCCGCCTCGATGACGCTGCGCACCGAACTGGCCAGCCGTTGCGTCGACGTCGAACCGGTCCTGAAGTCCTGCCGCGAGCACCTCGGCACCCGTACCTCCTACGCGGACTACCTGCGCGATCACCACCCCTACCGGCCGCCCGAGGTCCAGCTGCCGCCCTACGCGCCGGACGAGCCGCGGACGCGTCGCCCACCGAAGAAACCCACCGACGACCCGCCGGATCTGGTCGGCATCACCGCCGAGGTGGACGCCTTCGCCTACCTGATCGCCTCCAACACGCTCACCCCGCCGCTGGCCATCGGCCTGTTCGGCGACTGGGGATCGGGCAAGAGCTACTTCCTGCGCAGCGTGCAGCGCCGGATCGACCAGCTGGTCAGCACCGAGGGGGACCAGCCGCCGTTCTACCGAAACATCGCGCAGATCGAGTTCAACGCCTGGCAGTACGTGGAGGGCAACCTGTGGGCGAGCCTGCTGGAGCATCTGTTCCGCAACCTGCGCCGGGCCGGTAAGGAGGAAGCGGACGATCTGCTGGAAGCACGCCGGAATGAATACCTGACCCAGATCACCGCGCGGACTGCGGAGCACCGCAGGGCGGTCAAGAAACGCGACGAGCTGGCCGAGGAGCAGCAGCAGGCCCAAAAGCTGGTCCAGGACAAGCACAGCGAGCGGGACCGGAAGCTGGCCGAGTTGGAGGAGACGCGGCGCCGCAATCCGTACCACGGTTGGAAGCCGTCGAAGAAGCTATCCGCGACACTCGCCGAGGTCGGGGAACGCACCGGGCTCGGCGAGCTGGGTACCCAAGCCGGCGAGCTGCAGCAGACTCTGGCGAGCACCGGTGACACGCTGCGCCGGGCAGGTCCGGTGCTCGGGGCGCTGCGCATCGGGGGGTGGCGCTACACCGTCGCGTTGCTCGTCGTGATCGGGCTCGGGCCGCTGAGCAGCGTCATCCTGAGCCAGCTCGATACCTCGGCGGTGTCCAACGTGATCGGCAGCGTGTCCGCCTTGCTGGCTGGGGTCACGGCCTACGCCGCCCGCGGCAGCAAGGTGCTCGCCGACACGCTCGGGGTGATCTCCCAGGCACAGGCCGAGCTGAACGCGGAGCTGGACGCCCGGCGCGAACAGCTCAACCAGGAGATCCGCGACGCCGAGATCACGCTTGCGGACACGCAGCGGGAGTTGGCGTCCGCAGTCGATGCGGAACAACAGCTCGCTGCGTCGGTCGCCGAGTTGGAGGCCGAGCTGACCCGGATCACCCCGAGCAGGGTGCTCGCGGAGTTCGTCGGCAAGCGGTTCGCCAGCGATGACTACCGCCGTCACCTTGGCGTGCCCGCCCTGGTGCGCCAAGACCTGGAGCGACTGTCCCGGCTGATCCAGCAGCACCACGACACCCCGACGATCAGCGACGAGCACGCGATCGACCGGGTGGTGCTCTACATCGACGACCTGGACCGCTGCCCCGCCCACGTGGTGATCAAGGTACTGGAGGCGGTGCACCTACTGCTGGCATTCCCGCTGTTCGTGGTGGTGGTCGCGGTGGACGCGCGGTGGCTGACGTCCTCACTTCGCGAGCACTACACCCAGCTGAAGGGTGACTCGACAGTCCCCGCCGACTATCTGGAGAAGATCTTCCAGGTGCCGTTCTGGGTACGGCCCCTCGGTGCGGACACCCGCCGGGAGATGGTGCGCGGCTTGCTGGCGCCCAACCTGACCGGTCCGGTCCCGGCGACCGGTGCCAGTGCGGGCCCAGCCACCGAGACCGACCTTTCCGACGCCGATCTGCCGGAGTTCACCCGGCTGGTGGAGTCCTTCAGCGTTACCGACCCGACGGAGCTGCCGTGGCTGCAGGCCACGAAGCTGACCGTCACCGGCCCGGAACTCGGCCTGATCGAGGGCATCTCGGGGCTGATCGGCGCGACACCCCGGGCGGTCAAGCGCTTCATCAACATCTACCTGCTGCTCAAATCGGTGGGTCGCAACCGCGGCTGGCCGCTGCCAGAGCAGGGCCAGATTGCGGTGCTGCTCGCCATCGCCACCGGGCTGCCCGATCTGGCCGGTGAGCTGCTGCCTCGCGTGGTGGCGACGCAGCCTCAGACCCTGCGGACGGCCCTGGTCGACACTGCCGGCGGGGATGCCGCCACTGCGCAGCGGGCCCGGCTGAACGCCTGGCTGACCGAACACCCAATCTGGTACGACGTCGCACTAGCTGGGACGGACCGTTGGGTCGACCTCATCCTGCGCTTTCGCTTCGCGGTCAGCTCGTCGATTCCCACAGATCCCAGGAGGGCAGCACCATGACAGCGCAGCAAGGCGAGCACTGGACGCTCGAGTCCGAGCGGGGCTTCGAGAGGATGGTGAGGGCTTCCTACACCGAGGACTCCCACGGCAAAGGGATGTCGTGCTCCCGAAGTAATTGCAGCGCACGGGAATAGTTGGCGCTCGCGTCGGTTGCTTGCGCAGTCAGGGACCGCGCCCGGGCCTCAGCTTGTTCGTAGTGAGCGGTGGCTTCCTCTACCATGACGCTGAGCTTCTGCACCCGGGACTCAAGACGCTGGATCTCGGCGCGCATCGGGTCGAGCAGGATCACAGTGGCATCAGCGACCTTTCTCAGGGAGTCGGTATCAAGGCTGCGACGGGTCGCCCGCGCGGTGAGCATCGCTCCGAAACCGCCTCCACTGAACACCGCGACGATGACAGCGGCGATCCATCCCGCGATAGAGCTCGCCGGTCCAGGAAGTTGCGCGGCCACCGCGGCGAAGCTCATGACTCGACCTCCGCTCGTCGGATGATTCGGCGTGCCTGCCGCAAGTCAAGAGTGATCTCCCCGATCCGCCAGAGCCCAGCAAAACCGAAGGCGTAGGACACCACGCCTTCGTAAATGGATCCGGGATCGGCACCGCTGCCCGACCAGACAGTTAAGGGATAGCAGAGCAGTACGCCGGCGAAAAACAGCAACGCGATGCGCTCCCAAATCAACCGGTCACGGATGTCGCGGAGACACACTGAAGTCAGGAAAATCAGCCCAGAGAGTAAGAGCAGACCGTAATAACCGAGGCGCCACGGGTCGGGAATAAATCGGTCGATCGTGGAGGTGGGACTGCGGGGTCCGATGAGCCCGAGCGCGCCGACGAGCACGCAAGCGACCATGGCGAGGATCGCCATCGGGTGTCGACCATCGCGCACGACGAAAATGGTCGCCTGCGGGATCCGGTCGCGCTCCGGCGGATTAGTTTGATGACTCGTCACTGGTGTCCTGTCTTGTCACGGCGGCGGTAACCAGGCTCCCTGCGACACGGGAGATCACGCTTCGCGCGCCGATCGTCCGCGCGTCCCCAGTGTCCACGACAACCCCCTCCTCACCCCACGCCTCCTCGGTGCCCCGGGGCACCGAGGAGGAAGTGGTCAGGCTACTCGTCTGCCTTCTTGAGGCCGGAACGCACTGGACGGATCTCCGTCCAGTGCGGGGGCGCGCCGATAGCGGGGATTCCGGGTGTCACGTGGGCGCCGGTTGGCGTCACCGTCGAGCAGATCCTGGCCCGCCCGCGGTAAGCGGCCCCATCGCGGCCAGCAGCGCGGCGGGGCCCTGCGGTCGCGGTGAGCGGATCAGCTTCTGGTAGCCCGGCTCGTACTCGTCGACCGCAGCGAGGGTCTGGGTCGTGAGCTCGGCCCGGATGCCGCGCTCGCGGTGGCAGAACCGGATGAACGCCCGCAGCACGTCGGGCGCCTTGGCCAGGTAGTCGGCCTCGGCGACGATCTTGCGGGGGATCCAGTCGACGAGCAGGATCTCTACCGCCGTGGGGCTCCAGCGCAGCGGGTCGCCCGGTCCGTAGTCGGTGCCGAACCACAGCAGGGAGTTGAGCAGGCCGCGGTGGTCGGGGTTGTCGAAACCGGCGCCGGACGGCGCGGCGAGGAACCGCTCGGTCAGCTCGGCCAGCGCGGCGTCGTCCCATTCAGGGCGCTGGTACCCGGAGCCGCCCTCGGGCAGCATCGCTGTCAACCATTCGACGAGCGGTCGGCAGGCCGGCCAGCTGTCGGACTCGCACGGCGGGAAGCTGATCGCACCGAGCTTGATCGCCTCGGTGATCCGGGCACGGGCGTCGGCCGCGTCGAGGTCACGAGCCTCGGTGTCCGGGCCGTCGGCGACGGCGAGCATCCGCTGGACCAGCTCGTCGGTCGATCCCGGCACCACGAACGCGTCCTTGACCAGCGTGCCCATGTTGTGGTCGACGTAGACCACCGCGGTGATCTCATAGCCGCCCGGCAGTCGGGCACCGATCACGACGTTGTCGCCGTCACCGAGCACGTGCACGACCTCGAGCACCCGATCCGCGGGCACGGTCTCGGTGAGGTCGGCGAGCCAGCGCGGGAGGGCGTCGGCCCGGGACGAGATCTCGCGGCGGACCCGGCGGCGCAGCATGTCGTCGCCGGAGAACGCGGCGATGACGGCCAGCAGCGCCGACGTCTCGAGCAGGTCGACATCGAGGAAGGTCTGCACGAGCTCGTCGCGGGACGGCACCTCGGTCACCGGCTCCGGATCGAAGGGACCGTGGCGGCGGGGTTCGAGCGCAGCCAGCAGCATGCTGACCAGCTCGAGCATGGCGAGCGGGTGCTCGTCGGCGAGGGCGGTGGCGACGTTGCGTATCAGGTCTGGCTCGTCGCTGCCCGCCCGGCGCTGAGGCGGGGTACGCCCGGTCTGCTTGCGGGCGGCCGGACGTCCAGGCTTCCTGCGGCGTATGCGCTTGGGCATCCGGGCAGGCTACAACCGACGAGCGTCGACGACTCGGCACGGTCAAGGCGTAAGGTCAGCGGCGAACACCTTCGCGACCCGACTAACCTGGACCGCTGGCGCGACTGCCACAGTGGCATCGTCGTCACCTCGACTCACACGCCGTTCGGTCACTGTCTGGACAGGGTGAGACAGGCGATCCGGGCACCCGCCTGGCCTGCCTGGCCCGGGGCCGTTGCAGTGGCCATCGCCTCGTGCACCACGATCGATCCGGGTGGCCGGTCGGTGAAGGTGAAGGGCACGATGGTGCGGGAGGTGCCTGAGCCGGCCGCGTTGGTGCGCACGTCTAGCCAGATCTCGTTGCGCGGGTTGGCGTATTCGGGATTGGTGGATGGCGCTTGGGGCGTCGCGGCGGGATCGATGCGATTTTGGTAGTGCGGCCCGGCGTCCTGGCCGGTGGCGCCACAGGCATTGGTGTGTGCGTGCACGGCATAGCCCCGGTTGGGCAGCAGCCCGGCGACCACGAACGTCGCCACGGTGTGGGAGTAGCCGTAGCCCGACGGCATCAGGGCCGTCAGGATCGCTGCGTTGACCGGCGCCAGGGCGGGGTTGTAGGTGACGGCCTCGGCGGTTGAGTTCGGCGCGGTGAGAGTGCCGCTGCCGGCCAGGACCGGCGGATTCGGTCTTCCGTGCCCGGGGGGTGTCGCCGCAAGCGTCTTGGGCCCTTGGTGGGCGCAGGCCATCGGGGTGAGGGCCATGACGGTTCCGATGATGGCGAGGGTGAGCCGGCGGCATATTCGACGGCCCGTCACCGGCTGCTTACAGAATTCGACTCTCGAGGACGCTATGTGATATTTTTCACGCGAAGATAGTAGCCCCATGCATGTATGATGCGCTGCTGATCTTCACTTGGCGAGACGATCTATACCTTTGCCGTCAGGGGCGGTTTC
>DATHTJ010000072.1:0-13896 GCA_035463315.1 Pseudonocardiaceae bacterium
TCCGTCGAGATCATGTTGGCCGCGGGCGCTCTCGCGCAGGCGCGAGATGCCTGCCGCGAGCTGGAGGACCTCGCCGAGAGCTCCGGGCGCGGCGTACTGGGTGCGATCGCTGCGCACGCCCGGGGAGCGGTCGAGCTGGCCGAAGGCGACGTCCGAGCTGCTCTGATCGCCCTGCGCCAGGCCTGCCAGGTGTGGCAGCAGGTCGAGGCACCGTATGAGCTCGCCCGCAGTCGGGTGTTGGTGGGACTGGCCTGCCGCGCCCTCGCCGACGACGATGGAACAGAGTTGGAGCTGGCGGCCGCGCGCAGCGTCTTCGAACAACTGGTAGCTGCCCCAGACCTCGCCCAACTCGACTCGCTGATCCGCAGCACACCGACCGCGAACCGCTGCGGGCTGACTCCGCGTGAACTGCAGGTACTGCGCCTCGTTGCCGTCGGTAACACCAACAAAGCCATCGCCGCGAATCTGGTCCTCAGCGAGCGAACGGTGGACCGGCACGTGAGCAACATCCTCACCAAGCTGGCCGTGCCATCGCGCGCTGCTGCCACCGCCTACGCCTACCAACACCAGCTCGCCTGAGCACTCTTGTGGGTGAAACCACCCACACTGCCACAGAGCGAAAAATGGGTGGTTGTGCCGATCCCGAGCGGCTGCACGACGCCCTACCGTCGAATACGCAATGCACGCGGAGATGAGGGAGACAAGCCAGAGCGACGACCACACTGAACCGCTTCGCCGCTCAACCTCGCAGCCAAGGAAGTAAGAGCACATGCCCGCGACTCGCCGACTACGTGGCAGTGCTGGATGTGCCCAAGTAGCCATGCAGGTATCAGATGGCATCTGCAGATGTCACCCTCAGCCCAGATTAGCGTGCTCAGATACTTCAGGAAAGTTGAATCATATGGCACTCGATTTTCGGAACGTGGTCGTCCCCTTTAACCCAGCTAGTGGTGCCGCGCAACGGGAGAACGGCATCGCCGTGTTCGGAAGCACCGTGCGGAGGGCAAATGCCGCACTCAAGGGCTTCAATATCTTCTACACAAACGGTGATCACGAAATTCTCCGCCAAGAGATCGACATCGACCTCACGTCCATCAATGGAAACTCGGTCAATTTCGCGGTCGACTTTGCCCTGCGGGACGGCAGCGGAGAATTCGATGATCCTTTCGGTGGATCAGTGGAGGTTCTCGTGATCGCGGATGTCGCCTAGAGGTCGACTCCCGCCAAGAAATAAAAACCGAGGCGGAAGGGGTGGAAGATTCCACGCCTTCCGCCTCGATAGCGACTCAACCCCGAACCAAGAGAGTTCGCGGTAGACGTCACCCTGCGAGGAAAAACCGAGCCACCATGTGAGGGGTGGCAGCCGTAGCCTAGTCTGGCACTCTCGTGGGTGAGCCACCCACACCACCGCAGAGTGAAAAATGGGTGATTGTGCCGATGCCGAGCCGCTGCACAACGCTCTACCGTCGAAAGTGCCAACACACAATTCGCGCGAAGGCGAGGGAGAGAAGCGAGCGAGATGACCACACTGAACCGCTTCGCCACACTACTTCGCAGCCCAGCAAGGAAACAATGATGCCTCGAATCGTCGACTATGTGATAGTGGCGGATGCCCGGTTCGGGCTCCCGACCGACGGCGGCGGCAGCAACAGGGAATTCTCATTTACCCTGCCGAACGATACCGCGACCGACACCCGGGGAGTTCTCTCCTACGTGGTGATACCAAGCTCGCCTGACCTCACCTACACCATCACGCTCAATGGCACCGTGGTGGTCAGCAAAGCCCCACTGATCCACCCGCAATGCCAAACGGTCCACGAGGTCCTCGGAGGACTCAGAAGGGGGGTCAACACACTCGTGGTGGAAAGGACCAGCAGTTCCGGCTCCATCGCGTTCAGCGGCATCGTCTTGTCGATTCCCCGAGACTCTCACCAACTCGAGAAGGCGGGGCCTGATCCTCGCCCCTCAAGGCGCGAGGGGTCGTTATCACGGCCGACACCATGATCGCCCATGGCGACGGTGCTCGTCGTGGCGTAGCGGGAAGCTCGACCTCGGTAGTGGGAACGACGGACATCGACGAGCGACCCTCTGGGCCCTGCGTACCAACACTCGATCGCGCCGCTTCTCTCAGAGGTCGAGATGGCTGCTCGACGGCACCACCAAGATTGACAGTCTCGTACTCGAGGAAGTCCGCTACCACAGGACTCTTGATCCGGCCGCGCTCAGAGTTTCACCAGGGGAACCCCGCCGATGAGCATCAGCCGAATCGTCCCGGCCGAGCCGAAGTCGATGGTCACGGTGGCCCGGAGGCCGCTGCCGTCGGTGGCCACCACGGTGCCCAGGCCGTACTTGTCGTGCGTGACCCGATCCCCGACGTCCAGTGCCAGCGCCGGAGTGTTCTGCCAGCCCCGGGCTGGGGTCGAGCGCAGGCCGCGGGCCGCCACGTCGGCCTGCGCGGAATCGCCGCCGGTGACGTCAGCGCTGCTCCCACTGAACCCGGGACGCCCGAAGACCGTCCGTCCGACCGGGCCGGCCCGCTCGGGCTCCTCGCGCCGCCAGTGCACCAGGGACTCGGGCACATCGGCCAGAAAGCGCGACGCCGGGTTGGTCATCGGCTGGCCCCAGGCCGACCGGGTGATCGCCCGGGACAGGTACAGGCGGTGCCGGGCCCTGGTCAGCCCGACGTAGGCGAGCCTGCGCTCCTCCGCGAGCTCGGTCGGGTCGCCGAGCGCACGCAGGTGCGGGAACAGCCCATCCTCCCAGCCGGTGAGGAATACCACCGGGAACTCCAGGCCCTTGGCGGTGTGCAGCGTCATCAAGGTCACCACGCCATCGGAGGCTCCACCGTCGTCGTCTGGGCCGTCGTCGTCCGGGATCTGATCAGCGTCGGCGACCAGCGCGACCCGCTCCAGGAACGCCGCCAGCGACCCGGGCTCGGCGCCGCCGTCCTCGGTCACGATGCTCGACTCTGCAAGCAGGTCTTCGGTCAGGACGACCGGCTCGGTGGCAAACTCGCGCGCCACTGTCACCAGCTCGGTGAGGTTGTCCAGCCGGGAGGCGTCCTGTGGATCCTCGGAGGCGTCCAGCTCGGCCCGGTACCCGGTGCGCTCGAGCACCGCCTCGAGGATCTCGGCGACCTCCTCCCCTGCCGCCACCTTCTCCCGCAGCTCGTCCATCAGCACCGCAAATGCCGTGATCGCGTTGCGGGATCTCGGGTTGAGCAGCGGGATCTCCTGGCCGGCCGCGGCGGCCCGCAGCGCCGCAGCGAAGGAGATCCGCTCCCGCTCGGCGTAGGTGGCCAGCACGGCCTCGGCGCGGTCCCCGATCCCCCGGCGCGGTGTGTTGAGGATCCTGCGCAGCGACACGGTGTCCTCAGGATTGTCCAGCACCCGCAGGTAGGCCAAGGCATCCCGAACCTCGCGGCGCTCGTAGAAGCGCACTCCCCCGACCACCTTGTAGGGCAATCCGAGCCGGATGAAGATCTCCTCGAACACCCGGGAGGAGTTGTTGGTCCGGTAGAACACCGCCACGTCACCGAACCGGGCCTGGCTGCCGTCGACCAGCCGGTCGATCTCCGAGGCGACGAACGCGGCCTCGTCGTGCTCGTTGTCGGCGACGTAGCCGACAATCGGCTCGCCGTCTCCCGCAGCTGACCACAGCCGCTTGTCCCGGCGACCGGGGTTGCGGGCGATCACCGCGTTCGCGGCAGACAGGATCGTCTGGGTGGACCGGTAGTTCTGCTCCAGCAGGATTGTCCGGGTGTCCGGGAAGTCCCGCTCGAACTCCTCGATGTTGCGGATCGTGGCGCCGCGGAAGGCGTAGATGGACTGGTCGGCGTCACCCACCACGCACAGTTCCGCGGCGCTCTCACCCTCGGCCGGCGGCGCGACCAGTTCGCGGACCAGCACGTACTGAGCGTGGTTGGTGTCCTGGTACTCATCGACCAGGACGTGGCGGAACCGGCGCCGGTAGTGCTCGGCCACGTCAGGCAGGGTCTGCAGCAGCTCGACCGTGCGCATGATCAGGTCGTCGAAGTCCAGCGCATTGGACGCGATCAACCGCTGCTGGTAGACGGCGAAGACCTCGGCCACCCGGCGATCGAGGTCACCGGACGCCGCGGCAGCGGCACTACCGGGGTCCACCAGCTCGTTTTTCAGATTCGAGATCTTCGCCGCCAGCGTGCGGGCGGGATAGCGCTTCGGGTCCAGGTCCAGGTCGCGGGCCACCATCGCGATCAGGCGGCGGGTGTCGTCTGCGTCGTAGATGGAGAAGTTCGACGTCAGCCCGGGCAGGTGCCCAGCTTCCCGGCGCAGGATCCGCACGCACATCGAGTGGAACGTCGACACCCACATCACTGCGGCACGCCTGCCGACCAGCGCGGCGACCCGCTCCCGCATCTCCGCCGCGGCCTTGTTCGTGAAGGTGATCGCCAGCACCTGGCCGGGCGCGACACCGCGCTGGCCAAGCAGGTAGGCGATGCGGTGGGCGAGCACCCGGGTCTTGCCAGACCCCGCTCCCGCGACGATGAGCAGCGGGGAGCCGGCATGCTCCACCGCCGCCCGTTGCTGCGGGTTGAGTTCGGCGAGCAGGTCCTGCGCGGGGGCAGCGGTAGAGGCACTCATCGTGGCGACCACGGTACCGGGGGCCACCGACCGATCGGACATTGCTGAGAGTCCGCTGAGCGCGTGGTCCGTAGCGGTAGCGGATGATCCAGGGAGGAGGCAGAGTGCTAAGGAGGCCAGCCTCACAGGGTCGGGCCGCAGGAGGGTGCCGTGGATCCCGTCAGCTGGCTTGACCACATGGCCAAGGGCTCTCCGGTCCTGCTGCTGCTCGTGGTGGTGCTGGTGATGTTCGTGGACAGCCTCGCCCTGATCGGCGCGATGCTGCCGGGCGACCTGCTGCTGCTGGTCCCGGCAGCTGCGGTGGGCCCGGCCAGCGCGCCGATCGTGGTGGTGGGTGCAGTCGTCGGGACCGTCCTGGGCTACACCGTCAGCTACGCGGTGGGCCGCCGCAACGGTCCCGCCATCCGGCGCAGCTGGGTGGGCCGGCGGTTCAGCTCCGACCGGTGGATGCAGGCGGAGCGGTTGCTGCGGGGCCCGGCCGGCCGCACCCTGGTCCTGATCCAGTTCATGCCGTTGCTCAACTACCTGATGCCGCTGCTGGCCGGCACCCTCAAGGTGCCGCCGAAGCGCTTCATCCGACTCACCGCGATCGGCGCGCTGATCTACTCCTGCTTCTACGTGACCCTCGGGGTGCTGGCCGGTGGGACCGGTGAAGCGATCAACGATTCCACCGGCCGGCTGGTGGCGCTGCTGGTGGTGTCGGTGGCGGTGGCTGTGCTGGGCTTTACCGTGTTGGCCAGAGCGGTGCGCCGGATGACCGAGGAGCCAAACCCGGCCCCTCATGAGAAGGTGGACGGCGCACCGGGGAACGTGGCAGACTCGGTGCCGTGCTGAGCCGCCATCGCTTTTTCTACGGGTACCGGATCCCGGTGCCCGTGATGGTGTGACGCACGACACAGACCACCACGACGCCCCGGAGTCCACGGACCCGGGGCGTCGTGCTGCCGGGGAACGCGGACTCCGGGACAGAATCTGAATCTGGGAGACCACCACGATGCCCACTTACGGAACCACCGAGGCAGCGCCTGCAGCCCAGGACGGCTCCACCGCTGACCTCGCCGCGTTGCGCACCGAGATCGACTACCTCGACGCCGAGATCCTGCGGCTGGTGCAGCGACGCACCGCGGTATCCCGGGCGATCGGCAGCGCCCGGCGAGCCGCTGGCGGCCCACGGATCGTGCACGGCCGCGAGATGGCCGTCCTGAACCGCTACCGCGAGCTGGGCACCGAGGGTCACGAGCTGGCGATGCTGCTGTTGCGGCTGGGGCGCGGTCGGCTCGGTCACTGATCGCCCTCCGGCACACTGGTTGCATGGTGCTCAATCTGATTGCCCTCCTCGCCGCGCTTGCCGGTTTGCTGGCCGCACTGGCGCACGGCGGGTACCTTGCGATGCTGGCGTCGACGGCGAACCGGCGGGCCGGCGGGGGACCGGTGAGCGAGTACGTCCGCAGCCGTATCCCGGTGGCTGCGGCGACCCTTGGCGTGGCTCTGTTCGCGCTGTTGCTCACCGCCGGCGGCTCGTTTGCCGACGTCGTGGCCATCGTGGCCGGAGCCGGTAGCGGTGTGGTGGGCTACCAGGCCCTGCAGGGCACCCGGACGCGCTTCCGCAGCGGTGGCTGATATCCGGGCAACCGCCCGTCCCACTGGAGGTACCGGGCACCGATACGCCTGCGCTTGCGGCGGTGCAGGTCCTAGCCTGAGCGTGTGAGCGAGGAGTGCAATAGGTGAACGCCGATGCCCGGCTCGTCGCCGATCGCTACCGCCTCGACCAGCGGATCGGCGCGGGCGCAATGGGCGTGGTCTGGCGAGCGCACGACTTGCGGCTGGAGCGCACGGTGGCCCTCAAGGAGCTGCTGATACAGCCTGGGCTCGCCGAGGCGGAGGCAGCAACGGCCAGAGCCAGGTTGATGCGCGAGGGCCGCATCGCGGCTCGGCTGCAGCACCCGCACGCGATCTGCGTCTACGACGTGGCCCTCGATACCGGCAGCACCGGTGATCTGGTGGTGCCGTGGCTGGTCATGGAGTACCTGCCCTCGCGCAGCCTGGCCACGATTCTCGCCGAGCAGAGGACGTTGCCACCGCACGAGGCGGCCCGGGTCGGCCGGCAGGTGGCCACCGCGCTCGCCGCAGCCCACCGAGCCGGGATCGTGCACCGGGATGTCAAGCCCGGCAACATCCTGCTCGGCCGCAACGGCACCGCCAAGATCACCGACTTCGGGATATCTCGAGCGACCTGGGACGCCACCGTGACCCGCACCGGCGTCCTGACGGGCACGCCCGCCTACTTCGCCCCGGAGGTGGTCCGCGGTGAGCTGCCCGGCTCTGCGAGTGACGTGTTCTCGCTGGGCTCAACCCTCTATGCCGCAGTGGAAGGCGAACCGCCATTCGGGCTAGACGAGAACACCTTGGCGCTGCTGCGAGCCGTCGCCGAAGGCCGGGTGCGGCCCCCGCAGCAGGCCGGACCGCTGGCCGCAGTCCTGATGCGGCTGCTGGCCAACGATCCGCTGCAGCGTCTCTCGATGCCCGATGCAGTGACCGCACTCCGTGCGGTAGAAGACTGTGCGACAGAAGACGCAGCCGCCGCTGGGCTGGTCGACCCACCATCGATTGCACCGCCGCGCCCGCGGACCGCCGCGCCCATCCCGGCAACGCCGACCGCGGTGGACCTGCCCGCCGGCTGGCCGCCGGACGCGGCGGGGCAGGAGAGCCCGGCGCAAGGCCGACCCTCGCAGTGGCGGCGGCCCGCGGCATTGCTCGCCGTCGCCGGCTGCCTTGTCCTGCTTGCCGTGGTGGTGACCTTCGTCGGGATAGGCGGCGCCCGTAACCAGCCGGCGGTAGCGACGTCCACAGCGCCACCGGCACCCGGCGCGAACCCCCTACCGCCAGTGCCGGCCCCCCAAACCCACGTCGCGCCGCTGGAACAGGCCGTGCGCACCTACTACGGCCTACTACCCGATGACACCGCCGCGGCGTGGCAATATCTGGGTGCCGCCGAGCGCACCAAGGCCGACGGTCTTGCGGGCTACAACGAGTTCTGGAGCCGGATTGACCAGGTAAGCATCCGCGGAGCAGTCACCGTGACGGGTAACACTGTGCTGGTGAACCTGCAGTTCGAACCGAAGAACCGGAAGCCCACCTTCGAGCGCTACCGACTCACCATGGGCACTGCGCCAGACGGCCGGGTACTGATCGAGTCCGCCTCAAGGATCGGCACCTTCGCACTCGCCGGCAGATGAACTGGCATGGGTAAAGAACAGCGGCAGCTCCATACCTGCCCGACATGCAGTGGCGCCAGAGTTATTACCGCGTGGAAGCGCACGCAGCTGGACGACCATCCTGAGGTGCAGGAAACCCTGACGACGGAGGACTGCACGATCTGTGACGGCTCTGGACAGATTCTCAGACCGCCGACATAGCTCTCTCGCTAGACTGACCCGCATGCCGCGTACCGCGATCCTTTATGCCCGGTCACATCGTCGTGACCAGCTCGACCGGCAGGTTCGGGAACTGGAGGACTGGTGCGATCGTGCCGGAGTGGTCCCTCTTGACACAGTGGCAGAGGTGGCAGTCGGCACCCGTGCGTCGAAGCGGTGTCGAGAAATACTCGCCAATGTTGCTGCCGGTCACGCGGACCTGATGCTGATCCGAGACGTGTCCCGCCTCTCGGAGAGCCCCCAGCAGCTCCGCGAGATCATCGCCGAACACCAGCATCGCATCGCCATCAGCCGCGACGACGCGAACCATTTCTAATTGATGCCGTCGACGTCGTCGTTGTTCTGCAGTTCCAAGATCGCGCGCAACTGGCGCCGGGCGTGCGGAGTGCGTGCCGCCGTCAACCACTCCGGGGGCACATCGTCGTACTCGCAGGTCGTGATCGCCTCGACCAGGTCGCCGTTGCGCAGCGGCGCGGTGGCCGCCACGAACCGCCCGTTCACCCGCAGGCTGACCAGGTTGCCGACGTGACTGCCGCGAGCGAAGACGTAGTCCACCCCGGTGGCGCCATGGGGCAGCGTGATGAACTCCCCGGTGGGTGCGGCGACCACGACGATGCTGCCGCCACGCAGCGCGGTGCGCAGGTCGTCCAGATACTCCTCGGTCGGGGTCTGGCCCTGCCACGACAGCAGCTGCTGCAACCACTCCAGATCGCCCCGCTGCTGGGCAGGCTCACCGGCTGCGGCGTGCCCAGTGGTCCGGCTGATCTCGCGGATGGTCGCCGCGATGCCATCCTCGGCGACCTCCTGCATAGCGGGGGTACGGATCAGCACGTCGACCTGTTCCCCGCCCGGCCCGATCACTGAGGTGTGCAGCGACCGGTACAGGTTGAACTTCGGCGCGGCCAGGTAATCCCGCAACCGATTGGGAATCGGCGCGAACTCCTGGTGCACCGCACCCAACGCGATCCAGCAGTCCCGTTCAACGCCCTCGACCACAATCACCACACGGCACACCCGGCCGGCCGTCAGCTCACCCACTCCGTCCGGGTTGGCCTGGTACAGCGAATACAGATGGCGGGGTTGGGCGATGACCGTGGCACGCAGCCCCTGACCGCGCACCGCTGCGGCCATCCGCGCCGTGACGCCGGCAAAGTAACGTTCCCGCTCGGTCTCGCCGACGAGCATGGCCGACACCGCGGCCTCGTAGTCGGCGGGATGCAGGTAGCGAAATGCCAGATCCTCCATCTCGCACTTGAGCCGGTACAGGCCCAGCCGCTCACAGAAGGGCACCAACAGATCCATGCTCTGCTGGGCGATCCGGGCCTGCTTGTGCGGCGGCTGCGCGCCCAGGGTGCGCAGGTTGTGCAATCGGTCCACCAGCTTGATCAGCAGCACCCGCAGGTCAGCGCCAGCGGCCAGCACCATCTTGGCGAAGGTCTTCCGCTCGGCGACCTCCTTGCCCAGCCGCTTCCCGTCGAGCTTGGTGACCCCGTCAACGAGCAACGCGACCTCGGAACCGAAATCCGCGCGGCACTCCCCCAGCGTGTAGTCGGTGTCCTCCACGGTGTCATGCAGCAGCGCGGCGACCAGCGTGGTGGCGTCCATGCCAATCTCGGCCAGGATCGTCGCGACCGCCAAGGGATGGGTGATGTAGGGCGCCCCGGACTTGCGCATCTGGTCGCCGTGCAGGTAGGCGGCCACCCGGTAGGAGTTCTGCAACCATTCCAGCTCATCGCGTGCCTCGGGGTGCTGGCGGCGGAAGGCATCCACCAACGGCGCGGCCGCAGCCAGCTCGGCCCGGCGAGGGTGACGGCGCCGCCACAGCCGCGCCCAGGAGGCCGTGCGGCGCAGAGCCGGCCCGGAGATCACCTGCGGTTCGCGGCCAGTCAGCAGCAACGACACCGCGATCCGGCGGTCGACCGCCAGCTCCGGGGTGTTCTCGTCGTCCTCCAGCGCGAGAACGGCGCTGAGTGGCACGAGGTCGTGGTCGTCGGTGGTGTCGTCGGAGTTCATCAGACGACCACGGCCGAGCCGATGCGGTGGGTCAGCTCGGGGACCTCGGCGAGGCGTTTGTATGGTTCACCGAAACGGCGTAACTCGCGCATCATGAACTGCTGACGGTCCACCTCCACCACAGTAGAGCGCCTACGCCGGGGCCGTCGAAATCCCATCTCGGCATCAGTGGCAGCGCCCAGCACGGTGTGGAAGCCGGCGCGCCGGTCCCGGTCGTGCGGCCACCGGATCCGTCCTCGCTCCCACTGCCCGATGTAGTGAGCGTCCGTCTCGATCACGCGGCGTGGGTTGGTGTTGTCATAAACCCAGGCATTGACCAGCTCAGCGAACTCCTGACGCGACAGCGGCTGACCAGAGGCGTTCGGCGACTCGACGCGCTCGCGTGCTCGACGTAGACGGTCGTTCGGCTCGGCCACGGCTGACCTCCTGACGGTGGGTCCGCGCAGTGTGCCACCAGCGCCTCCGGCGAGCTACCAGCTCGCCCATCCCGCTGCCTACCCCTGTCCACCCTCAATCCACCCTTGATGGACAAGATCGAGCAAGCCCACGCCTGGTGAGCCACACACGGTCGGCCGGACTATACCCGGCTCGGCGTGACAGTGACTGACACCGAGCAGTGGGCCTGGCTCGACCACCCGGGCCAACGCGTGGCCATCTGACCCGACCCAGCGCGGGTCTCTCTACACCAGGCGGCGGTCAGAGGCCCAGCGGGACAGCTCGTAACGGTTGGACAGCTGGGTCTTGCGCAGCACCGACGACACGTGGGTCTCCACCGTCTTGATCGAGATGAACAGCTCGGCGGCGATCTCCTTGTAGGCGTAGCCGCGGGCCAGCAGCCGCAGCACGTCACGCTCTCGGGGGGTGAGCAGATCCAGCTCCGGGTCGCCAACCGGTGCGGCCCCGGGCCGGTGGGCGAAGGCGTCGAGCACGAAACCGGCCAGCCGCGGGGAGAACACCGGATCACCCGCATGCACCCTGCGCACCGCGTCCACCAGCTCCCGGCCGGAGATCGTCTTGGTCACGTATCCGCGTGCGCCACCCCGAATCACCGCGATCACGTCCTCGGCGGCATCGGACACCGACAGCGCAAGGAACACCACATCGGGCTGCTCGAGACGGACCCGGCGCAGCACCTCCGCGCCGCCGCCGTCGGGCATGTGCACGTCAAGGAGCACGACGTCGGGGCGCAGGTGCGCGATGCCGGTGACGGCCTCCTCCACGGAACCACCCTCGCCGACCACGACGACCGGCGGCACGTCCGATTCCGCCGAGCCAGCCCGGTCCAGCTCAGCCTTCACCCCGGTGCGGAACAGCGCGTGGTCGTCCACCAGGAAGACCCGAATGGTCATGAAGATTCCTCCCCGCCCGTCCGGCGCGCGATGGCCAGCTGGATCTCGGTGCCCTCACCGGGTGCGGTGCGCAGGGTCACCGTGCCACCGTGGCGTTCCATCCTGCCGCGGATCGAGTCGGCCAGGCCGTGCCGGTCCTCGGCGACAGCCGCCGGATCGAACCCGGTGCCCCGGTCCCGGATGAAGACATGCACCTGACCGGGCTCGACCTCGGCATACACGCTCACCTCGGCGACCCCAGCGTGCTTGGCCGCGTTCACCATCGCCTCCCGGCTGGCCTGCACCAGCGCGGGCAGCGGCTCCTCAAGCACACAGTCGCCCACCACGACGACCTGCACGCTCACCGCGTAAGTGTCCTCCACCTCGCCAGCAGCGGCGTGCAGCGTCGCCGCGAACGCTGCCGCCGCAGCGTCACCGCCGGCACCGTTGGGCGTCGGGCGCCCGTAGCCGCGCGGACCGTAGAGCCAGGAACGAAGCTCCCGCTCCTGGCCCCGAGCCAGCCGGCGGACCTCCCGGGCCGAATCGGACTGCTGCTGGATCAGCGCCAGGGTCTGGAGCACCGAGTCGTGCAGGTGCGCGGCGATCTCGGCGCGCTCCTCGGTGCGGATCCGGGCCCGGCGTTCCTCACCCAAGGCGCGCATCAGCCGCAACCACCAGGGCACGGTGAGCACCGCCACCCCGACCAGGGTCGCCGCGGCGGCAAGCAGCGCGAACCGCAGCTGACCCAGGTTGTCCTGGTTGAACAGGAACACCGCGATCCCGCTGGTCACCAGCGCGATCCCGGCCAGCACCCGGAGCAGGGCCATCCTGCCGCCGCCGAACAACACACCCGACAACACCCCGGCGCCGCTGCGCCAGCGAGTCCGTTGGCTCGCGTCGGCCTCCCGCCACACCACAGCCGCGCCGACCAGGGCGACCCCCAGCGGGCCGGTCACCCAGCCACCCCACGTAGTGCCCAGGGCAGCACCGGCCAGCGTCAGACCCGCGCCGAGCACGATCAGACCGACTGCCTGCTGCCGCTCTCGCGCGGTACTCGGCTGCCCGGTGCCGGCTTCAGCCGCCGGCACGAACGCCCACAGCAGTGCGTAACCCACCAACCCGGCTCCGTCGATGCCGGCGAGCACCGCGAAAATCACCCGCACCCACAGCACCGGCACACCGAGGTGCTCGGCGATCCCGCTGGACACCCCGGCGATGACCCGACCGGACCGTTGCCGGCGCAACGGTGGCCCCCCCGGCCCGTCCAGGGCGCGATCCGGTACCGGAGACTGCCCGCGCACCGGCTGGGTGAGCGGGGGGATCCCGGCCTCCTGTTCCGCCGATGTGCTCACGCTCGCCATCGTCACACGTCCGGCGGGCCAGGGGTATCAGGGTCGACCCCGGTATCCCCAACTCGGGACGGAATCAGGGTGACCCCCGATGGCGCTCGCCAGTCCCCGCGGGTCAGGCTCAACGGCGTGAGTGGGATCAACGTGCAGCACACCATGCGGGACTTCTGGGCCACCAGGCCGCACCGCCGAAGCGACGACCGCAAAATCGGTGGAGTCGCAGCGGCAATCGGGCGGCGGTATGCCGTCGACCCGGTACTGGTTCGGGTGGCGTTCGTCGTGGCCACCCTGTTCAGCGGGATGGGGGTGTTGTTGTACCTGCTCGGCTGGTTACTGCTGCCCGCCGAGGAAGATCAGACTTCCGCCGCGGAGAGCCTGCTCGGACGGGGACGCAGCTCGATGTCGCCGGTGCTCACGGTGGTGCTCATCCTGCTGCTGATCCCGGTGACCGGGGCTGTGTTCGGTGGGTCCGCGTCGGGCGTGCTCGGGCTCGCTGTGGCCGCGGGGGTGTTGGTCCTGCTGCACCGCTCCCGGGCCGGGCTGGGCGATGTTCCGCGACCAGCCGAGCCTGACGGGGCGCCCAGCGGCGCGCAGGGCACGCCGGCGGAGAGCACGCCGGGTACGAACGTCGGGGCCGGCAGTGCCGACCAGCCTGCCCCACCAGCGTGGGACCCACTCGGTGCGGCACCATTCGCCTGGGATCTACCGGAACCCGCACCGGCGCCGCCCGACGCCCCGCCAGCGCGGGGCCACCGATCCAAGATCACCCCGATCACCCTCGGGCTCGCGCTGCTCACCGGTGGCATCGCGTTGGCGTTCTGGCCTGCGCTGTCGGCCGCGCACATCGCCGCGCTGCTGTTGGGTGTAGTCGGACTTGGCCTGGTGGCGGGCTCCCTCCTGCAGGGCGGGCGGGAACTGATCCTGGTCGCCGTCCCGCTGGCCCTGCTCACCTGGGTGTTGCAGGCCGCCCCAGTGTCTGGCTTCAAGATGGGACAGAGCTACTGGAACCCGGCCACGGTCACTCAGGTGCAGCCGCGCTACGAGGTCACCATGGGCAACGGCGAGTTGGACCTCTCCGGGCTGCAGTTGGCGCCAGGGCAGACTGTGACCACCAGCGTCGCGGTGGGGATGGGGCATACCGATGTCATCC
>DATHTJ010000073.1:0-3087 GCA_035463315.1 Pseudonocardiaceae bacterium
CGGGCCCTGTTGATGTTCACGTCGGCTCCGGGCCAGCAGGGCGCCACGCTCGTGCCCGACCTCGCCGAGTCGCTGGGCCGCTCCAGCGACGGCGCCAAGACCTGGACCTACACCCTGCGCCGGGGCGTCAAGTTCGAGGACGGCACACCCGTCACCAGCAGGGACGTCAAGTACGCCGTCGAGCGCTCACTGGACAAGACGACCTTCCCCCATGGGCCGACGTACTTCAATGACGTCCTCGACCGGCAGGGCTACACCAGCCCGTACTCCGATCCCGACCCGGACAGGCTCGGTCTGACGGCGATCGAGACCCCGGACGACCGGACGATCATCTTCCGGCTCAGCAAGGCGTTCAGCGGTTTCGACTACCTCGCGCAGCTGCCGGCCACCATGCCGGTGCCGCAGGCGAGAGACACCGGGTCGAAGTACAAGGAGCACGTCGTCTCGACCGGCCCGTACATGTTCCAGACCAACGAGCTGGGCAAGGGTTTCACGATGGTCCGCAACCCCCATTGGGACCCGGCCACCGACCCGAACCGCCGGCCGCTGCCCGACCGGATCACGGTGGACCTGAATGTCAACGCCGACGACATCGATAACCGGCTCATCTCCGGTGATCTCGACGTCGCGATCGAGGGGTCTGGTGTCGGGCCGTCGGCTCAGGGCCGGATCCTCGCCGACCAGGGCCTGCGCGCGAACACCGACTCCGCGCTCGTCGCCCGGCTGTGGTTCACCGCGCTCAACTCCGACGTCGCGCCGCTGGACAACATCCACTGCCGCAAGGCGGTGCTGTATGTCGCCGACCGGACCGGTTACCAGCGCGCCTACGGTGGAGCGACGGGCGGCGAGATCGCCACGAACCTCCTGCCGCCGGTGATCCCGGGCGCGGAGCGGTTCGACCTCTACCCGTCGCCGAACAACGCCGGCGACATCGCCAAGGCCCGCGACGAGCTCGCCCAGTGCGGCCAGCCGGGCGGCTTCACCACCGGCATCTCCTACCGCGCCGAGCGGCCCAAGGAGAAGGCCACCGCCGAGGCACTGCAGCAGTCGATGGCGCGGGCCGGGATCAACCTGGAGATCAAGCCCTACCCGCTGGCCGACTACCAGCGCCTGTACGCCGGCAAGCCGGACTTCGCGAAGTCCAACGGACTCGTCCTGATGGTCTACGGCTGGGGCGCGGACTGGCCCGATGGCTACGGGTTCCTCGCCCAGCTCGTCGACAGCCGGGTCATCCGGGCCACCGGAGGCAACTCCAACCTGGGGGTCAAGGACCCAGCGATCGACCAGATGCTCGACCAGGCGTTGGTGACCACCGACACCGCGGCGCGGGAGCAGATCTGGGTGGGCATCGACCGGAAGGTGATGGAGGGCGCGTTCGTCCTGCCCGGCATCTGGACCAAAGGCCTGCTGTACCGGCCGCCGAACCTGACGAACGTGTTCATCACCGACGGGTTCCAGATGTACGACTACCTGGCGCTGGGCACCACGCGGAAGTAGCGGTGGGCCTCTACATTCTTCGACGGCTGGTGGCGGCGGTGTTCCTGCTGCTGATCGTCACCGCGGCGACGTTCGCGGTCTTCTTCCTGGTGCCCCGGCTGGCCGGCGCCACGCCGGAGGACCTCGCCTCGCGCTACGTCGGCCGGACCGCCGCACCCGAGGTGATCCGGGACATCGCGGAGAAACTCGGGTTCACCGACCCGATCTGGGTTCAGTACGGCCGGTTCGTCAAGGGCTTGGTCCTCGGCGCGGACTACAGCACGGGCCCGACGACGGTGCACTGCCCGGCACCGTGCTTCGGGTACTCCTTCCTCACCCAGAACCCGGTGCTGCCCGATCTGCTCAACCGGCTGCCGGTGACGATGTCGCTCGCGGCCGGCGCGGCGCTGATCTGGCTGGTGGCGGGCGTGTCCACCGGGGTGGTCTCCGCGCTGCGCCGGGGCAGTGTCTTCGACCGCACCGCGATGGGCGTTGCCTTGGCCGGCGTCTCGCTGCCGATCTTCTTCACCGGGCTACTGGCGCTGTCGATCTTCAGCTACGGGTTGGGTATCACGGCTCCGGGGGGCAGCTACGTGCCCATCGAGGAGAATCCGCTGCGCTGGGCGTACAACCTGATCCTGCCGTGGATCACGCTGGCGTTCCTCTACGCCGCCGGCTACGCGCGGCTGACCAGGGCGGGCATGCTCGACACGATGGGCGAGGACTTCATCCGGACCGCCCGCGCCAAGGGGCTCCCGGAGCGCACCGTGGTGGTCAAGCACGGACTGCGGGCGGCGCTCACTCCGATCCTGACGATCTTCGGGCTGGACCTCGGGTTGCTCCTCGGCGGCGCGATCCTGACCGAGAGCACGTACTCGCTGCCCGGTATCGGCAAGTACGCGGTGGACGCGGTGGTCAACAACGACCTGCCGAAGGTACTCGGGGTGGTGCTGGTCGGCAGCATCTTCATCATCGGGGCCAACCTCGTCGTGGACCTGCTCTACGCCGTGGTCGACCCGAGAGTGCGGTACTGATGTTGCTCGACGTGCGTGACCTGCGGGTGCACTTTCCTACTGAGGACGGCGTGGTCAAAGCCGTGGACGGGCTGTCGCTGCAGCTCGACCGCGGCCGCCGGCTGGGGATCGTGGGGGAATCAGGCTCGGGCAAGAGCGTGACCGCCTTGTCGATCATGGGGTTGCACCAGCCGGGCACCGCGCGGATCTCCGGCGAGATCTGGCTCGGGGGCGCAGAGCTGGTCTCGGCCGATCCCGAGCAGGTCCGCACGCTGCGCGGCCGGAGCATGGCGATGATCTTCCAAGATCCGCTGTCGGCACTGCACCCGTACTACCCGGTGGGCCACCAGATCGTCGAGGCGTACCGGCTGCACCACGACGTCAGCAAAAAGGCCGCACGCAACCACGCCGTGGAACTGCTGGACCGGGTCGGCATCCCGCAGGCGCGCTCGCGATCCGATGACTACCCGCACCAGTTCTCCGGCGGCATGCGGCAGCGCGCGATGATCGCGATGGCGTTGTCGTGCAACCCTTCGCTGCTCATCGCCGACGAGCCGACGACCGCGCTCGACGTCACGGTGCAGGCCCAGATTCTCGA
>DATHTJ010000074.1:0-1810 GCA_035463315.1 Pseudonocardiaceae bacterium
CACTGGCCGGAGTAGGGCTGCCGATCGCCGCGCTAGCCGGCGGGCTGGGCACCGCAGCACTGGTCTACGCGCTGGCCTGGCGACGCGGCATCGAAGGCTACCGGCTGGTACTCGTAGGCGTCGGGATCGGCGCGGTGGCCATGGCAATCACCGCCTGGATGCTCGTCATCGCCCAGATCTTCGCCGCCGCCCAGGCCGCGGTGTGGCTCACCGGCAGCCTCAACGGTCGCGGTTGGGAGCACGTCGTGCCGATCGGGCTGGCGTTAGCCGTGCTGCTACCGGTCGCACTGGTGCTGACCTTCGGGTTGGGCGCGCTGCAGTTCGGCGACGACACTGCCCGCGGCCTCGGCCTCCGAGTGGACCGGGCCCGCTCGGTGTTGATCATCGTTGCGGTGATAGTGGCCGCCGTCGCGACGTCAAGCGCGGGTCCGATCGCGTTCGTCGCGCTGGTGGTGCCGCAGATCTGCCAGCGCCTGGTCGGCGCGGCCCGCCCACCGCTGCTGACCTCAGCGGTCTACGGCGCGCTGCTCACCGTGACCGCCGACCTCATCGCCCGCAGCGTGCTCGGCAGCGAGCTGCCAGCTGGCATCGTCACCGCAATCCTCGGCGCCCCCTACCTGCTGTACCTGCTCGTCCGCCGCAACCGGAAGGTGTCCACCGCATGACTGACCAGATCCGCTTGCAGGCCCGCGACCTCCAGCTGGCCTACGGCGACAACATCGTGGTCGACGGGCTGGACCTCGACGTGCTCGACGGCACCATCACTGCGGTGATCGGCCCGAACGGCTGTGGCAAGTCGACCATGCTGCGCGCGCTGGCCAGGCTGCTGCCAGCCAAGCGTGGCCACGTGCTGCTGGACGGCAAACGGATCGACAAGCTGCCCACCCGGGAAGTCGCGAAGATACTGGGAGTACTGCCTCAGGCCCCGATCGCACCGGAGGGCCTCACCGTCGCCGACCTGATCGCGCGCGGCCGGCACCCGCACCAGGCCTGGTACCGGCAATGGTCCTCCGACGACGAGGCCGCCGTCGCCGAGGCGCTGGGCTGGACCGGCATGACCGAGTTCGCCGAGCGGACCGTCGACGAGCTCTCCGGTGGGCAGCGGCAGCGGGTCTGGATCTCGATGGCGCTGGCCCAGGGCACCGACCTGCTATTGCTCGACGAGCCCACCACGTTCCTCGACCTGGCCAACCAGGTCGACGTGCTCGACCTGGTGGAGCGGCTGCACACCGAGGCCGGGCGCACCGTGGTAATGGTGCTGCACGACCTCAACATGGCCGGCCGCTACGCGCAGCGGCTGATCGCGATGCGCGCCGGGCGGATCATCGCTCAGGGCACCCCGGATGAGGTCCTCACCGAGCCCCTGCTGCGCAAGGTGTTCGAGCTCGACGCGCAGGTGCTCGCCGACCCGATCGCCGGCACCCCGCTGGTCGTGCCCGTCGGCCGCCGCAACCGCCAGCCGACCGACCCCGAAGTCCCCACCGCCGCTGGCACCACCTGATAGCCGCATCGGCGAGCATCGCGTCGATGTGCTGATCCAGAAACCGGTCTTCGTATGCGTGGTGTCCAGTGCCGACCAGTGGGTGAGCACGCCGGACAGGATCTGGGTGGGGTTCACTGGGTGGCTCCTGTCTCGATACGGGGGATGGATGCTGCGACTGGTAATGGTGTGGCTGGTAATGGAGTGGGCAGCGGGACTGGGGTGGGCAGCGTGACCCGGATGGGTCGCCCGCTGAGGGCTGCCAGGATGGCGGCGAGGGCGAACAGCGGGCCGATCGCGGCGAACGCTGCGGGTAAGGGAAGCAGCGTG
>DATHTJ010000075.1:0-30950 GCA_035463315.1 Pseudonocardiaceae bacterium
TGCCCTCAGCGTCGGACGCTCGTACGTACGCATCGCTTTCACCTCCTTCCGTCGCATCGACCATTCATCGACACAAGCCTGCGGCAATGTTGGGCCACCTACTCCGAACAAATCTCCCCATGCATTCGCAGGCTGCGCGAACCCCGACATCCCGGCGCGCCAACGTTGACTCTCCGAACCGCCTGGCCTTACTTTCACGTCGCCAACGACCAGTCTCGCCGGCATCGTGCAGGGCCCTGCCCGCGACCGCGATCAGCCTGGAGTCGGACGCACCGGATTTCACGATCTGGGTAAGATGCTGAAGTCGAAGTCGGCCATCAGCCGATCCTCCGAGTATCGACCGCTTATCCACCCGTATCCCCCGCCGTTGGCCGCCCCGAGCGCTTGCCCCCAACGCGGGCCCGCGCCGACTGTTGCCGCCACCCGCGCAACACGAGCCTGGCCGGTAATCAGCCGACCGTGCGTGTCCCATGATTCCTCCTGAAGACCAGCGGTGCGCTCACCAACAGCAGTCAAAACCCTAGGAGCACCCTCTTCCAGTGGACTTAGGGTTTCCTTAAGATTTGCTTAGGCCCTGTCCTTCTGAACGTGTCCCCAGCCGCCAGGTAGAGCGTTCCCGCTGGTCAAGACGTTGGACTTTGGGCTGGCCCGAGGCGCGACTAAGCCCTGAATATCCCCCGTGCACCGTTGACCAGGGGCCGGAAAAATAGCCAATTGTGTGTCTGGGGATACGTTCTGTCATGGGCCGGTTCCCGTCGAGCCCCAGGTTCCGATAACTTTAAGTATCAGAATCCCACTCCAGGAGTGACTTCCGATATTCGACTTCAGTGGGAGCGCGGCTGCCGGCATCTACTTCCGATGTTTCGGGGGCCTTTTTCGGTCGGTCCCGCTCGTGGCCGAGACGGTTATGACCCTCCGGCCTCCCATGCTCGGGCTGACATGGACCTGGTCACGGCGCTGGTGCAGCTGCACCTGGGTGCACTCGACCTCGCCGAGTCGATAGCCGCTGTCTCAGTGCGAACTGGCATATCACCGGTCTGCCTGACATATCACGGGTCGAGCTCGGCTGCGGTGGACCGGACCTCTCGCTCGTTGGCGCCCGCGGCCACCAACCTTCGATACCGGTTGAGCAGCCGGGGCGCGTGAAAGGCCAGCACCGCGACCAGGGTCCCTGCGCGGAAATAGCCCGCGACTGTGCCCTTGATCACGCCGGGGTCGTGCAGCACCTCGACGGAGGTCGCCAGATCACAGCGTCCGACCAGCTGCAACGTCAGCCCGTACTGGTCGGACCAGAAGTACGGCACAACGTCGGCCTGCCGGGTGATCTCCGTCCCGGTGATCCGCTGCGCGACGACCGCGGCCTGCTCGGTGGCCGACGTCCAGTGCTCGATGCGTGGCCGGTCCCCGACCGTGGGGTGCCTCCAGGCGGCGATGTCGCCGACCGCGTAGACGTTGCCGGTGCCCTCCACCAGACCGGTGGCGTCGCACAGCAGCCCGCCTTCGGTGGACACTCCGAGCCCGGCCAGCCACCCGCCGTCGATGACGGTGCCGACTCCGACCACGCCGCAGTCGGCCCGCACCACACTCCCGTCGGCTAGCCGGGCGGCAATCCCGCCATTACTGTCGGCAAATCCCACGAGCCGCACCCCGCAGCGCACCGATACCCCGTTGTCGGTTTGCAACTGGGCGCACAGCTGGCCCATCTGCTCGCCGAGAACTCGGGCGAACGGCACCGGCAGCGCCTCGATCATGGTCACTTCGAGACCGGCCATGCGGGCGGTGGCGGCAACCTCGGCACCGATGAAGCCAGCCCCGACCACCAGCAGCGAGCGGGCCCGGGAGATCGAGGCCCGCAGCCCCCGGCAGTCCTCCAGCGTGCGCAGCACATGCAACTCCGGGTGGTCGGGCTGGCCGGGCAGCCGCCGTGGCAGCACCCCGGTCGCCACGACCAGCGCGTCGTATCGAAGCCTGGTACCGTCGGCGAGTTCCACGACGTCGCGGTCAACGCTGGTCGCAGACCTGCCCAGGTACAGGGAGACATCAAGGTCGGCCAGCTCGCCACGGTGGAGCACAGCCCGTTCCTCGGGCCACTGCCCGGCAAGGATCTGCTTGGACAGCGGCGGCCGGTCGTAGGGTTCATGCGGTTCATTCCCCACGAGGCTGATCTGGCCGGGAAACCCCTCCGCGCGCAAGGACTCCACGGCACGCAGGCCGCCCAGCCCAGCGCCGACGACCACGACATGCTCCACTCGCGCCTCCGGTTCAGGGTTCGCTGGGTAACTCTTCCCGCAGCCAGGCCAGCGTCCGGGACAGCAGGCGGGAGACGTGCATCTGCGACAGCCCGACCTGTTGCGCGATCTCGCTCTGCGTCAGGCCGGCGAAGAAGCGCAGTTTGAGGATGGCGCACTCGCGTTCGGGCAGCCTGCCCAGCAGCGGGGCCAACGTCGCGCGGTACTCCACTCGGCCAAGCTCGGCGTCGGCCGCACCGACGACCTCGTCCAGTGCCGCGCCAGCGTCCTCGGCCTCGAGCAGGCTGTCTAGCGAGCTGGTGCGGTACCCACCGGCCGCCTCCAGACCTTCCAATATCTGTTCCCGCGGCAGGCTCAGGTACTTGGCGAGCTCGCTGGCGGTGGGCGCCCTGCCGTGCTGCTGCGAGAGCACCGCCATCGCCGACCCGATCGCGATGTGCAAATCCTTCAACCGCCGTGGGACCCGCATCGCCCACGCGTGATCCCGGAAGTACCGGCGCACCTCGCCGGTGATGGTGGGCACCGCAAAGGACAGGAAGTCGCTGCCCCGGTCGGGCTGGAAGCGGTCCACGGCATGAATGAGCCCCACGCTGGCGACCTGCTCGAGATCATCCTGAGGCTCACCGCGGTGGCTGAACCGGCGGGCAACACGGTGCGCCAGCGGCAGGTACGCGGTCACCAGCCACTCCCGCAGCTCGGCCCGCCGCGGGCTGCCTGGATCCAGCTCAGCGAACTCGGCGAACAGCGCGCTGAGATGCCCGTAGGCGGTGTCCTCCGTTGCGGCCCATTCCTCGGATTTTTCGGTGGGTGTCACCGACGCTTCGCCACCGTCTCGTCGCGGCGTCGCTTGACCAGCGTGATACTCACCCCCGGCGGGTCAGAGTCCGGCTCGTCGGTCACCCGCACCTCGTCCACCAAAGTGGTCAGCACCCGCCAGCCGAAGGAGTCCTGCCGCAGGCTGGCTCTCGGTTTCACCGGGACCGACGAGGTCACTTCCATCTGCGCAGCGTCGAGGCAGAACGTGCACCTCAGCACTGCATCCGCGGCGGCGACAGCAACCAGCTCCGAGGCCGCCTCGTCCACCGCCAGCCGCAGGTCTTCCACGGTGTCGAGGTCGAAATCGGCGCGTGCGGCGAGATCGGCCGCCACCAAGCGCAGTGTGGGCAGCTCCGATGCCTCGGCCCTGAGCTGCATCACCACGGTCCGTCGGCTCGGCCGTTCGCCATCATCGGACGTGCTGGTGCCCGCATGCTCACTGAATTCCATCACTACCACGACGCCTCCTCAGCAACGATCGACCTGGCCGGGACGATCCTGCCTGGCGTCCGTGGGAGAAGGCACTACTTCGACTGAGCGGTCCGGGTGAAGATCAGCGACGTGCTCCACAGGAGATGTGGTGGTGCTGCCGTTAGGAGCCGAACACGACCAGCGGGAGCTGGCTGGTCAACCCGCCAGCAGCGGTCGCCGACCGGCCCACAGCTCCCGGCGTTCCTCCTCAGTCAGGCCTCCCCACACGCCGTATGGCTCCCGCGCTGCCAGTGCGTGACGGCGGCACTGCTCCAGGACCGGGCAATGCTGGCAGATCGCCTTGGCCCGGTCAGCACGGCGGGCCCGCGCCGAACCTCGCTCCCCGTCTGGATGGAAGAAGACGCTGCTGTTCAGACCCTGGCAGGCTCCCTGGAGCTGCCAATCCCACTCGGTCGCAACCGGCTTCGGAAGTCGTCGGGTGTCCGTCATCTCCAACACCGTCCTTGCTGGTCGACCGGTCTGTGCTAATCGGTGGATACCCATTGCACGGCGGTGGCAAACTGCTCCAGACCGAACCCAACACCCACTTTACGGGTTGTGGCGGGGGCTGGGCGCAGGGTATCGATCACGTCGGGCATAATGGACTAGCGAGCACGCACCGATGCTGGTGCGAGCCGAGGTCGACTGCGACGCGCCTTCGTGGCGCACGAGCTTCTCCGCGTCTGGGACTGTGGGGTGGCACGCATCAGCGGCCACCATCCCTCAAGGAGAGGATTCCCTCCGCGTGCCTTCGACGCACCCCGCCCCCAGCCAACCGTGCAGTTTCCGCGAGCTGGGGGTCTCCGCAGAGCTGCTCACCGTGCTTGGCCAGCGCGGCATCACCACCGCGTTCCCGATCCAGACCGCGACATTGCCCGATGCACTCGCTGGTCGTGACGTGCTCGGCCGCGGCCGAACCGGGAGTGGCAAGACGCTTGCCTTCGCGATCCCCACGATCACTGCATTGGACCGCTCCGGGCTGCGCCGCACCGCCGGCCGCCCGCGCGCGCTGGTGCTGGTGCCTACCCGGGAACTAGCAAACCAGGTTGCCGATACCTTCGCTCCGCTGGCTGCCGCCGTCGGGCAGCGGATCACCACGGTCTATGGCGGCGTCGGCCAGGGCGGACAGGTGGCCGCCCTACGCGGCGGGATCGACGTCCTCATCGCCTGCCCTGGCCGCCTGGAGGACCTGCTCGGCCAGGGTCGTGTGCACCTTGATGCGGTCGAGGTCACGGTCCTGGATGAGGCCGACCATATGGCCGACCTAGGTTTCCTCCCCGCGGTACGCAGATTGCTGGACCGCACCCCGGCTGGCACCCAGCGGCTGCTGTTCTCGGCCACCCTCGACGGGGCCGTGGATGTTCTGGTGCGCCGCTATCTGACCGATCCAGTGGTGCGCTCGGTCGACCCTCCGGTGGCACCGGTGTCCACGATGGAGCACCACGTGTTCACCGTGGAGCATGCCGACAAGCCCTCGGTGGTCCGCGAGCTCGCCTCCGGCCAGCGCCGCAGCCTGCTGTTCACTCGAACCAAGCACGCGGCGAAGAAGCTCGCCAAGCAGTTGACCGCTGCTGGGCTGCCCGCCGTCGAGCTGCACGGGAACCTCTCCCAGAACGCCAGGGCACGGAATCTTGCAGCGTTCAGCGAGGGTAGCGCGCGGGTGCTGGTGGCTACAGACATCGCCGCGCGTGGCATCCACGTCGATGAGATCGGCCTGGTGGTACATGTGGATCCTCCCGCCGAGTGCAAGGCATACCTGCACCGCTCAGGGCGCACGGCCAGAGCGGGTGCCGAGGGGATCGTGGTCACGTTGTCCACCCCGAACCAATCGGGGGAGGTGCGGACGCTGACCCGGCTGGCCGGCATCAGGCCGGTGACGGCGCGGGTACGTCCCGGTGCCGAGCAGATCACCGCGCTCACCGGCCCGCCAGCCCCGCTGGTCGCCCCGGCGGCTCCCACTGCCGCCTCGACCACTGGCGCGTCCGCGTCGACCACTGCCGCATCGACGCCGTCCCGGGGCCGCCGAGACGGCGTTGTCAGGGCTTCCCAGCGCGGGCCACGGCGGGCCGCCCGGCGCCGCCCCACCCGCCGCGCCGCCTGAGAAGCGGGTGGCCCAGCCCGCTGGTGCCACCACCCGCTGGTGCCATCAACAGCCCAGGGACCGTGCCGGCCAGTCCCGCTCGCTGCCACCTGGGGTAGCGAGTTTGCCCTACGCGTTTCCGAGCGGGCGGTCCCCGTGCGGGACCCGGGACAGCCCCTCGAGGAGCTGCTGGACCGCGATGGGCACGGTGAAGCCGGTGGGTCCGACGCTGACGCAGGACCAGCGGCCGTCGCTGACAACGGGCACGCCCGCTTTGGCCATGCTTTCCACCAGGTCGCCGGCGAGATAGCGGTGGCGACTGTCCCAGACCCGCTGACGGTCGGCCTGGTCGAGGGTGGCCCACCACTGGTGGGCGAGTTGCCGGGAGTTGCTCATCATGGAATCACTTTCTTGATAGTCGTTGTGGTGAGCTGAAAGCTCGACGGGATATGGTCGGACGGGAGTCATTGAGCGCCGCGTTAGTACGGTCGCTCGCGCTCGGTCGCGACAATTTCGCGCCGTCGGTGTGTCCGTCATTGGACCGATGGGAGGACGCAGCCGTAACTCTTCGTTACATCCTCGTCAAGGGATGAAAAGAGGTCCGGTCCTCAGCGCGCACGCATTGGTCTGGATTCTCCATTACATACCCCACGTGGCCTAGAGGGGCCAGTACCGGCCGGTCTCTGAGGTCCCCCGCATGGAGGGCGGCCCTACCGGGGGGCGGGGTCGTCGCCGACGGTGGCGCCGAAGACTTGCTGCGTGAGTTGACGCTGGGTGGCGACGAGCTCGCCGACGACCTCGCGCTGAGCCGCGAGCAACACCTCGAAGGGGTCATAAGCACGGGAGATCATCGTCGCACTGGCGGGGGAGCCCAGCGCGGTGGGGCCGACCTGACGGGCCAGGTCGGCCCACACCTGAACCGACTTGAGTGAGGTGTCCAGCCCTTGGCGCACGAGCTGGGCCATCGAGTCCTGCGCCCGCTGGGTGTTCGGGTCCGCGGTGTTGTCAACCTGCTCAGTAGTCGGGTCCGCAGCGTCGTGGACTCGGCGAGGGCCTCGGTCGTCGCGCACGCCGGTGACTCGTTGGTAGTCTTGGATATGCGTGGACATTTATTGGTGCTCCCGGGTCTCGGGGATGCTGGATAACCGTCCACTTACCACCCTGCCCGCCGTTGACGCAGGGCGCAACCAACCTGGCCATAAAATCGGGGTAACATTTAAACCGCTCGGTGATGACAGTGCGTTACGACTTCCCCGTGGCGTGTGGACGTTTTTCCTGATACGGCCACTGGCGATGTCGATCTATTTTTGGGCTGGCGGCCCGGTAGCCGACAGAGATGTCGCCCAGGTAAACAGGACCGCTGCCGATCGACGGTGGCCGGGGATGTGACCGCTCCCACCGATCGATCAGCGGCGGCTGTCGCCGCCAACCGGTGTCCTGAGGACGGCTTGCGGCCGAACGGAGCACAAATCGTGGCGTGTGGAGTAACTCCGGGGTCTCTCGTCGCCCGCAGGGGGCCGATGGGCGCCAGCAAGCAACCAGCGCTCTCAGATCTGGACCGGATATCGATCTGCCTCCATAGGGTCCCCGGGTGCTGCGCTCCGTACTCGGATGGCCGCAGGCAACCGCGACTTCGGTGTGGTGGAACAGGACAAGAGCACAACTACGAGGAGAATCATGCGTAGACCTCCCGACCCTGTCATGGCGGCGATCGGTGCCGTCGTCCTCGGCGCGTCACTGGCCGCCTGCGGCGGCTCTACTCCGGCCTACTCAAGCGCTCCAGCGCCGACGGTGGCGGCGGAGCTCCCCCCGGAACCTGGCGAACCGGCGCCGTACGCGGCGAAGACGTCAGCCAACTCGGCGAGCGAGGCCGAGCTCGTGACCGCGCTGCGGGCCGCGGGCGTATCCAACTCTGAGCGGTGGGCCGAGGAGATCATCGAGTACCGGCCATACGCCAGCGACGACGTAAACCTGACTAAGTTGCGGCAGAATCTGGCCAAATACAACCCCGGTCAGCAGACCCTGGAAAAGATCCTGTCAGCACTACAGCCGTGACCCACGTGCGCCACGCACGGCGGGCTGACCCCCTCAGCCTGCTGTGTGTCAGCCTCACCGTGCTCACCGCGCTCGGCATCGTAGGCACCGCCTTCGAGCTAGCGACCTTGCACCACTGGAACGGCGCTATGCAGCTCGTGCCCTGGGTCGCGCTCGCTGTGCTCGCGGCGGCACTGGCCCTACATGCCGGGCCGCCTGGCCGCCCACCGCGGACGCGCCTCGTGCGGGTGCTGGCGCTGCTCGTGCTCGCCTCCTCGCTGTTCGGCATCCTGGAACATGCGCTGGTCAACTATCGCTCCGGACCGCTCGACGAGCGTTTTGCGGACACCTGGACCACGCTGTCTCCCTGGTTGCGCTGGTGGTATGCGATCACGAAGACGGTCGGCCCGGCGCCAACGCTCGCAGCGGGGATGCTCGGTCAGGCGGCCGCCACATTGATACTCGCGACGATCGGCCAGCGCGCCACAGCCACGATGGCACCGGTCAGGCGGCACCGCCACTACCCGCACTCCCTCCGCCATCGAGAGATGACCTACGACCGCCCCGACACTGTCGCTGCAGTGCCCGACAGGTTGCGGCATCCGACCGCCCGCCGGCTCGGCGCTGGTACCGCCATCGCTGCCAGCCCGGCACGAGCCTCTCCGGGCCGAGCCGGTGGGCGCCCGCCGAGCAGACATCGCCGACGGCGATGGTGACGCCGCTGACCCGGGATTCACTCGTGGGTCGGATTCACCCGTGAGCGCAGTGACTGCTGCGACCCGGCGGCATCGACAACCGCTCGGACCAGGTGATGGTCGGGTGACAGCTGGCACACCGGGTCCGCCCGGGCGGCGTCACCGGTGAGCTGGAAGGCCTGGCAGCGGCAGCCGCCGAAGTCAACCTCCTTGCGCGGGCAGCTCCGGCATGGCTCCGGCATCCACTCCGACCCGCGAAACCGGGTGAAGGCCGCAGAGTGGTGCCAGATCGCGCTCAGCGAGCGCTCGCGCACGTTGTCGACGCCCAGTCCGGCGATCTGCCCGGCGGCCGGGCACGGCAGAGCCCGCCCATCGGGCGCAATGACAATGTGTCGCCGTCCCCAGCCGTGCATGCACGGCTTGGGGTATGGCTCGTGGTAGTCCGCGACGACGTACAGGATCTCGAGGGTGTCGCCGTGCACAGCTCGCGCTTGCGCGACGGCGTGCTCCGCGGCGACGACCTGCTCGTGTGTCGGCAGCAGCGCTGACCGGTTGAGCAGTGCCCAGCCGTAGTACTGCGTATGCGCGAGTTCGAGCCGGTCGGCACCCAGCGCAGCAGCGAGGTCGACCAACGACCCGATCCGGCCGATGTTCGCACGATGCAGGACGACGTTGATCGTCAGCGGCAGCTCCAGCGCCGTGACCACTCGGGCGGCCGCTATCTTGCGGCGCCAGACCCGGGCACCGGCGATCTCGTCGGCAGCAGTGCGGTCGGCGTCCTGGATGCTGAGTTGAACGTGGTCGAGGCCGGCCTGCGCGAGCTCGGCTGCCCGCCGCTCGTCGAGGCCCACCCCACTGGTGACCAGGTTGACGTAGAAACCTAGATCGCGGGCCCGCTCGACGAGCGGGGTCAGGTCCGGCCGGGCCAGCGGCTCACCTCCGGTGAGGTGCAGTTGCAGCACGCCGAGCTGCCGAGCCTCGTCCAGCACGCGGAACCACTCGTCCAACCCCAGCTCTGCTGCCTGCGGGACAGCCACCGGGTTGGAGCAGTACGGGCAGTGCAGTGGGCAGCGGTAGGTCAGCTCGGCGAGCAGGCCGAGCGGCCTATCCACTGCGGGTCACCAGCAGACCTTGCGCGATCAGGTCCTGCAGCAGCGACATGACATCCTCGACCGCGACGTTGTCGTACCCCTCGCCGACCGAGTGCAGCACGGCAGACACACTGCGGTTGCCGTCGCACTGCCGGACGACGGCAGCCGCCGTCTCGTTCATGATGAGCACCCCCTCGGGGAAGAGCAGCACCGTTTCACCGCTGAGCGGATCGGTTCCGGTACGCACCCCGCGGCGCAGCTGCGGCCGGTCGGTGAGTGACAACGCCGCCGTCATCGAAGCACCTGCAGGGCATGCTCGATCGCGTCGAGCATGCTCCACAGCACATCGGTCTTGAACGCCAGCGCACGCAGGGCGGCGCCCTGGCTCTCCCTCGACCGGCAATGCGACAACACGATATCCAGCGCGTCCGCGCATTCTTGTGGGGCCCGGTCTATCCGTGATTCAAAGTATCCTAGAGCGTCTTGGTTGATCCACGAGTAGTGTTTCTTTAATGCGGCCGTCCGGGCCGCCATCGCCTGTGGAGCGAACAATTCTGTCAATGACGACGCAACACCCTCGATCCATGGTCTCGTCCGAGCAAAGGTGACGTAAGAATCGACCGCAAAGCGTACCCCCGGCAGCAGGTGCAGCTCGTCGATGACCTCTGCCCGGTTCAATCCGACCGCATCAGCCAGCACCAGCCACCGGGCGCAACCGCCGTCACCGTCGACGGTGCCGTCGTGGTACGTGATTCGCGGCAGCCACCGCCGGCGGACCTCCGGCAGTGGGCAGTTCGCGACGATGGCCGCATCCTTCTGCGGCAGATTTCGCTGGTAATACCACCGGTTGGCCACATAAGCCCGCAAGTGAGCAGGCTCGAGCTCACCGGCGGCCATCCGCTGGTGAAAGGGATGCTTGTCCCAGTAGCTCCGCTGCTGAGCGCGCAGCATGCCCTCGAAGTCGTCACGGTTTAACGCCGGCAGGCTTTCGCCCATCTTTCCCTCTCTTCAGATCTCGTACTGGTCTCAAAGCTCGTATTGGGCACCGTCTTCGGCAATGCTTGCGCCGGCGGCGGCGAGACACGCTCGTTCGGGCCCGTCCTCGAACAGCAGCGGATTAGTGTTGTTGACGTGGGTGTACACCACTCGCGCTTCGGTCGGCTGGCCAAGCAGGCGCAGGCTACCGTCCGCACCGTTGATGGGCAGGTGGCCCATCGAACGAGCCGTCGCGGTGCCGCGCCGGTGCGCCTTGAGTTCGTCGTCGGTCCAGAACGTGCCGTCCACGAGGATCAGATGTGCCTGGTCCAGGTGTTTGCGGAGGCCGTCGCCGAGCGCTGCGACAGAGGGCAGGAACACCACCGAGCGAGTGGTGCGCTGATCGGTGATCCGGTAACCGATGACCACGCCGGAGGTCGGACCGCTGCCTCGAGCGTAGCGGGGAAGCCGACCGCAGCTGACATCGAAAGGCTCACACCACATCGGTGATGCCACGCCATGCCGATACTGCAACACGAATCGTTTACCGGGGCGAACCTCGTGCCAACGCACCACGGTGTAGCTCTCCAACGTCGGGAGCACCCCGCAACGGGTCAGCAGAATGTGAACTGCCGCGGTTGCGTACACATGCAGCTCGCTAGCCTGTCGAAGAGACAGCAACCCCAGCGTGTGGTCGAGTTCGGCATCGGTGAGAAAAACGCCATGTATCGGTGCAGTGGAATCGTCAGGGCCAGGCCATAAGGGGGCACACTCGCGGAGCTGAGTGTCGAGTTCTGGCCCAGCATTGCCCAGAAACCACTCGCCAGCACCGTCGCCGACGGCAACGGTGGAGGAGCGTCGCCAATTCACGGGGCGCGAACCAGACCGTGCAGCGTCACACACCGGACACCCGCAGTTCCATTGCGGTACTCCACCGCCGGCAGCAGAGCCTAGGATGCGAACGAGCATCTCGACGGAGCTGACTAACCTTTAGCGCCGACCCGCGTACATCGTGACTTCCATGGGGGTCTCCAGCCGCTCCCAGGTCGGCACCACCCACTGCCGGCGTGCGCGCGGCGCGCCCTGGATAGAATTCTCGATCCTCTCGCTGACAACGCGACCGTGTTGATCGTGAACAGTGACCATATTCGACCTCCACTGCCACTCGAAAATCGGTACAAATCCTTTATCCGATCACAAATAAGAAGGTCTTCATGGTGACAGAGCGCATCGACCGATGTCAAGGGGTCGCTTGGTCGATGCTTTCCGGGTCGGTCGGGTCCGTGTCCTTGCCAGCCCAGCATGTGAGCAGGTCGCGTGACCAACCGCTGCGATGGTCGGAGACCCCCCGCCCTGCAGTGTGGCGCCCCTCCGGACATGGCCGGTGACTCAAAGGCTCGATCACCGCACTGTCCCACCCCAACACCTACGTCCTGACCCCGACGGGCAACGAGTCGCGATCTTCTACACCAAGCTCCCACCGCCTCCTGCGACCCCTGCTCGCCGTGTTGCGGCATTTATAGAAGATTAATTCTCGAATTTTCGAACGAACAGGGCCCATCCAGCATCCGTCTTTATCAATGGGCCAGTGACACGCGTCGGCTCGTGCCCGCCGCTGAGGTCTTGATATCTTCTTTTCAAGTTCTGGTATGCGTCCCGTTCGTCGCTCGTGATGTCTCTGACGCTCCTCGTTTGGCGGTCCCATTGCAGCTTCACGTCCTGCCTCAGTGGCATCAGCCCTACTGGGGCGCCGAGGGAAGGCTCAGTCAGCTGCAAGATGCCGTCTTGTTCTCGAATGGTGCCCGCGATAGTCACCTCTACGCCGCGGAAATCGTAACTGCCGTTTGCCCAGTGGGCGATCTGTTCGGGCCAGCTGTCGAGGTCCGGCAGTCCCTGATCATCAAGGTAGACCTCTGCTGTCGAGTTCTCGGCATTCGCGATTGGCCGCACTGCCGCAACCCCTTCCAGCTTCTTCAACGCCTCGTACGCCCCGCCCCAGCACGCCCCGAGCCCGTAGGGGCACTTCGACGTCAGGCCGACCGTGACGCGAGTGCCGGTCGATTGGGTCCTTACGGCGTCGTCCCGTTCCTGAGTGCGCGTCCCGCCGGGGTCGGCATGCAGTCTCTCTTCGGCAAGGGCCGGTGAGACTGCAGCACGAGGGCGCGCCGTGGATGGGCCGACCCGCACGATCCGCGCAAGAGACGGGACGCCAGCCTTGCTGAGCACGAAGAGCATGTAGTGCCCCGGAGGGCAAATCTCCGGCCGTTCGGGCGCAACAACGGTCACGCTACCGTCGTCGACGCTGAACTTGAGAACGTTGATGAGCTGGTTCTGGTCGAAGGCGTGGGTCACTGAGGGAAGCCGTATCCAGGTGATCTTTCCGATGTCCGGTCCCGAGATCTCGAGCGAGAATGTCTCGCCATAAGCGATTTCCTCCGGCGCCGAGGCGATCTCCGGGCGTGGGCCTTGGAACAGATAGGGCGGATGGAAAATCTGTGCGTTGCGGTGGCTGTCCCGAGGATCGTTCGGCTCGCTGTCACCGACGGCGAACTCGCCGCTGCCCGCGCTGAGCACCGTGGCGTCCGGCAGCAGCACGGCCGTCCCGTGGTAACAGCGATCGACATCTTCGGCGGCAAGCTCACTCCATTCTTCTGTCACCGGATCCCACAGTTCGGCCACGTGCACAGGGCTGCCTGGCGAGAGATCGTTGAAGCCAGGTCCCCTGGTCCCCCCTGTCACGAGGACGCTCCCGTCCGCGAGAATGGTCGCGTTATGCTGGCGGCGCGGGAAGCGCATACTTGCGATCTCGCGCCACGCCGGGGGATCAGCGCCGAGATCGATGACCTCTGCCGCGGCGGTAGGCACGTCGGTAGCCCCGTCGTTGCCGCCGCCGATGTAGATGACCTTTCCGGGGTCGTACATCACCGAAGGACCGTACTGCCGCTCCCCGTTCCGTCGTATTCCGCCCGGCTCGGGCAGCGGGGTCCAGGTCCCCGAGCCATCGGTGTTGAGTAGGTACGTCCTGGCATTGCTCCCGGACATGAACACCTGGCCGTCCGGAGCGACGTGCATGTGCGGATACAGCGGGAGGCCGATGAAATCGACGGTCGGCCGCCACTGCTGCCCATCCCAGATTTGCGGGACATCGTTGATGATGAACCTACCGTCCTCAATGTAGCTGCCCGACAATACCAGCACCGTCCCGTCCGAGAGTGTTGTGGCGGTCGGGTACCATCGACGCCCGTTCATCACGGGAAGGGCCGCCCAGGTGTTGGTGCGATAGTCGTAGACGCACGCCTGATCGAGCCCGTCGCCGTCGATGAGGTGCCCGCCCGCGACCAGCAGCCGACCGTCGGGCAGGAAGGCATGCCCTGCGCAGAACAGGTTGACCTTCGTGCCATCCGCAAGCGTGGGCTGAGGTGTCGGGGTCAGTTCCCCGGTTCTGGGATCCCAGATATATGGCGTGCACTCGTGCTCATTTAACGAACCGGTAGGGTGGTCCCGCCGTCCCCAGAACAACACTTTTCCGTTTGGCAGCACGTTCGTATGGATCGCCACGTTCGGCAGCTCGAAGACCGGATCCCACCGTCCCAGCTGCGCCCCTGCGGAAACCTCTGCACGGTCTCCTCCGGGTGAGGGCGAGATGACGCTTTCTGCAGAAGCGCGCCGACTTGGTTTGGATTCCATGTGTCCTCTTCTCCGCCGAGCAGTCCGATGCAGTCAACGAGTCGTGCTGCTGATCCAGCGATGGGTGTCGGTGCTGGCCTGGCAGCAGCCGACGATCGACATGTCCGGCAGTGTCGCAGAACCCGGCGCATGCACCAGGCCCGGCACACCGGGTTTCGGACCGACTTGTGAGGTCGTCTCCATCAGCGGTCCGCAGTGTCGGCGGCGTAGACCTGTTCGGCGAAGATGTCCAGCGCCTCCGCACAAGTCTGCACCGCTGAGATCGCCTCTTGGGCGCGGGCGGCGTCCAGAGCGTCTCGGTTGCGGATCTTGTCCAGCCAGCCGCGCAGCTTGGTCAGGTCTTCCTCGTTCTCCTCCAGTTCGGCGTAGGTGAACTTCCCGGCGCGGGTCTCCTTGTCGATCTCGGCCAGGAAGTCCTCGCACCGTGAGATGACCTCCGTGTACTCAGCGTCGCGGGCGGTGTTGAAGGCCGCGATCACGTCCGCCTGTCCCACCAGCGCCTCGGCCCGCAGCAACTGCGCCGATCCGCCCATATCCTCCACCTCAACCCGCAGCCGACGCAGCACCCGTTCGGCGGCACTGGACTCCGGCAGCACGGCCACCGAGTTGGCCAGATACACCGCACCGGCCGTCTTCAACCGCCGCCACACCGTGGCCCGCAGTCGAGAGGGCGCGCTCGGCACCCGATACACCAGCACCAACCAGGTCGGTCCATCGCTCACCTCAGTCAGTGGCCGGCGGATATTTTAATCCGATCGTGTCAGCTAGCGTTCGCTCTCTGTACCTGCAGTCGGGCACGTGGCCACGTCCGCGGCAACGACCGCGCTCGTCGTCCCAGTTCCAGAGGACGGTTTCATTGTGGCTGACCTATTCGGTACAATTGCCGCTGCCACCGTCGTCTACGCCACGAACGTCGACGACGTACTGATATTGGCCGTATTGTTCTTATCCTCGCGGGCCGGTGGAAGACCACGACCATGGCAGATCATCACTGGCATGTATGCTGGCACCGGGGTACTGGTGGGAGTTTCTGCAGTAGTTGCTGTTGGCCTGCTGCTCGTGCCTGATAAATGGGTTGGCTTGCTCGGCCTCGCCCCGCTGGCTCTCGGTGTCCGTGGCCTGATTAGGGCCGCGCGGGCGAAGCCTGGCGACGACCGGTCACCGGTGGTTGCCCCTGGGACAATCTCCATCACAGTACTGATCGTCGCTAACGGCGGAGACAACCTCGCCGTCTACCCGCCGCTGTTCCGCACGTTGGGAGTGGCCGATAGCCTTGTTACCGCCGCAGTCTTCGCCGTGCTCGTGGGCGTATGGTGCGCCGTCGGTGCCTTGCTGACCAGTCACAAGAGGCTCATCGGCGTCGTGGAACAATTCGACCATTGGCTCGTACCAAGTATCTTCGTGCTCCTTGGCGCAGCCATCATACTGGAATCGGGCATCACGGGCGTGTCGCTTGATCTCCTTTGACTCGCCGCTCCCCACGCGGCGGCACAGTGACGTGGATCAGTTCAACGAGCGACCGACCATGCCTGAAACGGGCCGCCGATGCGCCGGCAGGCACCGACGGCGCCGGGGTCGGTGAGCGGCGCCCTGCCTCAGGCATACCCCGTCCCGCCGCGTCTCCCCGCGCCGCGCAAGTTCACACGACTGTAATGAACATAACGTACTTACCGGACGTTGCCGGTCCTCCTGTGGAGGCTGGTGGGGGCCGGCGGCCCGGCGGAGGACGGACGGGCCGCGAACACCCAGCTCATCGGACCCGGGGAGGGACACGGAAGGAGCATGGTCATGGCCACGGCCAACGGACACGGGCGGGCTACCACCGGCATGGCTGAGCGCGGTGACGTGCTGGGTGCGCTGGAACGGCTTATCAATGACGCCTACAAGGGCCGAGGTGGGGCGCTATTCATTGTCGGGCCGGCCGGACTGGGCAAGACCACGCTACTTGAGCACGCGATCACGGTGGCGAAATCGCAGTTTATGGTGGGTGTTGGACGTGGAGACCAAGTGGAGTCGGTGTTGCCGTTCGGTCTGATCGGCCAGGCTCTCGATCAGCTTCTCGAGGGCAAGCTTCCCGGTGGCAGCATGGCGCTGGACGCTGACGGCGGTGAGGCCGCCGACATCTCCGCGCAGGCCCGCTTCTACGGCATTCTCCGCGGTGTGCGGGAGGCGGCGGTCTGCCCGCTGCTGGTGGCCCTCGATGACCTGCACTGGTCGGATCCGGACTCGCTGACCGTGATTCACCTGATCTGCCGTCGCCTGGCTTCCCTGCCGGTGGCGCTGATCGCCACCACCCGGCCATGGCCGGCAGAGGCGGTCACCTCGGCGCAGGATCTGGCCGCCCAAGGGTTGGCCGAGATCGAGCCGCTGGCTCCGCTGAGCACTACTGCCGCTCGGGAGCTGCTGTATTCCCGAGTGAGCGGGCAGGTCCCGGCCAAGGTAATGGACCAGGCCATCGACCTGTGCGGTGGCAATCCGTTGCTGATGGAACAGGTCGCCCTCGAGCTACGCCGGAGTGGGAGGCTGTCGGAGGGGCAGGTCTGGTTCTCCCGCTTCGTCGGGGTCGGTGCGGCCGGCCGGCGCTACCTGCAGGCGGCGAGCGTGCTCGGTACCCGATTTCGGGCCGCCGTCGCGACGGAGGTGGCCGGGCTGTCCGCCACCGAGGCCGCCACCGAGATCGATGGCCTGTTTCGCGGTGGCCTCCTCTATGAGGCCGACGACGGGTGGGCACGGTTCACCCACGCGCTGATCCGGCAAGGCGTGTACGAGGACATCGCGCCTCCGGTGCGCAGGGAGCTGCATGCGGCCTCCTTCCGCGCTCTCGTTGCCTCCGGCGCCTACCCGGCGGAGGCCGCGGAGCATGCGGTGACCGCTCACCTGGCCGGCGACCCTGAGGCGGTGGCCACGGTGGCGCGCGCAGGGCGTGACGCGCTGCGGGTGGGCGCGGTCCGGGCCGCCCGCCAGCATCTAGAGGCAGGGATGAGGCTTGCGGGTGACGCCGCGCCCACAGAACTGCTCTTCGACCTGGGCGCGGCCTTGGTCGCCAACGGTGCCAGCGAGGAGGCGATAGCCATCTACGAGCGGCTGCTGCACCTCCCCACGCTGTCCACCGCGGACCGTGTCGCCGTCTTGCGCGAGCTCGGACAGGCCAGCTTCGTCACCGGCCAGGTGGAGCGCGCTGCGGCCTGCTACGTATCGGCGGTGGGTCTGGCCGAGCAGGACCATCCCGCACTCGCCGTCGGAGCCTTGCTCGACCAGGCCTTTCACCACCAGACGCTGTTCGGTCCCCGGGCCGCACTACCGTGGGCTAACCGAGCTGCCGAGCTGGCCACGGCCCGGGGGGTCATGCAGGCCTCGGCGCAGGCGGTCTGGGGCACCATCGCCTATCGCTGCGGCGACCCCGACGGCCTGGCGACAGCAGCCGACGCCGCCGCTAGCCGCGTGGACCTCATCCCCACCTCGCGGTCCATGGACCGGCACAGATACTGGCATCCCGCTCTCAGTTACGCCACCCTGGCCGTACTCGCGGAGCGGTTCACCGACGCCGAACGGCTCCTCACCGAGATCCTGAGCTCAGCCGAACGCCGATGCGAACCGATCACTTTGGTACAGGCGGCGATCGCGTGGATCGATGGTCTGTGCCGCCTGGGCCGGCTGAGTGAGGCGCTCGCTCTGGTCGATCGCCTCATCGAGCTCGCCGAGCTGTTTCCGCACTGGTCCCCGCTCGCCAGCACCTACCGAGCGTTGGTTCTCCTCGAGCAAGGACAGCTGGAGCAGGCAGCGCTCTGCTTCGGGCAGCAGGCGACCAAGACCCACCACCGCTCCAGCATGCATCGGGCCACCGGGTTGGAGTTGTACGTGCGCGGAGTCCTCGCCCACCGTCAAGGAGATGCCGAGACCGCATGCTCGGTGTTCGCTCAGCTCGAAGAGTGGGCTGACCGCTCCGGCGAGGTCGACCCGTCGTACCTGCCATGGGCGGCCGATGCGGTCGCCGCCTACCTCGCCTGTGGCCGAAACACCGACGCACAGCATGTCATCGACTGGGTCGCACAGCGTGCCATGGCTCTTCCTAGCCGGTGGCCGAAAATTGTCGTCGCCACCGGACAGGCCGCTCTCGCTGAGCGCACCGGGGACCGAGCGCTCGCGGAGTCCTACTTTGTCCAGGCACTCGACCTCTACGACGAACTGCCCATGCTGCTGGCCCGGACCCAGACGCTGACCGACTACGGCGCTTTCTTAACCCGTGGCGGTGAGATCGCCCAGGCCCGGGTGCTGCTTGCTGAGGCGCTTCACATCGCTGAGGCATGCGGAGCCGAGTGGCATGCCCACCGCGCACGGGCCGAATGGCGGCGAGCTGGCGGGCGCACCCGTACCCGCAAACCCGACGAGCTCAGCCCACAAGAGGCCACCGTCGCCCAGCTCGCCCAGGCCGGCCGAACTAACCGAGAGATCGCCCAACAGCTCCACCTCTCCATCAAGACAGTGGAAACCCACCTCGGGCACATCTATCGGAAACTCGGTATCCGCAGCCGTTGGCAGCTCACCGGGCGCACTAACCCCAACACCGACGAATGACTTCTCGGGTTCCCTCTCGGCCGGACTGCTTACGCTGGTCTGGGGGGAGGTGCGCCTACCGTCAGTGCCGGCCCCTTCGGCGTGCCGCAGTAGCGATCACCACAGCTGCGGTGACCAGGATCAGGTCTTTGAGAACATACTGGCCTTCCAGAGTGGGCATGTGGTGGGGCCCGGCGAACATCCGCCCGGCGAGGAGCACGATCGGGGACAAAATGCCGGCCAGGTGAACCGCCAGCAGAGAGATAGTCAGGCGCAGCCACCGCCCAGTGATCAGCAACAGTCCGATGGTGCACTCCAGCGTCGCGATCAACACCATCGCCACGCTGTTGGGCACCACGGCGGGCACCAGCCCGAAGCTCAGCAGGTGAGTGGCCGCCAGGGCGAGGTCTTGGGCCGGACTCATCCCGGGGAAGTACTTCAAGATACCGAACCCGAGATACACTGCCCCCATGCTGATGCGCAACGCGGTAATGCTGTAGCGCATCAGCCAGCGGTGAACGGCGGCCGCCGCGGCGTCGATTACGGCAAAAGACCTGGGCGCGACCCTTCCTGCTCGACGCGTAACGCCGGTGTGGGTGTCTTCGGTGAGCGTGCCCGAACATCCCGGTACCGCCGTTTCGTCGGGATTAGTCTTGATGGGCATGATCATCTTCCTTGCTGAACAAGTGTGAGGGATAAACCCGAGATGGTGGGTGACACGTGGGTCCTAGGTGGTGGCCCATGGGATGTCAGTGTGGATGGGACACCTAGTCGGTGTCGTCGGGACGACCCCTGAAAATTGGTGGCCGTTGGGGATGCGCTGTCGCTAGCTTTATCAGGGTGTCCCGGAGAAGCTGAGCGCCGTGGTTCGTGGGTACCGCGTCGTGCGCATCGCCGGGTACGGCAACGACTCGACCGACCCGTTCCCCATCAGGGTTGTGATCCCGACTAAGGCAGAAGGCCAGGATCACCAAGGGTGCCGCGCACCCTAGGCGCCGAGGAGACGCACGTCACGGAGTGGCGGGACGGCGTGCTCGTCGACGAGCGGGTGCCTCGGGGTTGACCGGCTCGAGGTGGTGCGCCGACCCGATGGGATGGCGCTCCTCGTCGAGGACGAAGATCGTCTGGGTCGAGCGCACCTCGGGCATGCCCTGCAGCCGGTAGAGGACGACATCGCGGAGCGCCGCGATGTCGGGCACCCGGACCAACAGCACGAAGTCGAACCCGCCGCTGGTCATCGCGACGTACTCGACACCCGGCAACCGGCTGACCTTGTCCCGCGTCGTCGGCCACGACCCCTGCTCGACGTTGATGAGGATCATGGCTGCGACGTCGAGCCCGATCGCGTGCGGGTCGACGTCCGCGCGGAAGCGGCTGATCACGCCGTCTGCCACCAGCCGGTCATAACGGGCGTAGGCGGTCGCCCGGGAGACACCGGCGCGGGCCGCCACCTCGTTCACCGACATGCGGCCTTCGTCGACCAGGATGCCCAGCATCCGACGATCGACGTCATCGAGGGGGCGAGGTGAGACGGACATCGCCTAGAGAGATTACCTCGCGGACATTCGTCTGGCATTGAGCGTTCAGCGTTGAACGATCGTGCCGCCAGGCGCAGACTCGGCCTATGGCCGCGCCGATCGCTCCTTCCCGGTTCGAGTTGCCCGAGGATCACCCTGGCTTCAGCGACCCGGCGTACCGTGCGCGGCGGGCCCGGATCGCCGAGGTCGGCGCCGCCTACCGGCGCGGCGACCCGATCCCGGACGTCACCTACAGCGCCGAGGAGGACGAGGTCTGGCGGGTCGTGTCCACCGAGCTCGCCAGCAAGCACCGGAAGTACGCGTGCGGCGAGTACCTCGTCGGCGCAGACCGCCTTGTCCTTCCGACCCAGCGCGTTCCGCAGCTACGGGAGGTCGACGAGCGGGTACACGGCCTCACCGGCTTCCACATCAACCCGGTGCCCGGTCTCGTGCCCACCCGAGCCTTCTACGGTTCTCTCGCGGAGCGGACCTTCCTGTCCACGCAGTACATCCGCCATCACTCGGTACCCTTCTACACACCGGAGCCGGACATCGTCCACGAGATCATCGGGCACGCCAACATGCTGGCCAGCCCGGTGTTCGCCGATCTCTACGAGGTGGCTGGGCAGGCATCGTTGCGTGCCACCACCGACGTCTCCCTGGATGTCTTCAGCCGCATCTTCTGGTTCACGCTGGAGTTCGGTGTGGTCCACGAAGACGGTGCGGTGAAGGCATACGGTGCCGGCCTCCTGTCGTCCTACGGTGAGATCGAAGCGTTCCACGATGCGGAGATCCGGCCGTGGGATCTGTTCGCCATGGCGACCCAGGACTACGACATCACGCACTACCAGCCGGTGCTGTTCGCCGCTGCGTCGTTCCAGCAAATGCTCGCAGACCTCCATGCGTTCTTCTCCTCCTACGACGACAAGGCGGGTGACCGGCTGCTCGCCCAGCAGTGACGCTAGCGCCGGCACCGCGGGTGCTCGAGGAAGAAGCGCACCATCTCCGCGGAGGCGTCGGGGCCGTGCGGATCCGTGTAGGACACGGCCGGGTCGCCACCGGACCACGCGTGCCCTGTTCCGTGGACAGTCCAGGACTCCGCGACGACCGTGTCGCCGGCGTCCCGGATCACCGTCCGCGTGCAAGGCCGGCGGCCGGGCTCGGCAAGGCGGATCGTCACCGGCGTGTGGCGGGTATCCGAGCCCGCGGCGGCGAGGCGGGCGGCGATGAGGCGCTCGGCGTTGACCGGGGCCACGAGGGTGTCGCCATCGCCGTGGAAGACGATCAGCGGCAGATCCCCGCCCGGGGCCGGTGCGCCCCCGGTGCGCATCGCGGCGAACGCGGACCTCACGTCGTGGGCGGTGCCGTACGCGATGCCCGAGTGGACCCCGACGGCGGCGTAGAGGTCCGGGTAGGTCGCGGCCATCACCGCGGCCATCGCGCCACCCGCCGACAGGCCGGCGACGTACAGCCGGTCCGGGTCGGCGCCATGCTCGGCGATGACCCGCCGGGTGATGCCGGCCAGGATGGACGGCTCACCCATGCCGGCGCGCTGGTCGGTGGGGGAGAACCAGTTCCAGTAGCCGCCACGGTTGGCTGCGGTCGACTGCTCGGGGTAGGCCACAAGGAGGCCGTGCCGCTCGGCGAGCTCGTTCATCCGGGTGCCAGCCGCGAAATCGGTGGCGTTCTGGGAGCCGCCGTGCAGCATGACCACGAGCGGGCGCCGCTCGCCGGTCCGGCCGGTGGGGACGTAGAGGTCGAAACGGCGGGTGCCCGCCGCCTCGGTGTGGCTCAGCCGCAGGATCTGCTCGCTGGGCGCGGCGGCCGGGGCGGCGGCTCCGGCGTGCGGGCCGCGCGGCTGCACGCCGGGCAGGTTCCGCGGCAGGGTCCGGCGCAGGCGGCCCAGCAGGCCGGACGGGACGGGCGCGGTGGGCGGGGGAGCCTGCGCTGCACCGGCCGGCGGGGTGGCGGGCGCGCCGAGGGTGCGCTTGAGGACGGCGACCGCCTCGGTCAGCCGTCCCTCGCGGGTGAGCCGCAGCGCCGCGGCCATGCTGGCGCTCTTGTCCTGGTCCATGACGAGCCCTCCTCGTACTGGGGTGCGGCACCGGCCATCGACCGGGGCACCGTGATGACGCAGCGTGCACCTGAAGACACCGGGCCAGTCAGGTGGTGCGCGGGGCGAGCGCAGCCTTGACGGCCCGCGAGGCGCGGAATGCCCCCAGGACCTCGACCGACGCGATCGTCGCGAGCGCGAGCTCGGCGTCGACGTCGTCGGCGATGGTCGCGAGCCCCAGGACGCGGAGCTCGATCGTGCGGCCGGCGTCGCGGAGCTGCTCGAGGTCGCGCCGGGTGAGGTGCTGCACGCCGAGGGTCAGGGTCCGCCGGGCGACCGTGTCCGCCACGGCATCCGACCGGCTCTCGAGCTGGCGCCGGATGGCCGTGCGGATGAAGTCCGTACGGTTGGCGAAGAAGCCCTCGTCGACGAGCAGGTCGATCTGCCCGAGGTCGACGAGTCCCACGTTGATAGTGATCTTCTCGCTCTTGTCGACCTCGGCCACGCCATCAGCCTCTCACCATCTCATGAGATGATCAAGGGAGGGTAGGGTCAGATGTGACCGGGGACGATGCTGGCGGAACCGGTATGAAACAACCAACCCGCAGGGTGATAATCATCTACGGCGTGTTCGTAGCGACCTTGTGAAGGAGATAGTCCGATGCTTGTAGACGATGCCCGGAGGATCGCCGCCGCGATCGAGGAACGCCTCAATGCCAGCGCCTGCCAGGGAGCCAAGGCCACGGTCAAGTCCGACCAGATGAGCCCCAAGACGGTTCCTGCCGGCGCAGGGCGTCCCACCTTCACCAGCTACTACATCCACATCGATGACGGTACCCGGATGGCTACCCTCACCCTGGGCCAAGCAGCCGGGTTGGTCGACGATGTCGAGTCGGATTGGGACGCGGATCGGCTCTTCGAAGCGATCCGCGCCCTGAATGTGCCGGTTGAGGACACGGACTGAGGACGGTGTCGGGGGTTGGGCGGGTCTCATACGCGAGCGCGGCGAGCCTGCACGAAGGACCAGATCGCCAGGACCAGGAACCCCCCGCACAGGGCCAGATTGAGCAGACCTGCAGTTTGCGCGATGTCGGCATCCTCAGAACCAGCGGAAGGTCTGGCAATGAGTTGATAGCCGGAGCCCAGCACTCCGATCAAGGCCACTACCGCGGCGGCGTGCATCGCATGGCGGCGTACTTGGCCGCCGCGTAGGCCGACGAGTCCGGCGACTGCGAGCACCAGACCGAGTAAAGCGGGGATGAGCGCGGTGGGGCTGGCATCGGGACCAGAAGCCAGGAAAGCCCAACCTCCCACCGCGATCAGTACGATCCCGACTACAAGCGCGATCTTGGACACGGAAACCGGCCTCCACTCGGAAAGATGGGTGCTCACCAGTATTCCGCAGCTTGATCCAGGCCGTCTGTCCGACTCACCACGAAGAGGGCGGTCAGGTCTGGGCCGTGGCCCGGCTGCCACGGTCCCCGGTGAGGAGCATCTGCCCCGCCCATTGATCCAGTACGCGGGATCCAAGATCGCTCATGGACAGTCACATAGACAAGATCCCCAGGACCATCGCCTGGGCGACGTCGCGCTGAACGTGACAGTGCCTTTTCGCCTATGGTGAGAACTGCCTTACCGTGCGTCGTCACCCAGGAGGCGGGCTGGGATGGTTGGGCTACTGATCGAGGGAGTCCAGATCGCCGGTGTGCCCAAGGTCGTGCGGCTCGGGGTCGGCGAGCGAAGGGCGCTCGTCGTGGCCGATCCCGACTGTGCGCGCACGCTCGTCGATGTCGTCGCGGGCTTGCGGCCCTGGCCGCCCGGCGTCACGATCACCAGCAATGGAGCGGTACGTCTGGTGCCCGCCGAGGGTGGCCTGCTGCCGCATCTGACCGTGCTCGGGAACATGGTTCATGCCAGCTGTGCGACTCACCGGTGGTCCCGGAGCGTCGCGGCTGAGATGTGTGAGGAGACGGCGAAATGGTGCGGACTCGACGACATTCTGGACCGGTATCCGTATGAGATCACCCCTGGTCGTCGCCGGGTGGCTGGCGTCGCCCGGGCGCTGAGCGCGAACCCGGGTGTCATCGTCCTGGAGGATGCCCACGGGCTCCCGACCTGGGGCACGCTGCTCAGCCACGTGCAGAACCCGGAGCTGAGGGCTGCCACCCTGCTGCTCATCGCACCCGACACAGCCCGGGCCGTCGGCTTCGCCGGAGCCGGGCATGCCTAGCCGCCGGGCCTTTCTGGGCGCCGCTGCCCTCGCCGCGACGACGGCCGGTTGCAGCAGTGCCGCGGACCTGCTGAATCTGGGCCCGACCGTGCGGGTCGCGGTGAACTGGAGCGGCATGGAACTGAAGGCGTTCCGCTCGGTGACCAGCGGTCTGTCGAAGGGCGACTACCGGGTCGTGCCGATCCCGTTCGGGGACGAGATCGCTCTCGCCTTCCGCACCACGCCCCGCCCGGACGTCGTCATGCTGCCCCAGCCGGGTCTGGTCGCGACTTACCTCGACGAACTCGAGCCGTTGCCCGAGCGGGCGGTCGCGGCGCTGCGCCCGTGGCCGAACGAGGCGTTGTGGCGCGAGTTGCTGGTCCAACGGGGACCGGACGGCATCAGCCGGTGGTACGGTATGCCGTTCAAGATCACCAGCAAGTCCTCGGTCTGGTATCGCCAGGCGTTGTTCCGCGAGAACGGTCTCCCGGTTCCCCAGCGGTGGTCCGAGTGGGTGGCGCTGAACGAGAAGCTGCGCCGGCTGGGTGTCCGGCCGCTCGCGTTGCCCGGCGCGGATGGCTGGATGCTGACCGACTTCTTCGAGAACGTCCTGCTCGGCTGCGCGCCGGAGGCCTACACGAACCTGGCCGGTCACCGGGCCCGGCTGTCCACCGAACCCGCGGTGGAGCAGGCGCTGACGTTGCTCGGACGGCTGTGGGCACCGCCGGAAACACTGGCCGGTGGGGTGCGGCGCTCGCTGGTGCAGCAGTACTCCGACGCGGTGGTGGAGGTCTTCGGTCACCACCGGGCCGCGATGGTGGTCGCACCGGACTTCGTCGAGCCGTGGGTGCGGGACTACGCCCACGGTGACTTCGGCATCGTCACTTTTCCGGCGGTCGACGGCGACCAGGCGCACCCGGTGCGCGGGGGTGGCACGGCACCACTGGTCGTCGGTGGTGACGTCGCCGTGCTGACAGCCCCGGCCAGTGAGGCGGCCCGCAACCTGGTGGAGCTCCTGGCCGGCTCGCAGGCGCCCCTTCCCTGGATCAGAGGCTACGGTGGCTTCCTCGCGGCCAACCAGCATGATCCGGGTGCCCCGTACTCCCTTGAGCTGCGGGAGCTGGCCGACCAACTGACCGGCAACCCGCAGTCGATCAGATTTGACCTGTCCGACCGGCTCGGTCCGCTCGGTGGCAGCGAGGGGCTGTGGCAGGTCGTGCAGAAGTTCCTGCGGGACGTCGGTGAGCGGGGTGAAGACCAGGTGCCGCCCGCGGTGGACCGGGCGCTGGCCCGGCTGGGTGAACTGGAAGAGCTCGAGGGGTGACGCTGTGGCGCTGTCGGCAGCGGGACTAGAGCTCGAGGTGGTGGGCCGGGAGATCACCGGCCGGCCAGTGCCCGGCCAGGCGCACCGATCCTACGGCTCGTACCTGCTCGGGCTGCCGGCGTTGGTGCTGACCAGCCTGCTGCTGGTACCGATGCTGGTCACCACGATCGAGGCGTTCCGGACCCCGGACGGGTTCGGCGTCGCCAACTTCGCGGTGCTGGGCGAGTCGGCGGCGCTGCTTGCGATCGCGCACACCATCGCCTGGATCGGCGTGGCCATCGCGTTGGTCGCGCTGGGGCTGGGCATTGCGCTGGCCGGTCACCGGGAGAGCGCGCTGTGGTCGTTCCTGCAACCGGCGCTGATCGTGCCGTTTGCGGTGTCGGCCTTGGTCAGCGGCGCCGCGTTCCGGATCATCTTCGATCCCGCTCCGGAGCGCGGCACGGTTAGCGCGATCTTCGGGGACGGCACGGTGTGGCTGGGGCCGGGACTGTTCTGGGTGGTGCTGGTCTCGGCGTTCAGCTGGACCTGGCTCGGGTTTGTCATCGCCTTGTACCGCGCCGGGCTGGACTCGATTCCGGACGATCTGATCCGCACCGTCAATGCCGAGGGCCTGCGCGGCTGGCGCCGGTTGTGCGCGGTCGAGCTGCCGATCCTGCGACCGATCTCCGGGATCGTCACGCTCATCCTGGTGGTGGCGACGGTCCGGCTCTTCGACCTGGTATTGATCGCCGTGCCGGATCCGATGCAGGACAACGCCGACGTGCTGGCCCTGCGCTGGTGGCGGACCACGACCGCCACCGACGATCATGGCCGGCCGGCGGTGCTGGCTCTGGTGCTGTTCGTCATCGTCGCCGTCGTCGCCCTGACCGGCATGCGTGGCCTGCGTCGTAGCTGGGCGATGCCGAGCAGTGCCGTGCCGCCAGCCACGCAGCGGCCTCGGGCGCAGGCGCGCCCGATCCGCAGACGGCTCGGGCTGGCCATGGCCGTGTCACTCAGTGTGATCTGGTTGTTCCCGGCGGTAGTGTTGATCATTACTGCATTCCACGACCCGAAAGCCGCAGGGCTGCGCGGCTGGTGGAGCTTCGACGGGCTGAGTCTCGGGTCGTTCGCGGCGGCGGCGAACGCCGGGCTGTGGCAGGCGTTGTTCTCGACCGTGCTGGTCGCCGGGCTGGCCACCGTCCTGGTGCTGGTCATCTCGGTGCCCACCGCGTATGTGCTGGCTTGGGGCGGGCTGCCGCAGTGGCTGGGCAAGGTGGCGATCACGATGTTCGTTTTGTTGGCGGTTGCCCCGCTGCCAATGTATGCGGAGCCGCTGAAGGATATGTTCGTCTTTCTCGGCATCTCCGGTTCCCGGATGTCGCTGGCGCTGGTGCACGCTGCAGCGGGCCTGCCGTTCGGCGTGCTGCTGCTGCGCGCGGCCTTCGCCTCGGCATCACCCAGCCTGGTCTCCGAGGCGCTGCTCGGACAGCTGCGACAGAGCGAGGTGATCAACCAAGTACGCCAGATCTACCGCCCGGTGCTGGTCGCGGTCGCGGTCCTGGAGTTCGTGCTGGTGTGGAACGACTTCGTCATCGGGTTTCTGATCGTCGGCCCGGGCTCGACTCCGCTCTCGCTGGTGCTGTGGGGCGAGGCCCGGCAGTTCGCCACGTCAGCCGGGACGGTGGCGGCCGCCGCCGTGGTGTCGTCGATCGTTCCGGTCGTCTTACTCTGGAGGTTCTGGCCGACCCTCGTGCGCGGCCTCACGGTAGGCACGAAACCATGAGTGGGCACGAACCCGTGAACCAGCACGAGCCTCGGTGGCGTCGTTACCTGCTATGGATCGGCACGATCGCGTCGTTCGTCCTGTCCAACCTTGCGTTCGATGCTCTCAAGAGTCTCCAGCCCGGTCGCTGGGTCAGTGGTGCCGAGTACCTGGTGGTCGCCGCCCTCGCCGCATTCTGGCTGATGATCTACGCGCCCTCGGGGTGGCAGTGGTTTCAGCGCTGGCGCAATGCGCTCCCCGACGAACAGGACCGGTCCCCCGCAGAACCACACCTGGCCGAGCTGCAGTGGTATGCCCAGCAGGCCGAACGCTGGCTTTTCGCGCTCGGCTCCGCCAGCGGGGGAATGGCCGCCGCCAGCTGGTTCGAGCAGGAGGAGCCCGCCCTGCACAGGCTGCTGTTCAGCACAGAGGTCGGGCCGGAGACCGTGGACCAGCTGGCCTGGATCTGCGACGCCCTGGAGGCGCGTTACGTTCGCCAGCGGCGCGCCGATGACCTGCTCGAACTCAGCGAGCGGCTGGCCACCATCGGGGAATACGCCGGACGGCGCGACCTCGAGGAGCTTGCGGCGGTGCGCGCCGCGACGGCCTTCCGGCTGCGCGGGGATCTCGATGCCGCCACGCTCCGGCTCGGGGTGGCCTCCAATCTGGCCCCACCCGGCCCGTCTGCCGCCGCGATGCGGACCCGCCGGGCACTCGAGCGAAGCCTGCTGCAGCTGGCCCGGGCCGATCGCTACGAGCCCGGCGCCGACCGTGCCGACGCGCTGCTCAACGCCCGGGACCGGCTCGACGATGCGGGACGCGCGGTGCCCCGCGCGGACCTGGCCGCCGACATCGCGATCCGCCTCAACCGTGCCGTCGTGTGCCTCTACCAGCACGACACCAGCACGGCGCTGGACCATCTGCGGCTGGCAGCGGCCCGAGCATCCGCCTCCCGCGATTCCAGCGCGCATGCGCACGCGCTGGAGTTGTTCGGGGTGGCCGCCTGGATGCAGGGCAATCCAGATCAAGCGGTCCTCTGGTGGCGGCAGGCCCAGTGCCGCTACGCCGAGGTGGAGGAATGTGAGGGTGCCGCCCGCTGCCTGCAACACCTCGGCTCGGCGGCGCTGAGCACCGGAGGGTGCCTCGCAGCGCTGGCCCTGCTCGAGGACAGCGCGAAGCTGCGTGGCGGCACTCAAGGCCACGAGGTGCTCGAGAGCTACCTCGCCCAGGCGCGCAGCCAGGTCAGCGAGGGCGCCGAGCCCCCTGCCCAGGACACCACATCTCCGCGCCGGATCGACCGGATCGACCGGATCGGCCCGCTCGGGCGGCTGCGCCGGGTGTGGCACCGGTTCGTGGCATAGCGGGGTGGGGAGCCCTCCTGGAGCGGCTGCCCGGTCCGCTGCTGATTCCCGCCACCGTGGCCACCGAGGTATGTCTCATGCTGGAGCGTCGGCGGGGTACCTACGCTGAGCTGGCGTTCCTGTCGGATGTGCGGGCTGGCCGGTACACGCTGATCGAGTCGTTGTCCGCTGACTCAGCGTAGAGCTGTTCGAAGGGGCGCGGACCCTGCCGACACAGAGGTGCCAGGGGAGTGGCTCCCAGTGGCGGACGGATGAAGCCGTTGATCAGCAGCCGGTAGCTGGCGCGGGTCGTCTCCTCGACCTGATGGCCGGACGGCCACTCGTCGAGGAGGTAGCCAAGTGTGACGTTCGACGCAAGGCGGCCCCGAACCGGCGCTAGGAACTCCGATCCGGGGCCCTGATCCCAAACCTGACCGAATCCAGGAGCGAGACCCGATGAACGATCTAACCGAACGCGCCCTGCAACACCGCGACCACCGGTGTGGTGCGATCCGGAGTTCTGTGAAACGTGGGCATGCGTGATCGGCACCCTGACCACGGGAAGTCGCCACGATCACCGGACTGCCCCTACCGCTGGATCATCAAGCGGATCAACGAGGGGCGCGTCCGGGTCCTCCACGAAAGGACTCCGCGAGTACGTCATCCCCGTGAGTGAGCTCGCCGAGATCGTGTCATGGGCCAAGCGATTCGACCCGCGCGGATAGCTGCACCACGCGACGAGATCGATGTTCCCCCAGGCGAGAAGCGCCGGCCGTTTAATACGGGTAGTCGACAGTCAACGCGCGGTAGCGACCGCCGGCAACGGTGCTACGGGTGCGACGGCGGGCGTGCAACAGCCGGCGGTCGTGTTGCACGAACAGCTGCGGTGGGCGTAGCTGCGCCCAGCCGAGCGAGGGCCTTCTGGCAGCCTCAGGTCCACGAGCGGTAGAGCCTGTGCGGCGCCTCGATGAGCGCGAGCTGTTGATGAAGCGACCAACAGCGCCAAGATCCATGCCGTCTGCGCCGTTCAGCACCCACGAGTAGCGCACGCCCTTACGGAACCCGCCCTTCGGGCTGATCAGAAGCTTAGCGACCCCATCGAGGACCCCTGAGGGCATCCCTCAGCGGATCGAGGAACGCGTCTACGGCCTCCGCTGGCGTCCTTCCGGGCATGCCAGCATTGTGCTTGGCGGGGCCGCCCTACCGGACGAGAGGCATGGCTGCGACGACCTCGGAGAGTCCGTCCACGTCGTCGCGGTCGGTCTCCTGGTACTCGCCGGCGTCCCATCGCTGGAGGAACTCGGAGCCGCTGATCCCCAGCTCGCGACGCGCGATGCCGTCGAAGACCTCGCCCGCGGCTTGCTCGCTCATCTGACCAACCTCGACGTCGTAAGCTGTTCGGTCCCTCATGCGCCCCCTTCCGGTGTGCGATGCCATCACACAACATCACACAACACTGTCGCACATACCCACGACAACGGCCGAGGTTCCGCCCCGGGGTAGCTCCCCGGGGCATCGGCAGGGGGTCCCGGCAAGGAGAGGGTTTTCGTTGGACGTTGACGATGACGCAGCAGCGGCGGCGTGGCAACAGCCGTGACAAGGCGGTCAGCCACATTCGGTCGGCAGGCGTGTAGTGGACCCGGGTGATCTGTCGACGCAACACGGCGTTCTCGTGTTCTAGGACCAGCAGTTTGGCATCCTTACTCAGATTTCGGCGCACCAGCACGACGGTCAGACCGAGCAGCCAGCGCACCAGCTGATACACGATCGACAGCAGATCCGTCGATCATCCATGACCGACTGGAGCACAAAGACCGCAGGTCAGACGCTACATCGAGTATTCGAGCCCCACACGTTCCCGTTGGCTCCAGCATGAAGGTGGTGGGTCACCAGGTGGCGCGGATATCTCGGGCCGCCGGGGCTTCCAGCGACTGTCGTGATGCGGGAGACGCCGGAACCGCGTCATGCAGCACCGACGCACCTAGCAACTGTGCGCGGTGGTGCTCGACTAGGAGCCGGTTGGCGTACGACTCGATCTCCTGGGCCCGCAGCACGTGCTGCACATCCGGGAGGCGCAGGATGGTGTTGTGGACATCGATCAGTAGCTCGGTGTC
>DATHTJ010000076.1:0-4429 GCA_035463315.1 Pseudonocardiaceae bacterium
CTCAGCGCCGCACGGAGAGCGGACGCGCCGACGACACAAATGGTCGGATTGTCCTCGGGACACGCAATAACCTCTGCCCAAAGACCCGTTGGCCACTCGGGACAATCCCGCGCCGCATACGGGTGTGAGGGTCCGCCGCGCGGGGAGGTCGCCATGCGAGATCGTGAGCCGACGATACGCAGCCGGGAGTTGGGTGAGGGGCTGCGCCGGGTGATGGAGAGCGCCGGGCTGAACGGCCAGCAGGCCGCGTACCTGCTCGGCTGGTCACCGAGCCGGGTGTCGCGGCTGCTGTCCGGCAAACGCGGCGGCAGCGAGGTGGACGTCGCCGCGTTCCTCGGGGTGTGCCGGGCCAAGAGCCCGGAGCGGGACCGGCTGATCGCGCTGTGCCAGGAGCAGAACACGCCGGGCTGGTTCCAGCAGCACGGCACCCGGCTACCCAAGCAGCTCGTGACGCTGATCGACCACGAGAACAAGGCGGTGGCGATCAGTGCATTTGAGTCGACGTTGGTGACTGGCCTGCTGCAGACCGGGGACTACGCCCGAGCCGTGGTAAGCAGCAATGTCAATACGCCGGCCGACGAGGTGGACGATCGGGTCGCCGCCCGGCTGGCCCGCCAGAGCCTGTTCAGCCGGGAGCGCCCGCCGCGGTTCACCTTCTACCTGCACGAGGCCGTGTTGCGACTGCCGATCGGCGACCCGATGGTGATGTCCGACCAGTTGCACCACTTACTGCGGATGTCGGTCCGCCCCTACCTCACTCTGCGGGTGATCCCGGCCGCGATCGGAGCGCACGCCGGACTGTCCGGCCCCTTCACCCTGATGGAGTTCGCCGAGTTCCGACCGGTGGTTTATCTGGACAGTGAGACGTCCAGCCTGTTCCTGGAAACGCGGGAGGAGGCGACCGCTTACCAGCGCATCCTGGGTGCGCTGGCGCACGCCGCGCTGAGCGAGGAACAATCCAGGGAGCTGATTGCCACGCTGGCAACCGAACTCTCCGCGGAACGAGAGGACCATCATGACCGCGCCTGAGCTGGACGGCATTGTCTGGCACACCAGCAGCTACAGTGGCAGCGGCGGCACCTGCGTCGAGGTCGGCTGGCGCACCAGCAGTTACAGCGGCAACTGCGTCCAGGCCGCCCCCGCACCGGACCGCGTCCGGGTGCGCGACTCCAAGAACCCCGACGGTCCCGCGCTGGCCGTCCCCGCCGCCGCCTGGCGGGCCTTCCTCACCACCGCCACCTGCTGATTACGTCTCCGCCGTGCGGCAGTGGCACTCAGGTGCACCGGGCTGCACGGAGTTCGGCGAAAGCGTGCCGAGGGGACAACACCGTCCGGTAGGGTGACCGCCCGAGACCGGCGGCGGATCCGGTCGGTGAGGGGAGCTTTCGCGTGACACCGCCAGCCGCCCAGTCCCACGGTGGGAATCCCTACGTCCCGACGTATAGACACGAGCCATCGCTGGCTGCTGGGCCCACGGTTGTAGTCAGCCGCGACGAGGTGCTGGCCAAGCACGCCGCCCTCCTCGCCGAGGCAGACGACTTCAGGAAATTCCTTGAGAGCATTGAGGATCAGCTTCGGATGAAGCCGTGCGGCAAAGACCCGGTCAGCCTCGACGTGGCCCGAGCGGTCACCTACCGAGTCGTCGATGGCCCAGACTCTTACTACAACGTCTGTCAGCAGTGGGTGGACAATTTGTACCAGACCGCGAAAGCACTGGCTGAGGTCGCCAAGCAGTACGGATACACCGACGAGGAGATCGCCACCTCACTCCGCGGGGCAGTACCCGGTGCGTGACTGGCTCCCGATACTCACCGCAGCAGGCGCCCTAGCGCTAGCCGCTACGGGGTGTGCCGGGCCGCCCACCGGCTCGGTCGGCACTCCAGCCCAGACCAGCGCGGTCCCTGCCACCTCGGCGGCAGCATTGCCACCCCGGCCCCGTGAAATCGACCTCACCGGAGTGGACACCTGCACCCTGCTCACCACCGAACACCAGCAACAGCTTGGCACCGATCGCCCGCCCGGATTCAGCAATTATCCAGATCGATACGGCAATCGACCCTGTAGCTACGGCAAGAGCTTGTCGAGCCCGCGGTTCGGATACTCGGTCAAGGCAGTGACCCAAGAGGACGCGACGGTGTACCTCACCGGGGAGCGCGACGTAACTGCCAGGGTGGTGCTGGTAGCGGGATTCCCAGCAGTGGAGAACCGTCGGCCGACCGACGAACGAGGCTGCTTCGTAGACGTGAGCACCACAAACGGCCAGTACCTGAGCATCCAGTACGCCGAGTCAACGGGGTCGAACGACACGACCGAGGTGGCCTGCGAGAAGGCGCGGATGGCCGCTGAGCTGGCTATGCAAACGCTGCTCACGCAACGGTAAGAGGGGGACCGCGATGGAAACGGGACCGACGGTCGAGCAGTACCACTTCGACGGGTGGAATCTACCCACCAAGTACGGCTGGATGCACAGCGGCGCGGGCTCGCAAGCCGCAGCCGAAGTACAGGACATCGTGAACCGGATGGCCGAGCGGATGATCACTTCAGGCGATCTGGTGGGCCGCCTGTTGAGCGGAGTGGAATGGGCCGGTGAGGCGGCCAGCGCGGCCGGGCGAGCGATGCAGCGTGGCGCCGGTCAGATCAACCAGACCGCCGCTGAGGCTGCCACCGCGCAGCGGTGCGTCACCGAACTGGGCGAGTCCTTTCGGACTGCACAACACCGGGTGCCCTCGCCGAACGAGATCCCGACCGGTCTCGGCGACAGGTTCCTGTACGGCGCGGCGGAGGGGTTCAACGCACTGTCCCCGTTTGACGTGCAGTCACCACTGCACGACGCGATGGAGCAGCGCCGCGAGCTGGAGCAGCAGGCCAATCTGGCCCTCACCAACCACATGATCACCAGCCGCGACCGCGTGGAGGCGATACCCGTCGTCGCCCCACCAGCGCCGATGGTGGTGGCCGGGCACATCGCTGGAGTGCCCGGGGGCGCCGTGGGACAACCGGCAGGAGTGGTACCGACTGCGGCCGGGTTCGGCACCGCGACGGCTGCGGCCGCCCCGGCTGCGACCACGGCGGCCGGGTGGGCCGGGGTGCCCGCCGCACCGCCGGCAGGCCCAGGACCCGGGGTCGGCGGCGCGCCGTTCCTGCCCGGTACCAACCCGGTGAGCACCGGACTGGCAGGCACAACCGGCAGTGTGACCTACGGCCCGCGACCAGTTGCGTTCCAGCCCACCGGGACCGGAGCCAGCCCAGGTGGCGAAGCCTTCGGTCCCAGCTTCGGCGGGCGCACCGGCGCCGCACGCGGCCAAGCCGGGCTCGGCGCCCGACCAGGGACAGGGGTGGGCCGGGCCGGCATTCCCAGCCACGGCGCACCGGGGCGGGATGGCGGGACGGCTACCCCCAGGCCGCGCGGTGCCGGGGTCAGTGGTGCCGGGGTCAGTGGCGGCAGCCGCGCTGACGCAGGCTCGTTCCTGCAGTCACCGGTGGACGGCCGCGGCAGCGGTGACGATGACACTGAGCACAAAGACCGATACGCCCAGCAGGCCGACCACATCGTCGGGGAGCTGCCGCTGGTGGCCCCCGCGGTGATCGGCGAGACCCCCGGCGAAGAACACCGCCGCCGAGCGCGGGACGGGCAGTGAGCATCGAGCTTTCCGCGACCGAGATCGAGGTCTGCTGGAAACAGCTGCAGCTGAATGAACTGCCCGTCGTGATCGACGTCCCCACGCTCGGCCGCACCGATACCGAGCGGCGGCAGCTCGTCGCGCACACCCTCGCGGGGTTGCGCGAGCGCCGCCTCGTCGGCACACGCGGCGTCGACCCCGACCTCACCGATCTCCTGGTCACGCTGGCCCGGCACCGTTGGGCGGTCGAGGCGTGGTTGCTGCTGGACCGTCCGATACGCGCGCTGGCAGCCTGCCGCGGCGAGGTCGGCGCACTGGCCACCCTCGACAACAACCGGGTACGCCTGACGCCATTCTCGCCGCACTACCTGCTCGATGAGCTGACCCGGCTTGCCGGGCTGACCGCCGGCCCGGGCCGCTCAGTCACCGTCCGGGCGGAGAACCTGGATGCCGCGGCCCAAGTGGCGGGACGGGACATGCAGCGGCTGGCTGAGGAACTCATCCACCGCGGCGAGCGCTACGACGACGCCCAGGCGCTGGCCCGGATGTGCACGCGGCACGACCGGCTCGGCCAGTTCGGCGCCCTGGTGCGCGACCACCTCGGCCGGCAGCGTGCAGGCCGCCGGGTCATCGGCCTGCACGCCACCCCGGAGGGCTGGTACAGCCAACTGCGCCGACTCGGCCACGGCGGGACCTTCGTCACCGTGACGCCGGCAAGCCCGGATGTGGTCACTACCCAACTGCGGGAGCTCATCACGGAAACCCGCCAGCTCGCCAGCTGACACCAGCACCGCGCGCAGTCTCGGTGC
>DATHTJ010000077.1:0-13276 GCA_035463315.1 Pseudonocardiaceae bacterium
GCCAGTCGCGCAGTGATGATGGCCCGCAGCAGCCGGCCAGCCTCGGGTGTCACGCTGCCCGCCTGCTGCAACGCGTCCAGCCCGTGGGTGGCCGGCCGCAGCACGCGCAGCGAGATGCAGGTGCAGTCGGTGGCGATCGGCGGCAGCACGGCGTGCAGCCGGACGCCACCGGGCAGCGGAGCATCGACGTAGGGCGAGGCGTCGTCCAGGCGGCGCCCCGCGGTCAGCGCCAGCCGCTGGGCCAGCCGGCGCACCGCCTCGGTGTCCGCGAACCGCACCTCGGTGCGGCGCAACTCTCCGGCCTGCTCGACCCACACCTGGTCGGGCGCGCTGACCAGCACGTCGGTGGTGGCTGGATCGGCCAGCAGAGGTTCCAACGGGCCGGCCCCGACGAGTTCCTGCTGCAGCTCGCGCAACGCCGAGAGCACCTGCAGGTCGGCCAGCACGCCATCGGCCTCAGCCCGCACCGCAGCCGCCACCGCACCCGGAGAGACCGCTGCGCCGTCGGCAGCCAGCCGCTGGCGAACCCGGTCGACCAGGGCCGCACCAGTGCTGGCCGGCTGCACTGGCCGATCGAGTCCTGGCGCGGTCACGCCGCCCTGCCCAGCGCCCGGCCGGAGCCGTCAAGCACTCCCAGCACCTGGCGGGCGGCGGTAGCCAGCGGTCCCCGGGATCGGCCTGGCACCGCACCGCGATCCAGTGCGCCGGCCAGCCCGGGCTGCGGCCGCATGGCAGCGAGCAAGGGAAGGTCCAGAGCCCGGCTGACATCGTGGGGGGTGAGCCCACCGGGAGCGGGTCCACGCACCACCAACTGCACCGCAACCCCGCAGCGCTGCACCCGCGCCGCCACCGTCGCGGCCGCCGCGCAGGCCCGGACCTCTGCCGGCACCACCAGCACCGCCAGGTCCGCGGTCTCCAGCGCCGCGGCACCCGGCTCGCACGGGTACCGGGGCACATCGCAGACCACCGTCTCCCCTGCCCGCCGTCCAGCACCGCAGACCGTGCGCACCGCTGCCCCGTCTGGCCCCGGGCCGTCCCGGTCGCAGGACAGCACGGTGAGCCCACTCCGGTGCCCGAACCGGGGCGTGGGCAGTGCTGCGTGCAGGGCAGCGGCCGGCACCCGGCCGCCACCGAGCGCGAGCCCGGGCCAGCGCAGCCCGTCAGTCCCCTCGGCGCCCAGGGCGAGATCCAGGCCGCCGCCCAGCGCGTCGCAATCAACCAGCAGGGCCTGGCGGCCCGATTCGACCACCGCCACCGCGACGGCAGTCGCGAACACCGATGCTCCGGCGCCACCCCGGCCGCCGAGAACCGCCAGCACGCGCCCCGGGTCCGGCGGAGACTCCACCGCGTCGGCCAGTGCGCCCACCAGCCAGGCTTCCGCGTCGGGCAGCACCGCCACGTGCTCGGCACCCACCGCCACCGCGCACCGCCAGACCTCCGGGTCGGATGCTGCCGAGGCCCGATTGCCGGCTCCGCCGGCGGTGACGATCACCACTCCGTCCCTGCGCGGGAGACCGGCGTTCGCGCTGCTCATTGCGGCCTGAACGTCCAGCAGCAGCAGGGGGGCGGTGGTCCACCGTTCCCGGATCCCCTCCGGATCGGTCACTCGATCCGGCTCGCACCCCGCTGCCGCGGCGAGCCGGACCACTTCGTCGGCCAGCGCACCCGGGGCCACCATCATCACCGGCCGCTGGGCGGCCCCACCCCCACGGCCCGCCACCCCCACGCTCATCCCCACTGGTGTCCCCTCGCTCAACCCGGCCCCGCACTGTCCGGAGCGTCCGGCGTCACTGTCAACCAGCCGGCCCGGACCCAGCCATCACCTCATGATCGACATGTGGACAGTGGGTGTGCTGTGGATAGCGAGAGAGGCCAGGATCAAGCCACCAAAGGGCGACCCCCGGCCAGGGGGGATGGCCGGGGGTCGCCAAAGGCTCAGACCCCAGGGGGTCGGGCTGAACCCTTACCGGTTCACCGACCGGACGATTCCACCTTATCCTTCCGCGCCATACTCTGGCCACTTACCGTTAGTGTGCCGTTGGTGAGATCCACATCGGCCGTTCAGCCACGAGCGGGACAACCTATGCTGCCCGCCGTGACCTCTCCCGGCCAGCGCTCCCCGGGCGTTGCGGCATTCTTCGACTTGGACAAGACAATCATCGCGAAGTCCAGCACGTTTGCCTTCTCCCGGCCGTTCTTCCAGGAAGGTCTGATCAACCGGCGGGCGGTGCTCAAGAGCAGCTATGCCCAGTTCATGTTCCTGCTGGCCGGATCCGACGCCGAGCAGACGGAGCGGATGCGCGCCCGCATCACCGCCCAGTGCGCGGGCTGGGACATCGCCCAGGTGACGGCGATCGTCGAGGAGACCTTGCATGACATCGTGGACCCGCTGGTCTACGCCGAGGCCACCGAGCTGATCGCCACGCATCGCGAGCGCGGCGACGACATCGTCGTGGTGTCGGCCTCCGGGGTGGAGATCGTGCAGCCGATCGCCGAGATGATCGGCGCAACGCACACCGTGGCCACCCGCATGGTCGCCCATGACGGTCGGTACACCGGCGAGGTGGAGTTCTACTGCGCGGGAGAGAACAAGGCGCTCGCCGCTCGAGAGTTGGCCAAGCAGCACGGCTACGAACTACAACGCTGCTACGCCTACGCCGACTCGATCGCGGATCTGCCACTGCTGGAGGCAGTCGGCCATCCGACGGCGGTGAACCCGGACCGCGCGCTGCGCCGCGAGGCGCTCCACCGGGACTGGCCGGTGCTCGCCTTCTCCGATCCGGTGTCGTTGCGGAGCCGGATCCCGGCCCCCTCCGGTGCGCAGATCGCCGCTGCTCTGGGCTTGGGGGCGGTGGCCGCGGCTGGCGTGGCATGGTATGGGCGACGGCGGCGGCGTTGAGCGGGATTCAACTAAACGGGTCTCTATTACTCTCAATGGGTTGAGTTTACTGAAAATTATTACACCAAGTAGCTAAAACGTTGTACCTGATCGGGCCTCTTGCTGTGTCCCCGGTCACCGCGTAGACATGACGGCATGGACCCCTGCAAGGCCAGGGGCGGTGCGGCAGAGAAGTACCGTCCACCCCGAGCAGGGCTCCGTGCACGGACGCCGGGCAGCCCACGCGCAGCACGCCGCGGGAGGCTTGTCGTCAAGGGGCTGCGTACCGGGTCCTCTGGGGACACCGGGCGCCGAGACCCCGTCAGTACGATACGAGTTGCACGCTTGGTGCCCCGGTAGTCCGTGCGGACGGCGGTGCTACGCGAACCCATGACGGGTCGGGTAGCACCGCCGCCTCAGTATCTGGGCAACCTGGTGTGGACAACCTGGCTGGCAGCCCGAGACCAGCCGTCACTCGCTTCTCTTACCCTGGGTCACCGACTCGGCGATTGACGTGGCCTCCCGAGCCCCCGCGACCAGCGCGGTGCAGCAGTGCATAATCCATCGGCCGACCGCCTCAGCATTGCCACCCGCGAAGCCGGCCGCCGTGGCCCGATACTCCTGTTCGCGGCGCAGATGACCGACTTCCGGCACCACCAGCCCCTTGGGATCCAGCCCGCTGGCAACCACGGTGAGCCGGGCCGCGGCCCGGGCGACCACGCCATTGCCGTGTGCGAAGGGCGCCAGCGCCAGCAGTTCGCCGTGCACCACCGCGACGAGCACCGGCGCGGCAACCTGACTACCCCCGGCGAGCAGCTGGGCCAGTCCGTCCAGCCGGGCGGTGATCTCCAGCGAGGAGCGTGGCCGGCCCAGCTGCGACTCGGGCGACAAGTCCGCCGCGGCGAGCACGTGCAGCCGGGCCAGGGCCTGCAACGGAGCCCGCTGCCAGGTTCCCAGCAGCCCCCCCAGGGCCTCCGCCACTCGCAGGGCACCGACCAGCACCGGGTCGTCCACCGACCCCTCGCGAGGCAACGCGGTGTTGCCGCCGTCCAGCGCGGCCGAGGCCCGGGCCGCCCGCACCGACGCCTCGGCCGCGGTGACCGGCCAGCCGCTCCGGTTAGCGGGGTGCCGGTGCACCCTGGCCACCCCGTCGCGGGTACGCGTGACAGCCTCCCGAACTCCGGGCAGGTCCATCAGCGGGGCCAACGGGTCTGCGGGCACTTCCGCAGTCTCTCAACCGGTATGCGTCGGCCCAGGGGCGGCGTGCCGGCGACGACCTTCGTGGAGCTGATGGCTCACGACGAGCCAGCGATTGGGTGAGGAGGGCGCCCAGCCGGACGGTGGGGGATCCGTCCGGCCGGGCGGCTAGGGGGGTTTAGCCTGGGAAGGCGTCCTCGACCTTCTCACCGAGGCTCCACGCCACCAAGGCGATCACTTGTTCCTGCGGAGTAGACGTCGTAGCACCATCAGCACGCCCAGCACGACCGCTGCGGCGGGCACCGGTCGGTGCCGCATCATCTCCCCCAGTCCTTCGATACGTCCCGCCACCGGAGCAAGAACCTTCGCCTGTGCCCGGTGGGTCAGGCTCTTCGCCTCGCCGGCTTTGTCTTGCCACGTTTCAGTGCCTTTATGCAGCTGCTGCCTGACTTCCTCAACCTTGGCCTGCACCGTGCCCTTGGTCTGCTGCACCTTGTCCTTGACGCGTACGGACAGATCCACGGGCAGAGCCCTTTTATGTGCTAGCGCTTCCACCATGACGGTGTATCCCTTCCTCTCAAGCTACGGACGGCGCCCTGTGGACACCGGATCGGCTCCTTGACGGTCCGGTGTCCGCTCCGGCAACCAAACGGCGTTGGTTGCTGTCAGTTACCCCACCTCAACCCGCAGTAAACCTCGGTTCTCCACCGACAGTGACAGGTACGCCCGCAAGCGAGTCGAGCTGCCCGTGGACAAGTCGACGCGCGGGGCCGGTTGAGCAGCTGCGCCGTCGAGAGCCGCGCCCGTCAGAGCCCGTCAGAGTAAGTTGTTCAAGGCATCCGGCACGTTGTCGGCGAAGGGCAGTCGCTCCCGCAATCCGGTGACCTCCAGCGCCAGGTTGGCGGTCCGGGAGTGGCAGACCAACCGCAGATCACGGCCTTGATGAGCAGCGAGTTCGTTCACCTCGAACAGCACGGACAGCCCGGAAGAATCCAGAAACCGCACACCATCAAGGTTCACCACCACGAGCTGGGCGACGGCCAGCTGCGCGGTCAGAAAGGCGACCAGTTCCGGCGCGGTCAGCGCGTCCACCTCACCGGTCACGGTGACGACGCGTGCGTCGGGACCGTGCTCGGTGACCTGGAGATCTACCATGTCTGGCGGGAAGCTGCTGCTCACGCCTCGCACGATAGAGCGCACATCACCGACAGAAGCCCCGCGACCGGGTCGAAGTTGCTGATCGGTGCTCTCGAGTCGGTGTGCGGCAACACGGACAGCAGCACTGCCAGGCCGTCGCTGGCGGACAGGTGCGGGCTACGCCGAGGCCGTCTCGCCCCCGTCCTGGGCAGACTCGGCGGGCACTGGGGTCGCGACGCCCTCCCTTTCGGACTCCGTCGGGGCGCTCTCGCCCGCCGCTGTGGCCTCGCCTGCCCTCCCGGTCCCGGCCGTGGCGCTGCTTTCGTCAGCACGGGCCCCGACACCACCTAAAGCGACGGCCGCCTTGGCCGTGGCCAGGTGATAGAGAAGCAAAAGCTGGACAAGTGCCAGCGACTCGGAGCGGTGCAGGTCGGTGCCCACCGTGAACTCACCCAGCCGCTCGGACCGCAAGTGACTGGCAAAGTGCATCCACTCCCAGATCGCCTGCTCGATCTCAGCCGCCCGCTCAGGCGCCACACGGCCGGGGATGCACAGCACCTGGGCGTCGGCGCTGTCCTCCAGGGTGATCCCGACGCCCGCATCCAGGAGGGGAGACAGGTCGGGGTGAAACAGGCCCTTCCGCAGCGTCAGCTGCGCCGGCAGGTGCTCGACGTCGCCCGCATCACCCGCCTCGAATGTGACGACGATGTCCGCGTAGACCTGCTGCGGCCTGATGAACACCTCCGAGTCGGGCTCGCGCCGGTCAAGCTCGGCAAGCACCTGATCCGTGGTGTACCCCCGCCGGGAGCAGTCGCGCTGGACCTTCCACCGGCGCCGCAGACCCTCCGGCGGAGCAAGATAAACCCGCACGTCGTAGCAGTCCCGTAGCTGAGGCGTGTGGTAGCCAAGCAGGCCCTCCACGACCGCGAACCGGTGCGGCTGCACGTACTCTGGCGGCCCGAACGTCCCGTCGGCGTGCCGATAGACCGGCTTGAGGATGGGCTCTCCGGCCCGGACGAGCGCGAGGTGCTGGGCCATGATATCGAGGTAGTTGCAGTCGGGGTTGAGCGGCGTGATGCCGAGTTCGGCGCGCCGCCGGCGGTCGAACTTGTGGTAATCGTCGGTGGCGATGTGGGCGACCGCTCCCTCGCCGAGGGCGCGCACGAGCCCTCGGGTCAGGGTGGTCTTGCCCGCAGCCGAGTCACCAACAACACCCAGAATGACCGGGCGCGTGGCCACCGACTGCCTGCTCTGCTCGACCGGATGAGTACTCATACGCCTGCCCTCCCGTGGAAGTCCCCGCCAGCGACCGACACCCGGCAACACAAACCCGCCGCAGCACCGCCCTCCTGTCTAGCGACGCGAGATGCGGCGCACCGGATGTCCATAGCTCGCTCGCCTCCTCCTGAGATTGCGCTCGATCTTTCCACCCAGTCACCCCCGCACTCAATCAACCAGCCCTCAACCCACCGAACGCATCAGTCCCACCGGAGGGGTGTCAAGGGGCGCCAGATCGGGAATCCGAGGTGAATTTGCCGTCGCCAGAGTCGCCAGAACGGATGCCGCTTCGTGGACGTGCTCGACCTCAGTTACGCCCTCATTGGCGTCGTGGCCCTGCTGGCCGGGCTCTTGCCCCGATCGCTTGCGCGCCGGCCAATCTCCCTGCCCATCGTGTTCCTCGGCTTGGGCACGCTGGTGTTCCTGCTGCCCCTCGGCCTGCCCGACCCCGACCCACTGCAGTACCCGGGTCTTGCGGTGCGGCTCACCGAGCTCGGGGTGATCGTGGCGTTGATGGGCGCCGGCCTGAAGCTCGACCGCCGCATCGGCTGGCGGTCGTGGTCCTCCACCTGGCGGTTACTGGCGGTAGCGATGCCGCTGACCATCGCTGGCACCGCGTTGCTCGGATGGTGGTGGCTCGGCCTGGCGCCGGCCTCAGCGATGTTGCTCGGCTCGGCGCTGGCACCCACGGATCCGGTGCTCGCCTCCGATGTGCAGGTCGGCAAGCCTGGCGGGCATGAGAACGACGAGGACGAGGTGCGGTTCGCGCTGACCTCGGAAGCAGGTCTCAACGATGCGCTGGCGTTCCCCTTCGTCTACGCGGCGATCGCGATGGCCACTGAGGGCAGCAACCCGGCCCGCTGGATAGGACGCTGGCTCAGCGTCGACGTGCTCTACAAGCTGGCCGTGGGGGTGATCGTCGGCATCGTGATCGGGCGGCTGCTCGGCTGGCTGTTCTTCCGCACCCGCTCATCCACCTTCCACCTGGCCTCGCACGCCGAGGGCTTCATTGCGCTGGCCGCGACGTTCCTGGCCTACGGTGTCGGGGAGATCGCAGGTGGATACGGCTTTCTTGCGGTGTTCGTCTGCGCGCTCTCGATCCGCGACTCGGAGCGCTCCCACGAATACCACCAGGTGCTGCACGACTTCGTGGAGCAGATCGAGCGGTTGCTCACCGTGGTGTTGCTGGTGCTCTTCGGGGGTGCCCTTGTCGGGGGGCTGCTCACCTCACTGACGTGGCCAGCGGCCGCGCTGGGCCTCGCCGTCGTGCTGCTGGTCAGGCCCGCCGCGGCGGGCCTGTCGTTGTGGGGCGGTCCAGGCACGCCTGGCGAGCGAAGCGCCATCGCCATGTTCGGGATCCGGGGAATCGGCTCGTTCTACTACCTGTCCTACGCGATGGCCACCGCGAGCTTCCCCCATCACGAAGAGATATGGGCAGCCGCAGCCTTCGTGGTCCTGCTCTCGGTGGTCGCGCACGGGATCGCCGTCACCCCGATCATGGACCGTCTCGATCACCGCCGGAGGACCACTCCACTAGCCCAGTCAGGCACAGCAACCCGGTGAGCCCGTTCGGGCGGAAGCGGCAGGGGCCTTCCGGCGGCGCGCGTGTAGCGTTGAAATGGTCCGTCGGTGCCGATCGAGTCACCCGTCGCGCTCCGTTTCGAGACTTGATCTTGACTGACGGGGGCTTGCTGCCGTGAGACTGCTCGGTGAAAGCCTGCGTGGTGGGGTCGGCACGGATGGCTGAGCGGGGCGCGGTGGCGCAGGCGTTGCTGGAGATCGCCGGTGACGTCGAGGATGAGCGCGCGCTGGCCGAGCAGGTCTGTCAGGCGTATGTGATGGGCTTGGACGTCGACGGTGCGGCGATCTCGCTGCTGACCGCGAGCGCCTTGAGCCAGACGCTGTGCGCTACCGATGCGACGGCGGAGTTGCTCGAAGATCTCCAGTTCAGCCTTGGGGAGGGCGCGTGCGTGGAGGCGGCGGTGACCGGGCGGCCGGTGCTCGTCGCTGACATGCACCACACCCCCGAGGCGAGCCGCTGGCCGGCGTTCGCCGCTGCCGTGGTGGAGCAGTCCGACGTCGGGGCGCTGTTCGCGGTGCCGTTGCAATGGGGAACGATCAACCTCGGGGTGCTGGACCTGTACCGCAAGGCACCGGGCTCGCTGAGCGACGCGCAATTACGGGATGCGATGAGCGCCGCGGACATGACCGCGCTGATGTTCCTGGGGGTGCGCACCGATCCCGGTGACGGAGTGTGGCTGGATCCCTCGTTGCACGGCCGCGTGGAGATCCACCAGGCCACTGGCATGGTGCTGGCCCAGCTCGGGGTCAGCGCGCAGGACGCCCTGGCCCGGATGCGCGCGTATGCTTTCGCTGAGCAGCGGTTGCTCAGCGACGTCGCCCATGATGTGGTGTCCAGGCGATTGCGCTTCACCCAGGACATGATGTAGCCGGAAGATCCCGCGGCGGGTCCTTCGCGGAGGGGATCTGGGATGGGTCAGGTGGGAAGCGGTCGCGAGCAGCTGCTGAGCAGGGCATTCGTTGGGCTCGCCGACACGCTGGTCGATGACTACGACATCATCGAACTGCTGGACCGGCTGGTGAGTTACAGCCTCGAGCTGCTGGCCGCCGACGCGGCCGGAATCCTGCTGGCCGACTCCCACCGTGAGCTGCGGGTGGTGGCGGCCTCGCCGGAGGATGCCGAGGTGATGGAGCTACGCCAGCTACAGGCCGACCAGGGCCCCGGCGTGGAGTGCTTCCGCACCGGTGCGCCGGTGAGCGTTTCGGATCTGGCGGACGCGGCCGGACGGTGGCCGGTGTTTGTGGCTGCTGTCGCCAAGCGGGGGGCTTATCGGTCGGTGCATGCGCTGCCGCTGCGGCTGCGTGGCGAGGCGATCGGGACAATGAACCTGTTCCACCGCCAACCGGGTGCTCTGCCCGACGCCGACTTGGCGCTGGGTCAAGCGCTGGCCGACGTCGCGACGATCGGGATCCTGCAGGAACGAGCCATCCGTCGCAGTGAGGTGCTCACCGAGCAGTTGCAGACCGCGCTGAACCATCGGGTGATCATCGAGCAGGCCAAGGGGGTGCTCGCCCACCGCGGGAACCTGACCATGGACGTGGCCTTCGACCGGCTGCGCCGCTACGCCCGCACCCACCACGCACGGCTCAGCGAGGTGGCCCGCAAGGTCGTCGAGACCGACCTCGCCGTCGACGTGCTCGGCGCACCCGCCGAGCAGAGCCCAGCAGCCGACCAGCGGTGAGCTCGGCTCCTGTCGTCATCTCGACCGGCCTGAGCAACCTCACCGTGGCCGGTTGGCCTGGAGTGCATGCATGAGCCGGCAGCCCGAAGCGTCCGTTTCCCCGTACCGTCCAGAGGGTACCCAGGTAACAACCGAGTCCTTGAGGAGGCTGAAGCCCTGTCGCCCGCATCTCGCGCTCGGTGAGGTTGCCACCACAGATCTTGGTATCGCCGGTAATTCGGGTCGAGGAGGTGAGAATGGTGAGCGTCGCCGCCGTATCCCGCGAAGACCGCCGAGTGACTGTCACGCAGTCCGAGGATCTCGACTGGGACGAAGAGGAGTCCGAGGCGCTACGCCGGGGACTCAAAGAGGCCGAGCGCACCCTCTCCGCCGACTCCGTGCGGACATATCTCCAGCAGATCGGCAAGATCGCCCTGCTCAACGCCGAAGAGGAGGTGGAGCTCGCCAAGCGCATCGAAGCTGGGCTCTATGCCGCCGAGCGGGTGCGCGGGGCGCGGGAGGCCACCGACAAGCTTGGCCCGCAGCTGCGCCGGGATCTGCACTGGATCATCCGCGACGGGGAGCGCGCCAAAAACCACCTGCTGGAGGCCAACCTTCGCCTCGTCGTGTCGCTGGCCAAGCGCTACACCGGCCGCGGTATGCCATTTCTGGACCTGATCCAGGAGGGCAACCTGGGCTTGATCCGGGCGGTGGAGAAGTTCGACTACACCAAGGGATTCAAGTTCTCCACCTACGCCACCTGGTGGATCCGCCAGGCCATCAGCCGGGCGATGGCCGACCAGGCCCGCACCATCCGGATCCCGGTGCACATGGGCGAGGTGATCAACAAACTGGTCCACATCCAGCGCGAGTTGCTTCAGGAACTGGGCCGGGAGCCCACCCCTGAGGAGCTGGCCGAGGAGATGGACATCACCCCGGAGAAGGTGCTGGAGTTTCAGAACTACGCCCGGGAACCCATCTCGCTGGACCAGACCATCGGTGATGAGGGCGACTCCCAGCTCGGCGACTTCATCGAGGACTCCGAGGCCGTCGTAGCGGTGGACGCGGTCTCATTCACGCTGCTGCAGGACCAGCTGCAGTCCGTACTCGCCACGCTGTCCGATCGGGAGGCCGGCATTGTCCGGCTGCGATTCGGCCTCACCGACGGCCAACCACGCACCCTGGACCAGATCGGCCACGTCTACGGGATCACCCGAGAGCGCATCCGGCAGATCGAGACCAAGACGATGGCCAAGCTGCGCCACCCTTCCCGCTCCCAGCCGCTCCGCGACTACCTCGACTAACAAACTGGCTCAGGACTGGTAACCGCTCACGCCGCTTGACCCTCCGAGTGATCGGTCCCAGCCTCACCGTGCACGAGCAGCCCGCGGGCCAGAATGGGTGGTGGGTGACATTCCGCCCTAGGGCTGGTCGTGTTGTCGCGGTGGGGAGAGGAGATCGAGTGCAGCGCGCAGGCTGGTGGGGTGGGCCACGTGCTCGGGGAGCGGGCTGTGGTCCCAGCCGGGTCCGGCCGCGATCATGGTGATCCCGGTATCGGCGAGGGACTGAAGTGCGCCGAGATCTGCGGTGTCGGCGGTGTGTGCCCAGAGTACGAGCGCGACGGGTGGTTGTTGGGCGCGGTGCAGGGCGTGGTGGAGGGCGGCGGTAGGGGCGGCAGCGCCGAGGGTGCGGGTGGGCACAGCGTGCTGGGCGAGGGCGGCACGCAGCGCTTCGAGGGGCAAGGTGTGGTGTTCGCGGTCGGCGCACGCGAGCAGCACGGGCGGGACACGTTGCGCAGGTGGCGCGGGAGCGCGGTGCAGGGCCGTAGTGATAGCCCAGGACAACAGGTGCTCCACGTCGATGCACTGATCCGGGTCGTTGGCGGTGGCTCGGTGGGTGAGGCTGGTCAGGGCGGGGCGGCAGAGCTCCTCCCAGGTGACGATGACACCGTGGGTAATGAGGTGGGTGTCCAGGGTGGACAGCATCGTGTCGACGTCGAGCCGGAACGCGGCGGTGAGCAGTTCGTCCGGCCCGACAGGCACGTCCGATCGGGCTTCGAGCGCGCCGGGGAGGTGGTGGGCGAGGAGGGCGGCGGATTCGGTGCTCATTCCGCCGGTGATGAGGTGCTGCATGCGGGCCAGGGCGGCGACATCAGTGTCGGTGTAGCGGCGGTGACGGCCGGCGCGATGCCCGCTAGGCCCGATGCCGTAACGGCGGTGCCAGCTGCGCAGCGTCGAGGCCGGCATACCAAGCAACCGGGCAACTGCCCCTGCAGTCCACGAAGCCCGACCCGAGCCGTGGCTCGGGTCGGGCCCGAGGGCGGATACTGCACTCATGGGTTCATCGTCGCCGATCTGGACGCGACGATGAACCCGGGCGGGAGTGTCGAGCGCGTGGTCGACACCCGAGATCGGTGGCTTCGGGTGCTCAGCTGCCGGGGCGGTGCACCTCGCCGCGCCAGGCGCCGGTCTCACGGCCACCGCGGGACTCGATGAACTCCTTGAACCGGCGCATATCACTTTTGACGCGCCGGTCGAGGATGCCCAGCTTGTCGGCCGTGCTCTCGACGAACCCTTCGGGGTCGATGTCCATCTGGGCGGTGACCCGCGTGGTGGTGCCGTCGAGGCGGTGGAAAGTAATGACCCCGGCGTGATCGGGGCCGTCATCAGAGCGCCACGCGACCCGCTCGTCGGGTCTCTGCTCGGTGATGGTGGCGTCGAACTCCCGGGTCACCCCGCCGATGCTGGTCACCCAGTGGATGTGGGTGTCGTCGATCTGACGTATCTCGTCGACACCTTCCATGAACTGCGGGAAGGACTCGAACTGGGTCCACTGGTTGTAGGCGGTAGACACATCCACCGCGACGTCGACGGATTCGGTGATGGTGCTCATGTGCTGTCTCCCTGGAGGTGCAGAGGGGGTTCTCTTCGGACAGGCGTGACGGTGGGTCAGAGTGCGGCCCGGTGTGGTCTGCTCTCGCGGGACGACGGCGTAGCGGGCCAGCAGCGGGCATCGCCGTCTCCACATCCGCAGGCTGTCGCTGGAGTACCACGGTGCTGGGGTACCCGGTTAAATCGATGACAAAACGATGAACATGAGGTTTCTCGCGGCTACAGTGAACAAGGTCTGACGCGGTTGGGCAGCCAGCCGCTGGGGGGATGACGATGCGCTGGTGCGTCGGAGGGCACACGTGAGCAGCGAGCTGTTGTGCGTGCAGTGCGCGCCGATCGGCGACCAGATCGTCGTGCACGCCGTCGGCGAGGTCGACCTCGCCACCGCCTCCTTGCTGGATCAGGCGCTGAGGATGGCAACCGCTGCCCCCGGGGTACGAAGAGTCGTGGTGAATCTCACGGAGATCGACTTCTTCGGCGCCATCGGGCTGACGGCGCTGCTCACCGCCACCCGCCACGGCGACGACACCGGCGTCCCGGTCGTCATCGTCACCCACCCCGGCCAGCCACCACACCGAGTGATCACCATCACCGAGCTCCACAACAAACTGGCGTTGATCGACTCTCTCGACCACCCCCGCATCCACCAGTAG
>DATHTJ010000078.1:0-3483 GCA_035463315.1 Pseudonocardiaceae bacterium
CGATGACTACCCGCACCAGTTCTCCGGCGGCATGCGGCAGCGCGCGATGATCGCGATGGCGTTGTCGTGCAACCCTTCGCTGCTCATCGCCGACGAGCCGACGACCGCGCTCGACGTCACGGTGCAGGCCCAGATTCTCGACCTGATCCGTGAGTTGCAGGCTGAGTCCGACTCCGCAGTGATCATCATTACCCACGACCTGGGGGTGGTCGCCGAGCTTGCCGACGACGTCCTGGTGATGTACGCGGGACGAGCCGTCGAGTACGGGCCGGCGAGTGAGGTGTTCTCCTCGCCCCAGCACCCCTATACCTGGGGCCTGCTGGGCTCGATGCCGCGATGGGACCGCGAGCGGACGCAACGGCTGCTGGCGATCCGGGGCAACCCGCCGAGCTTGATCAACGTCCCGGCTGGTTGCCCGTTTCACCCGCGCTGCCCCTACGCCGGACTGACCGGGGGGCAAGCGAGCACCAGCCGGCCCGAGCTGCGGCCAGCGGGATCGGCGGGGCACCTGGTCGCCTGCCACCTCTCCGACCAGCGCCGGGCGCACATCCTCGACGACGAGATCCGGCCGAAGCTGTGACCGCGACCCAGGCGCTGCTGCGCGTGTCCGGGCTGCGCAAGCACTTCCCGGTCCGGCGGGGCCTGCTGCAGCGCAAGGTCGGCGCCGTGCAGGCCGTCGACGGGCTGGACTTCGAGGTGCTCCGCGGCGAGACGCTGTCGCTGGTGGGCGAGTCAGGCTGCGGCAAGACGACCACCGGGCGGCTGCTCACCCGGCTACTCGAGCCGACCGCCGGATCGATCGTCTTCGACGGGCGCGACATCACGCACCTGCCCGCACGCCGGATGCGCCCGCTGCGCCGGGACATCCAGATGATCTTCCAGGACCCGTACTCGGCGCTGAACCCGCGACACACCGTCGGCACTATCGTCGGTGCCCCATTCCGGATCCAGGGCGTGGACCCGCCCGGCGGGGTGCGGGCGGCGGTGCAGGAGCTGCTGGAGCTCGTCGGGCTGAATCCCGAGCACTACAACCGCTACCCGCACGAGTTCTCCGGCGGCCAACGCCAGCGCATCGGCATCGCCCGCACCCTCGCGCTACGCCCGAAGCTGATCGTGGCCGACGAGCCCGTCTCAGCACTGGACGTGTCCATCCAGGCCCAAGTGATCAACCTGCTGGAGGACCTGCAAGACGAGCTGGACCTGACCTACCTGCTGATCGCCCATGACCTGTCGGTGGTGCGCCACGTGTCCGACCGGGTCGCCGTCATGTACCTCGGCAAGATCGTCGAACTCGGTGACCGCAACGCCGTGTACTCCCAACCCCTGCACCCTTACACAGTGGCCATGCTCTCCGCGGTGCCGGTGCTCGACCCCAAGCGGCGCAGCGGCAGGATCCTGCTCACCGGCGACGTGCCCAGCCCGCTGAACCCACCTCCAGCCTGCCGATTCCACACCCGATGCTGGAAAGCGCAGGAAGTCTGCCGCACCCAGGAACCCCCGCTGGCCGAGCTGACCCCCGGACACCGCGTCGCCTGCCACTTCCCCGAGAACCCTGTGTAAGCAGTCACAAATCCGGGAACGACCTCGTCCTGGCCCCTCGCGACGCGGTGGGCGGGGCCGGAGGCGGCTCAGCGGGTCGCCTCTCGTTGGCTCATTCGGGCGGCATCCACAGGCCAGCGAGCGGCATCGCCACCAGCCGGTCACCAAAAGGCAGGACCTGGTCGCCGGAGTAGAGAACGACCCCTCGGACGAAGTGCCCGCCGGATGCATCGAGCAGGTCACGGAGCCGGGCGAGGTGTCGAAAGTCCGCAAGCGTCACCGTCGCCGATGCCTTGACCTCAACTCCCCCCACCCGCCCGTCAGTCATCTCAGCGACCACGTCCACCTCGACACCGTCGTGGGTCCGATAGTGCGAGAGCTGGACCCGCGTCTCACCGAAGGACTCCTGACGGATCAGCTCATTGACGACGAAGGTCTCCACGAGTGGCCCCATCGCCGCACACATCGGATCCGCCAAGGCCCGCTCATCGACCCGCAGCAGGTGGGCCGCGACTCCGCTGTCAGCGACATACGACTTGGGGTGACGGGTGACCCGGGAGAGCAAGTTCCGCGACCAGGCGGGCAGCCGGACTGCCATGAATACCGTCTCCAGCAGCGGAAGGTAAGTCCTGTCGACCGTCTGCCGTGCCAGCGCCACCTTCTCGGCGAGACGCGCCACGACGAGCTGCTGCCCGGTCCTCGCAGCGAGCGCACCCAGCAGCTTGGGCAGCTCCGCGACGTGCTGCACGCGACTGATACCCGGGATGTCCCGGCTGGTCACCGTGCGGATGTAGGCGTCGAACCAGCGCCGACGCTGCGCCGACGAGCGTAGCTGCTGGACCTCCGGGAAGCCTCCTGCACAGATCCGGGCGAGATAGGCCTGGCGAGTCGGCGACTCGCCGGCAAGCTGCCGGACCGGCACGTCCGGGTTCAGGAGCTGGGCCAGGAAACCGTCACCGGTCTCCCCGTAGCGCTCGATCTCGCCCTGAGTGTACGGCCAGAGATCGACGATTCCGGCCCGGCCGGCCAGCGACTCCGAGATGGACGGCACGGTCAGGAACCTCGTCGATCCAGTGAGCAGGTACTGACCACGGCTGAGGTCCTCGTCAACGATGCTCTTGACCGACCTGAGCAGCACATCCCCACCGAGCTGGAACTCGTCGACGACCAGCGGTTTGCGGTACGCAGTGAGGAACGTCCGGGGATCCCCGAGACAGGCTTGGAGAGTCGCCGGATCATCCAGCGTGACGAATGACCCGCCGGCGGCGGCCACGAGCTGCTTGGCGAGCGTGGTCTTCCCGGCCTGCCGAGGACCGTTGAGCACTGCCACCCGCAGGACCTGCAGCGTCTCTTCCAGCTCACGCCGTGCCCGCCGCGGAACGAGCGCGTCGGATAGCATTTCACGGGGTCCTTACGGAGCGTTTTTGAGGCTTCCAACGTAGCAGACTTGAGGCGTTTTGTGAGGTGCGTCACCGGTTACCTCCCGCTTCGGGACGACCAAGCCCACCGCCACTGGGAACCGTGCGGCTGTGCTGCATCCGACTGGTGCGACGAGGATCTCCGGCACCAGGAGTCGTGAGTTTTCGCCTGGCTCGTCCGGGCGGAGCCTGGGGACGTCAGCCGATAGCGGCGCGAACCCCGCGCCGCCGGACCGCGTGTACCGGCGGGCGAGACGTTGTCGCTGGTGGGCGAGTCGGCTGTGGCAAGCCGATGTGGGACGCCATCTCACGCGGCGACGCGCGTGGCGATGCGGACCGCGTCCTCGAGCTGGTCGCGCGGTACGCCGTACTCCTCGGCAACGACATCGAGCGGCTCGCCGGCACGGAAGAGCGCGAGCGCATCCTCCAACCGCGTGCCGCCGCGAGCGAAGATCGGCTGCCCGAATCCGCGCTCGGGATCAACCACGATGTCAGCTACCTCGTAGGCCGGTAGATGGATAAGCCG
>DATHTJ010000079.1:0-5045 GCA_035463315.1 Pseudonocardiaceae bacterium
GCTCATCCTGCCGAACGATCACACAGCGCAGCCGACAGAGGGGGCACCAACGCCACCCGTAAGAGGAATGTGCACCTTGCACTTGTCCCTTATGCTTAAGAGGTCAGGTCACGGTATTCGGGCGCGCGGGGGAGACGAACAACGGGCACTGGACGAGAGTCCGATCCACTCGGCACCATTGTGAGCTCACCTGCCACCTTGTCCGTGCTGTCCCACCAACCCCTCATGCGGGAGAGCGCAGGTGGTTCGGCGGCGTGCTCAACGTGCATCCGTGCTGATCCCGCCGCCGGGCCCTCCTCCCGAGACGGCGGCGGGATCGGGGATGTTCCGACGGCCCCCGGTCTCGCCGTCTTCCACCTCGCTTCCCTCAGATCACTGGCCCGATTCCTTCCGGTCCTTGTGCTACCCGGTGGCGAGGTCGTCGTAGGTGCGCTCTCCGTGGGCGGGGTGAGGTGACTTATGGCCGCCCGTCAGCGCAAGATGCCGCTGCTATGCCTGCTGATTCGTCTGGGCTGGCAACGTGATCCGGACCTATGGACGGTGCGCTGCCGGGATGGACACGGCCGCCGTGCCCGCTTGCGCGTCCGTCTGACCGCGACGGGAGTCAGCATCGAGGCGCCCTTACCAGGACCAGCGCAGCTGGACTCGTGGCAGGTCGGGCAGCTGCGAGTAGCCCTGCGTGACGCGAACCTGTGCTTTAGCGAACTCGCTGGCCCCGAGCAGCACCGCACCAGCTTCTCCTGCCCGGACCTGGCCAGGCTGCCACCGGGGAGCCCACCCGTGCGCCAGCGTGTCCAACTGCTCCCATCGCCCGCTCGACCCACCGTCGCCCAGATCACCCACCGGCTTGCCATGTCATCGACGCCGGAACCGGAATATGACCATGACCTGGACACCGGTCGTGACGCGGAAAGTGTCGGGGTCTGCTGCCACGCTGATGTCACTCAAGTCGTCCGGCCCTGGGCTCGGGCCTGATCGAAGGAGATCGCATGCGTGAAGCAGAGGTGTTCGTGTTGGCGGATCGGGCCCTCAACGGCGTCATCCAGCAGGTCAAGGACGACCAGTGGACGATGGCGATGCCGGCCGACTTCGCCATGCGAGGGGTGGACCACACCCCGACGCTGCGGGAGGTCGTCAACTACCACGCCTACGATGACGCCTGGGTGCCAGACATGCTGGCCGGCAGGACGATGGACGAGGCCGGCCGCGACAAGTTCGACGGGGACCTGCTCGGAGCCGACCCAAAGAGCAGCTTCGCGGCGATCGTGGATACGGCATGCGCGGCGGCGGCCGAGCTGGATGATCCCGACCGGATCGTGCACTGCTCCTTCGGCGACTTCAGCGCGCGGGAGTACTTCTGGCAGATCAACGGCTTCCGTGGGCTGCGTGCCCATGATCTCGCGCTGGTGATCGGAGTCGAACCGCGCCTATCCGACGAGCTCGTGCAGGGGATCTGGGACGAGATCAGCCCGCACGTCGAGGAGTGGCGCGCGATCGGGGTGTTTCCTGCGGCTGTGCCCGTGCCGGAAAGCGCCCCGCTGCTGGATCGCCTGCTGGGCATCACCGGGAGGCCGCCGACCTCCTCCTGACTCGGATCCCGACGAAGCTCACTCCGTGTACAGGGCGTCCAGGACCTCCTGGTAGTTGGTCTCCACCACACGCCTGCGTACTTTCATGCTGGGAGTCAACTCGCCGGAGTCCACTGTGAGGTCGTGGTCGAGGATGACGAATTTCTTGATCTTCTCCCAGCGGTTGAGCTGTGTGTTGAGCTGTTGCACGTAGGTGTCGACCGTGGCGTGCATCGTCGGCGAGGCCACTACCTGCTCATAGAGCATTCCGGCCATGCCGTGGTGGCTGGCCCAGTCCGCGACGGCGTCGGGGTCGAGCGTGATCAGGGCCACGCAGTAGTTGCGCTGGTTGCCGTGCACGACCATCCGGCTGGCCAGCGGGCACACCGCCGCAAAAAGGCTCTCGATGTGGGACGACGCGATGTACTTGCCGCCGGAGGTCTTGAACAGATCCTTCTTGCGGTCGGTGATGCGCAGGAACCCGTCGGCGTCGATCTCGCCGATGTCACCGGTGGCCAGCCAGCCGTCACCGACCAGCGCCTGGCCGGTCTCGTGCTCCAGGTGGTGGTAGCCGTCCATCACGCCGGGCCCCTTGATCATGATCTCACCGTCCTCGGCGATCCTGAGCTGGGTACCGGGCAGCGGCTGCCCGACGGTGCCGAGCTTGACGCGGTCCGGGCGGTTGGCCACCGAGGCGGCGGAGGTCTCGGTGAGACCGTAGGCTTCGAGGATCAGGATGCCGGCGGCATGGAACCACTCCGCGATCTGCTCGGACAGCACCGCCGCGCCGGAGATGAAGAACCGCAGCCGGCCGCCGAATCGGTCGCGCACCTTGACCAAGACCAGCTTGTCGGCCACCTTGTGCGCAACCGCCAGTTGCCACGGTACTGGCCTGCCCTGCCTGACCCGGCGAGACACGTCGAGCGCGACCCGGCACGCCCAGTCGAAGATCTTGGCTTTGGGCCAGCCCGCCGAGTGGGCTGTGGCCACGATGCGCCCGTATGCCTTCTCGAAGACGCGCGGAGCCGCGCCCATGAACGTCGGACGCACCACGGCCAGGTTGGGCACGATCTGATCTATCCGCCCATCGACGGCGGTCGCGAAGCCCACCTGCAGCTGGGCGGTCAGCAACACCTTGCCGAACGCATGGGCCATCGGCAGCCACAGATACTGCAGATCGTCGACGTACAGCACATCCAGCGCGGCGATCGCGGCGCCCTCGTAGGTCCATGAGGAATGGCGCAGGCGGACCCCTTTGGGTCGCCCGGTGGTGCCCGAGGTGTAGATGAGGGTGGCGAGGTGGTCCGGGCGGATCGCCGCGATTTGCTCCTCGACGGTGTCGGGGTGCTCCGCGAGGTATGCCGCACCGAGTTCGCCCAGCCTGTCCAGGGAGATCACCCACGGGTCGTCGCCCTCGTCGGGTGTGCCGTCGAAGGTGACCACAGTGCGGACCGCGGGTAATGCGTGGCGCTGCTCGCGCAACTTGGTGATCTGCTCGTCATCCTCGGCGAAGACCACCAGGCTGCCGGAGTCGGCGAGGATGAAGGCGACATCGCCGGAGATCGACGACGGGTAGACGGTTGTGGTGGCCGCCCCGGCGCACATGACTGCGAGATCGGCCAGGATCCACTCGTAACGCGTCCCAGACGCTATCGCTACCCGCTGCTGCGCAGCGATGCCCAGGGAGACCAGCCCGGCGGCGAGCCGGGTGACCTGTTGTCCTGTCTCCTGCCAGGTCCGGGATACCCAACCGCCTCCAGCTGGGTACCGGTACGCCTCCCGATCCGGTGTCTGGGCGACCCGGTCGATGAACATCTGCGCCACGCTGGCCGCCCGGTCCGCGACCACGGCCAGGTTCTCGTTGCTCTGCCGGTGTGTGGTCTGCGGCGAACTGGTTTGTTCCATCTGTCCAGTGTGGCTAAGGAGGGCTGGTTAATCACCCTGGGGTGGGGAGTCACTAGAGGGCTGCGACGCTCGGCTGAGCCTGCCGCAAGTCGCGGTCTTTTGTCTCGGGGAGAGCTGCGGTGCAGCACAGGCTGAGCAGGGCGAGCCCACACAGCAGAACGCCGATGGTGAAGCTGCCGAACGCTGCCGTCAGTGGTGCGGACACCAGCGGTGTGATCCCGCCGCCCACGATGGCGGCCAGGTTGTAGCTCATACCGGCTCCGGTGTAGCGGTACTGGGTGGGGAACGTCTCGGGCAGGAACGCCCCAATGGGGCCATAGCCGATACCTTCGAGCCCCAGGGTGACGATCAGGGCGACGGCGAAGGCCACCGGGGAATGCGTGTCCAGCAGCGGAAACAGAAGCAGCGACCACACCATTACGCCGCCGCAGGCCAGCATGATCAGAGTGCGCCGGCCGAACCGATCGGAGTAGATCGCCGAGAGGATGACGGTCAGCGCCATCGCCGCTCCGGCGACGATCCCGAGAGACAGCACCAGTGTGCGGCTCAGCGCCGCCCCGGTGGGGCTGGTGCCGTAGCTGGTGAGGTACGTCGTTCCCGTGTAGAATAGGGCAGTTAGTGCCGTTTGTGCTCCGGCCGCGAGCAGGATCTCCCGCGGTGCCTGCGTGAACACCTCCCGCAACGGGGTGTGGGTCGGCGGTGGTTGCCGCTGGGCGGCCCGGAACACCGGCGTCTCCTCGATCTTCAACCGGACGTACAAGCCGGCTCCGACCAGCACGATGCTGATCAGAAACGGGATTCGCCATCCGTAGTCGAGGAAGGACTGGTTCCCGAGGGTGAGGTCGGTGACCAGGAACGCCGCGCTGGCCAGCGCAATAGCGATCGCCGGGCCGAGCTGGGGGAACATCGCATACCGCCCCCGCTGCTGCCGCGGCGCGTATTCCGTGGTCAGCAGTGTCGCGCCGGCCCATTCCCCGCCTACCGCGAGCCCCTGGGCGAACCTCAGCACGACGAGCAGGAGGGGGGCCGCGACCCCGATCGTGGCCGCGCCCGGCAGCAGCCCGATCAGCACGGTGGCGACGCCCATCAGCAGCAGCGTCGAGATGAGTGTCCGTTTGCGACCGATCCGGTCACCGAAGTGACCGAAGACCACCGCGCCGACCGGTCGGGCGATGAACGCCACGGCGAAGGTGGCAAATGAGGCCACCGTCCCGGCGGTGGCGCCCAGCGCCGGGAAGAACACTTTCGGGAACACCAGCGCTGCGGCCGTGCCGTAAATGAAGAAATCATAGAACTCGATGGTGGTCCCCACGCAGCTTGCGATGGCCACCCGGCGCATCCCTGCACCGGTGGCCATCGCCCCTTGTGTCCTATTCATCCGTTTCTCTCGGATCTCACACCATGGCCAATGAGTATCAGCTCGCCGTTTCGCTACCTCCTCTCAGTAGCGTCTGCAGCGTTCACCCGAGAGAGGAGCGCCGCCAGTGGCTGCCAGATACCTCGACCGTTCGCGCATCGTCGCCCCACCCGGCTGGAGCCGTTGGTTGATCCCGCCGGCCGCCCTGTCGATCC
>DATHTJ010000080.1:0-5342 GCA_035463315.1 Pseudonocardiaceae bacterium
TGATCGACTAGTGTCGCGCATCCGAGCGAGCGTCCTGGCCAAAGCTGCCCCATCGAGGTCCTCGAGACCAGCCTCCGGAACCGGCTCGACACGGACCTGAGCGCCGTCCACCGCCTGAGTGTTCACCATTCCGTAAGACGACCACCGGGCTCGGTCGGCGTACCGCTGACAGGATTGGGTCGTCCGCTACCTGAGGAGGCTTCCGTGGGACGTGCCCGCTCGCTGTGCCTGGTTTTCGCCACTTTGGTGGTGCTCGCTGGCTGTGCCGGGGGCCAGTCGAGTCCTGGACAACAGTCGAGTCCTGGGCAACCAGACTCCGGACCGCCCGCCTCGACGACAGCAGCGGCGTCGCCCGGAGTCGGGCAGGCCGCACCCGCACCCGGGGCAGTACCCGAGCAGCTGCGTTTTGCCGGCCGGACACTGGACGGCAAGGACTTCTCCGGGGAAAGCCTGGCAGGCAAGGCGGCCGTGCTGTGGTTCTGGGCGCCGTGGTGCCCGACGTGCCAGCGAGAGGCGCCCACGGTGGCCAGCGCTGCCCAGGCGAACGCCGGCAAGGTCGAGTTCGTCGGTGTCGCGGCGCAGGACGACCTGGCCGCCATGCAGAGCTTCGTGACCAAGTACCAGGTCGGTTCGTTCCAGCACCTGGCAGACCTCGACGCCTCGATCTGGCGGCACTTCGACGTCACCTATCAGCCGGCCTATGCGTTCATCAGTCCCGACGGCTCCGTCGAAGTGGTCAAGGACCAACTCACCGAGGCCGAGCTGGCTGACCGCCTTCGTCAGCTCACCGCTTCCTGAGCAGCGGGGACACCGAACCGGTGGACCTCGACACCATGGGGTTCGCGCTGGCCGCTGGGCTCGTCGCGGCCGTGAACCCCTGTGGGTTCGCCATGCTGCCCGCCTACCTGGCTCTGGTGGTGGCCGGCGAGGAGGGTTCCGGACAGGACGGCAAGGTCACGGCGATGACGCGGGCGCTGGCCGCCACCGCGATGATGGCGCTGGGCTTTCTCCTCGTGTTCGGCACCTTCGGACTGGTGATTGCCCCGCTGGCCACCTCGGTGCAGGAGTACCTGCCCGCGGTGACCGTGGTGATTGGTATCGCGCTGCTGGCGTTGGGGGTCTGGATGCTCAGCGGGCGGGAGATCACGCTACTGCTGCCCAAACCTGGTCGCGGCGCGCCGACGGCTCGGCTCGGCTCGATGTTCGGCTACGGGCTGGCCTATGCCATCGCCTCGCTGTCCTGCACCATCGGCCCCTTCCTCGCGGTGACCGCCGGAACATTTCGCGGCGGCTCGGTGCTGGACGGCGTGCTGGCCTATCTCGCCTACGGCACCGGGATGGCGTTGGTCGTCGGTGTCCTCGCCGTCGCCACGGCGTTGGCCAGCTCGACAGTTACTCGAGGCATCCGGTGGCTGCTGCCGCATATCAACCGGATCAGCGGTGTGCTGCTCGTGGTGGTCGGGCTGTACGTGGGCTACTACGGGATCTACGAGCTGCGGCTGTACCTGGGGGACGGTCCGGCAAGTGATCCCGTCGTGGACGCGGCAGGGCAGCTGCAGGGCATTCTGGCCGGCTGGGTGGACCGCCTCGGACCGCTCCCGTGGTTGCTACTACTGGCCGTGCTGCTGGGCGCAACGGTGCTGTTCACCCGCTCGCGCCGCCGTCATTCGCACACTCCATCCACTCACGCTGGGCGGTAGCGCCAGTTGAGGCAGCGGGCGTTTCACACCGGGATCGCCGGCTGGCCGAGGTGCCCGCATGCTTGGCGGAGGCAGCCACCGCCGCGGGTAGCGACACCCTGCTGCTCGCCGATCCGTGAGTGGCGATCGGGAGGGATCGGCAGATGGACGACAATCGGGACACCGCCTACGATGCGCCCACCTCAGCGCACTATGTCGAGTCGATGACAGGGTCGGCTGGGCGTTGGGGTACCCGTTCGCGCTCCGCGCGCTCGGCGTCGGCGGTCCCGATGCGCCTGAGACACTCCTCGACTACGGCTGCGGACCGGGAAAGGTCCCCGAGCGGATTGCCCGCAGGTAGGGCCTGCGAGTCATTACAGTGGATACCTCGGCCGAGATGCTGGCGATCGCCAGGTCGAACGCCACCACCCGCCGTTCTTGCTCCTGCACGGTTGTAAGCCTGGTATCTGATCCAGCCCGCGGGCATGACGCCGACAGTCGGATCACGCTCCGTGGTAGAGGCGGTCGAGGTCCAAGAGGATCGCCTCGCCCGCAGCTGCTGCCGCGTGCAGTTCCGGCGTGAAGCCCGCGGCGCTCGCGCACAGCAGCTTCGTGGCTGCCGTATCGATGCCCGGGCGGCGGTGCAGGAGACTGCGGATGTGGCGGAGCCGGTCGAGATGCGACAGCCCCATCTGGTCGCCCCACTTCGTCTCGCCGAGGGCGAGCACCGGTCGTGGACCGGCGCCCGGATCGCCCAGGGCCACGATGTCAACCTCGTGACTCGTTCGCCCGGCGGCATCGTTGACCGCACCGTGACCGACGGTGGCCGGGATCCCGCCGAAGGTCTCGGGTGCGGCGGACTCGGCCACCCAGGTGCGGCAGAGCTGCTCGAAGTGCGGTCCGAGCAGCGCACTCTCGAACCTTCGTCGGGCGCTGCGCCATACCTGTACACCCTGCCGGCGTTCTAGTCGGGTCCAGGCAGGGCGCATGATCGCCTGATAGAAGGCGATGAGCGGCTCGATGATCCGGTAATTGCTCCGGCCGGCCCGCAGCGGTTCGGCGTCGCGGGCCAGCAGGCCGGCATCCTCCAGAACGGTCAGTGGATGTTGCAGATCGGTCGCTTTGCGTCCGATGTAGCCTGCGATACCCCCTCGCGTGGTGTTGCCTTCCGCGACTGCGGCAAGCACCGAGTGGTATAGCGTGGGGTCGCGCAAGCCTGGATCCTCGGCGAGTAGGTAGCGGGCTTCGCGGAACAGCGGGCTAGCTGGATTGAGCACCGCCCGGGCGACCCAGCTGTCGAAATCCGCCATCGATGACGGGGCGTCATCGCGCACGTATTCCCGGCGGTAAGCCGGCGTCCCCCCCACGATCGAATGTACGAATACGGCAAGACGCGGATCGTCCAGATTCCAGAACTGAGCGGCGAGGCGGTAGTCCAGTGGTGCGACCCGCAGCTCCAGCCCCGCTCGACCGCGCAGCGGTGCTGTGCCGGACAGCATCCCGCCCATGAACGACATTGCCGACCCGCAGAGCAACAGGCGGGTCCGCGACGTGGACCGCTGCGGCCGGCCGGGGGTCAGCGCATGCTGGATGATCGACGGCAGGGCGCGGCTTGCCCGGGCGAGATAAGGAAACTCAGTGTGATCACGACGGCGGCGTGATAGATGATCTTGCTTCGTGAGGCCCGGGGAAGGGCTGTTGCAGCACGCGGACGTGCCGCGGACGGCAACTTCTGGTTCCCTATTGCCCTCTGCGGCACGTCCACAACGGATCTATACCTCTTCTCCAGGGATTGGAGGGGCTGATGTGACGGGTGGGGTGGGAATCGCCATGAGCCCCGAGTGCCCTTCGAAGTCGACCTTGCCGCACTGGCCACCGCAACTCGCCCACCACGCCCAACCTGACCGGACCTCAGGAGAAGATGTCGGCGGCGGTGATGGGGACCACGTCGTCCGGCAGGTTGGTAACCCGCTCGCGGGCGCAGATCGCGATCCGCAGACCATCATGCGGTGCACCCGGCAGCGCCGCGGCCTTGCGGTGCAGATCGGCGACGACTCGGGGCGCCGAGACCTCCCGCGCCCACTTCGCCTCCCCGACCAGTACCGGGAGGCGAGCGCGTCCGGCCAGCGCCACGACATCGATCTCATTGTGGCCGTCGGCAGTCCAGAATGGGCCCACCGCAACGACTCGATCACCGAATTCGCCGCCGGCGGCGAGCCGGCGCACATGCTCACGAAACGCCGCCTCCCACCGCTCTCCCTGATGATCATCCAGGGAGTCGAGCAACACCTGCAGGACCGTCGGTCCCAGCCCCGCTTCGATCTCGGTGCGGTAACCGGTGAGGACGTCCAGATAGAACGCCAGGAAGTTGTCGGCAATGTGGTAGATACGCCGCCGGGTCCGCCCTGTCTCGGTGACCGGTTGGATACGCTCGATCAGCCGGAGGTCGACCAGGCGATCGAGTAAGCGGGTCGGGTCAGCCCGGATCGTGTCCCTGATCTGGTTATGGCGCGTGGCGCCGGTCGCGATCGCGTGCAGCACTGCTCGTGGGTACTCGCCTGCCTCGGCTTCGGTGGCCAAGATCAGCTCGCCTTCGGTCAGCAGCCGGGCACCTGGCTCGCAGGCCAACACCCGCAGGTTCTCGGCCAGCGGTGCTGCCTGGTCCCACCACGCCAGGTACATCGGGATGCCACCGACGATGCCGTATACCACCGCGCGCTCGGCCGGGCGGAGATCGGGCAGCATCAGGGCGGCCTCCCAGGGTGCGAACGGATGGACTGCCAGGGTGAGGTCCATTCGCCCATAGAGTGGCTGGCGCTGCTGTTGCAGCGCCTCCATGTAGCGCACCGCGGAGCCGCACAGCAGGATCCGCAGCCGGGTGTGCCCCTGGCTGCGATCGAGGAAGGCTCGGAGCAGGTTCGGTAACTCGGGTGTGGTCGCGGCCAGCTCGGGAAACTCGTCGAGGACCAGCAGCAGCGGCTCCCCCTCGGCCACCATGGAGACGTGGTCCAGTGCGTCGTCCCAATCGGTGTACCCGCGAGCCACCAGGTCCCGTACGCCGCTGACGCCGAGGCCGCCAACCTGCCGGGCCAGCAAGGTGAGCTCGGTGTGCTGTCCGCGGCTGGCTCCGGTGTGGAACACGGTCCGTCGCCCGTCGGCGAACCGGCGTACCAACGCGGTCTTGCCCACCCTCCTGCGTCCCCAGACCATCGCCATCCGCGCGTCAGTGCCGGACCACCAACGCTCCAGAGCGGCCAGCTCCGCCGTGCGGTTGACGAACATGCGGACATCATAACCGACGTGGCCTGCTACCGACGTCTAACGTCGCCGACATCCTATGCTGGTAACCGAATGATAGCGACGTCGGACGAACAGGCCAATACACGTCTCGCAGCGCGCGTCCTCGTGCACCAGTGACCTATGACTCGCATCGCCACTCACGAGGGCCGCTAGGCCAAGGGCCGGTCCGTAGGCGCAATGGGGGCGGGAAGGACATCGCGGCCGGTGAGGTAGTGGTCCACACCGACGGCGGCGGAGCGGCCTTCGGCGATGGCCCACACGATCAGCGATTGCCCGCGGCCCATGTCTCCGGCGACGAACACGCCCGGCACGCTGGTCATGAAACACGCGTCGCGGGCGACGTTGCCGCGCGCGTCGTACTCC
>DATHTJ010000081.1:0-1695 GCA_035463315.1 Pseudonocardiaceae bacterium
GTCCCCGGGGGTCGAGCGCACCCGCACGGAGATCGCGCTGAGCGAGCGCGTGGCCCACCGCGTCCTGCCGCTGGTCCGCGCCCTGCCCCGGGGTCGGCGCTGAGGTGCGCTCCGCGCTCGTGAGCAGAAAGAAGGGCTATAGAGCCTGTCGGACTTTGTAGTCGGGTAGTGGTCGGGTTATCGGCGGTGGTCGGCTGTGGGTTGTGGGGGTGGGGTCGCGGCTGCGCAGGGCGCCGCGACCCCGGCTTGTCAGGGGCAGGCGGCGTGGAGTTTGAGCAGGTTGTGGGCGACGGCGATCAAGGTGAGTTCGCTGCGGACCGCGGGCAGGCCGCGGAGCCGGAACCGGTCGGTGATGCGGTTCTTGATCTGCCCGAAGACCGGTTCGACGATGGCCTGTCGGCGCCGGTAGCGGGCTCGCTGCTCGGGTTCGGCGAGCCGGTCCCGCATCGCTTTGGTGATCGCGGACTGCCGCAGCGGCGGCTGCTGCCGCTCGGGATCACGGAGCGAGTCCCGGTCCGGGGGCACCAACACCTGCGGGCCGCGGCGCTCGCGGTGGACGGCGTTGAGGTCGGCGATCTGGTCGGAGTGGAAGTAGCCGGCGTCGGCGAGCACGACCTCGACCGGCTCGACGATCCCGGCCCGGTCGAGGTTGCCGATCGCGGCGCGGATCATCGGGGACAGCTGTCCGGCGTCGTTGGTCTGATCCACGATCTCGACCGCGATCACGACCTGGTCGTCGCTGACGGTGGCCTGGGCGTTGAAGCCCTGCAGGAACCCCTTCGAGGTGCGGTGGGTCCGCGAGTCCGGGTCGGTGGTGTTCACCCGCAACGGCTTGCCCGCCGGCGCCGCCGGCTCGACCGGTGGGCGCCCCTTCGGATAGGTGCCGTGGACGCTCTTGTGGGCCTCGCGGGCCGCGACCTTCTGCTCATAGCGGTCCTCGCGGGCCTGGCGCGCCGCGGCCGCTTCCTGCTCGCGGGCCTCAAGCTCCTGTTTCGCCCGCTGCAACGCCGCCCGCCGCCGCGAGTGGTCGCTCATGTCCTCCGGCGGCTCGTCGCCGCGGCGACCCGGACCGTGCTGGGCGTCCTCGGCCGCGTCCACCGACTCCGCCGCGGCCAGGCGTTCCTCGACCACTCCACCCAGCTCGGTCGACCCACCCAGCTCGGTCGACCCACCCAGCTCGGCCAGGGACTTCTCGATCCCGGCCGCGGTGCGGTTGGCCCGCGACGAGGCGTTCGCGGCCAGCTTGGTGCCATCGATCGCGATGGTGCCCACCTGAACCAGCCCGGCGGCCCGGCACAACACCAGGACCTGGGTGAACAGCTCGGCGAACACCTCACGGTGCCGGGTGCGGAACGCGGCGATGGTGTCGTGGTCGGGGTGCTGGTTGGCGGTGATCACCCGGAACGCCACGTCGTGTTCGCAGCTGCGTTCGATCTGGCGCGACGAGGTCTGCCCGACCGCATACCCGTAGATCAACAGGGTGAGCATCATCGCCGGGTCATACGCCCGCCGCCCGCGGCCGCCGAGGCGGTATGCCGAGATCAACGCGGTCAGATCCAGCGTCTCGACCGCGTCGATCACCGTCCAGGCCAGATGCCCTGAGGGCAGCCAGTCCCGCACATCGGGAGGCAGCAGGAACCCGGTGTCACGATCCACCGGACGGAAATCACGAGCCACCCCAAGATCCAATCAGGG